>CAYTYV010000283.1:0-8741 GCA_964441055.1 uncultured Polyangiaceae bacterium | reverse complement strand
CTGCCCCCAAACCCCCGCAAGGGTCTCTCCGTGGCAAACTTGATCAGTTCGCAATAACTTCTCAACCCTTGCGTCACCAGCGGAGGTAGCCTTCGTCATGACCAAGCCAGCTACCGGCTTAGGCGTCGAGCCGCCAAGGCCCCCCGACGAGCGCGAGCTCGACGTTACGCGGGCCTACTACGACGACTTCGCGCGCCGCTACGACGCCCACCGCGGCGGCAGGGTGCCGGGCGGCTACCACGACATGGTCGACGCCCTCGAGCTCGGTTTCCTGGAGCGCTACGCCGCGGGAAGGAGCGTGCTGGAGGTGGGCTGCGGCACGGGGCTGCTGCTCGAGCGCACCGCGCGCTTTGCCAAAGAGGCTCGGGGCGTGGATCTATCGGCAGGCATGCTGGAGCGGGCGCGCGCGCGCGGCCTGGACGTCGTTCAGGCGAGCGCCACGGCCCTACCCTTCGAATCGGCGAGCTTCGACGTGGCCTGCTCGTTCAAGACCCTTCCCCACGTGCGGGACATCCGTCGCGCGCTCGGCGAGATGGCGCGGGTGGTGCGCCCCGGAGGCGTGCTGGTGGCCGAGTTCTACAACCCGCTCAGCTTGCGCGCTCTGGCCAAGCGCATCGCGCATCCGCGCGCCGTCAGCCAAGCGCGTACCGAGGCCGATGTGTACACGCGCTTCGATAGGCCCTGGCGCGTCGCCAGCCTGCTGCCAGCCGGCTGTCGCATCGTGGCATCGCGCGGTGTGCGCATCGTGACCCCCGCGGCCGCAGCCCTGCGCCTTCCGCTGCTCGGACGGCTGCTGCGGGCGGCCGAGCAGCGGCTGTGCGACTCGCCCCTGGCCTATCTAGGCGGCTTCTGGATCGTCGCCGCTCGCACGCCTCGCTGATTCAAAACCGAATCGTCAAACCCAGCGCGGCGCCGGACTCGGTGGCCGTCGCCGAGGGCTCGACCTTCACCTCGGGAGGCAGCGGGCGCTTGCGCACCTCGACGCGCTCGGGCTCGAACGAGGCCTGGGCCTCGATGATGCCAGCGGCCGCCAGCACCATCGTGGCGGAGAACGAAATCCAGTTCATGGTGCGCGCCAGCTCGAAGGACGACTGGAGCTCGGCACAATCGGCCGGGGCCCCCGTGTCGGGATCGACGAAGGTGCGGCAATCGACCGCCGCATAGTCGTAGGCGATGATCGCCGAGACAACCGAGCCGGCCGCGAACACGCCCTCGCTGATGGCGAAGAACAGCCCCAGTCCCAAATCGTCGTTCTGGAACTGACCCACGCCAAAGGGCAACATCGCCACGAGCCGCGAGCGCTCTTCGACGATGCGCTCCTCGGAGGCCATCTGCTCGAGCTTGGCCAGACGCGCCAGCTCGGCCGCCCGCCGCCGCTGCCGGTCCAGCTCCTGCTGGCGCTTGTGCTGGTCGCGCGCCTGCTGGATGGCATTGAGCTCCTCGGCGATCTCGCCCCGAACTTTGATGAAGCGGTCGATGACGGGTTGGGGAAAGTCGCCCGCCGTGGGCATGTTCGACGGGTCGGCCCGCAGGGTGTCGGCGATGACCTCGTCGGCCTGCTCGAGGCGGCCGAGGGCCACGAGCGATGCGGCGTACAAGGGGCCCGCCAGTCGGCGCAGCTTCGGATCCGTTAGGTGCGTCGGCTCGTTGGGATCGAGCAGCACGGCGAAGCGCGCCGCCGCCTGCTCGTAGTTGCCCGCGTCGTAGCGGCTCTTGGCGAGCTGGAACTCCTCCAGGTCGCCAGCGCGAGCGGGCCGCGCCAGGGCGATGAGCCCGAGCGTCACCAGGACGAAGACGAGCGAGCAGATGCGCACGAGGGCGTGCCTTCTTCCGCGGCACACCAAGCCCGATGCGGGCCCGGCGGCAGCGCTGGGTCCAGCCTATGTTCGTCGTGCGACGGGCTCAAGGACCTTGCCAAGCGATGCGGTTGTGCTCGCCAGCACGCAGGGTCACGGTGGGGCTGCCGCCTTTGGGAGAGAGCTGGCATTGCCCCGTCCAGGTGGGCTGCGGCAGGGTGACGCGAACGGGCACGTCAGCCCCACCCGACAGGTTGATGCCCAGGCACACAAAACGACCCTCGGGCGGCGCCCCAACGAGGGTCACGGTGGCCGGCCGAGGCTCGGCTTTGAGCACGATCACCTGCACCTCGTCGGGCCGATCGGGATGGGCTGGCTCGATCGTGGCGGTGGCGCCGCGGGGCTTGCAGCAGCTCGTGCCTGGCGGCAGGGTGATGCGCACTGGGTGCGGTCCAGGCTCGAGCTCGAAGGTGCGGCCGAACCAGCTCACCTCTCGTCCGTCGAGCAGGAGATGGGCCCCGGTGGGGATCAGCGAGAAGCGAACCTTGCGGAGCGCTGTCGGCTTCGTCGGCACCGAGGTCGTGCCCGCGTTGATCGAAGACGGGGGCCGAGGTCCTGTCAGGACCGTGGCCGTGGGCTCGGGCGAGCCCGTGGGCTGAAGGCGGGCTGGCGGGCTGGCGTCTCGGGCCCAGCGGGCGACGGCTGTGGCCCATGGGGATACGACGCGGGCGCGCGGGCGGGCGCTCGCAGCCGGCTTGACCCACCGCGTGACGGCGTAGGCCGAGCCACCGAGCAGCGCCGAGCCCAAGGCGATGACGGCCAGGCGCTCGAGCCGCCGCCGCCATGCCGTGCGAACCGACAGCGCGCTCACGCGCTTGAGGATGGCCATGTCGTGCGGGCGAAAGGCCAGCGCGCGGTTGAAGTCCGCGGCCGCTTCGTGGATGCAGCCCTGGCGACGCGCCGCTTCGCCGCGCCGCAGAAGCGGGGCGACCAGGCGATCGGCAAGCTGCTGCACGTAGCGCTCGGGGTCGGCGAAGTAGGCCGCCAGCTCGGCATCGGGGTCGTCGATCCCCAGCGCGCCGAGCTCCTGCTCGATGAGCTCGGCGAGCTCGGCAGCCGTGGCCAGCCGCTCTGCCGGGTCCTGCTGCAGGGCGCGCGCCAGGATCGCGGCCCAGCGACCGCCCACCTCGGGTCGCTCGGAATCCGCTGGCTCGAAGGCGCCGTCCAGCACGCGGTGCAGAACCTGCGCTGGGTTCCGACCGACGAAGGGCAAGTGCCCGACCATGCACTCGTACATCAGCACGCCCAGGGCAAAGACGTCGGTGTGGGGCCCGACCGGCCCGCCCTCGATCTGCTCGGGGGCCATGTGGGCCGGGGAGCCCAGGATCTGGCCCGTGGACGTGTACCCCTGGGCGTCGAGCACCTTCGCGATGCCGAAGTCGGTGAGCTTGACGAGCGGACCGCCCTGCGGGACCGAGGTGGCGCGCGCATCGCTCGGCCGGCTCGAGGTCCCGCAGCCGGGGCGCGCGCCCGAGTCCGCGGCAGGCTCGACCGACTGCGCGGCGGAAGACGAGTCGCTCGCCCCGCCGTCGGCCGCGCGGTCCGGCAGCTCGATGAGCACGTTCTCGGGCTTGATGTCGCGATGGATGACGCCGCAACCGTGGGCGTGCTCCACCGCCTCGCACAGGCGCAGCGCGATAGCCGCCCCGATCTCGGCGGGCAGCTCGTGATGCGTTTCGAGGACGCTGCGAAGCGTGGTGCCGCGGATCAGCTCCACCACCAGGAAGCGCTCTAGGTCCTCCTCGTCCGAAACGTCGTACACATCGACGATACCCGGATGGCGCAGCTTGGCCACGGCGCGGGCCTCGGAGACGAAGCGGTGGGCCACCTCGCGGTTGTCGCGCAGGTGCTTGTGGATGACCTTCACGGCCACGTCGCGCTCGAGCCTCACGTCCCGAGCGCGGAAAACCGTGGCCATGCCGCCGTGGCCGATCTCCTCGAGCAGCTCGTATTTGTCGAGCTCGGGGAAACCGTTGGACGATACCGTCGCGCTCACGCCTTGAACCTCGAGCGGCTGCGGCTCAAGCGGCCGCGGCCCCACCGCCCCAAGCATGACATGAGCGGGCGGGACGGGAAACGGTCGACCGCCGCAGATCGAGGTCCGGCTCGCCCGCTCGCTCGCTGCGCGCTGTTGTTCGCATCGTCTTCGCGATACCCTCACGGCCGTGCTGCTGCGCGATCCCGTCCACGGCCTCATTACCTTCGACACCGACGAGGACGCCATCGTCGTGCGGCTTCTCGGCACGCCCGAGGTGCAGCGCCTGCGGCGGATCCGACAGCTCGGCCTGACCTGCCTGGCCTTTCCCGGGGCCGAGCACACGCGCTTCGCCCACGCCCTCGGCGCGGCGCACGTCATGCAGCAATTCATCGCGCGGCTGCGCAAGATCGACGGCGACATCCCCTACTGGCAACGGCTGACCAGCGAGCGGGCCCGCGACGCCATCGCGGCGGCCTTTTTGCACGACCTCGGCCACGGACCACTATCGCACCTGTTCGAGGACGCGCTGGACCGCCCGAGAACCCACGAGGACTGGACGGAGCAGATCCTGCTCGAGCCGACCACGGGCGTGCACCAGGTGCTGGTCCGCTCCGACCCCGAGCTGCCCCGTCGCATCGCCAACCTGGTGCACGGTCGCCACGAGCTGCCCTATCTAGCGCGAGCCGTCAGCGGCACGCTGGACGTGGACCGCTGCGACTACCTGCTGCGCGACGCCCATGCCACAGAGGTGCGCTACGGCTACTACGACCTTCCCTGGCTGCTGCACAGCTTGCGCTTTTCGCCCGCGCCCGATGGCCGCCCACCAGGGCTGGCGATCGACGGAACCAAGGGCTTGGCCGCAATCGAATCCTTCGTCCTGGCGCGGCTGTTCATGTTCCAGCAGGTCTACTTCCACAAGTCCACTCGAGCGGCCGAGTGGATGCTGCGCGTCATCTTGGCGCGCGCCTTCGACCAGGTGCGCGACGGCGCTCCGTTGCCCGCCGTCCCCGCGGCCCTGCGCGCACTGGCCGTCGGCGAGCCACCCACCATCGCCCAGTACCTGGCGCTGGACGACACGGTGCTGCTCGGCGCCATCGACGCTTGGCAAAAGGCGCGCGATCCCATCCTGGCCGATCTATGCCGTCGCCTTCACCACAGGGAGCTGTTCAAGACGGTCGAGCTGTATGGCGATGCGGCCACGCCCGACGGGCGTGGCTCGGCCCTCGAAACGGTGCGCGAGATCGCCGCCGAACAGGGCCTGGACCCGGAGCTGTACACGGGTCTGGACATCGCCGAGGACGTTCCCTACTCGGACGACTGGTCGCTCGCGGTCACCTTCGGCAAGGGCCCGCCTCGTCCCGTGGCCGAGGTGTCCTTCGTACTGGACCGCCTGCGGGACGAGGCCCTGGTGCGCGTGCGGGTGATGTTCGCCCCCGAGCTCCGAGCGCGCGTGCGACAAGCCCTGCTGCCATGAGCCGCGCTGCGGTCGCCCTGCTGGCGAGCAGCCTGCTTGCCTCGAGCCCCGCCCAGGCGGCGGAGGACGGCGCCTATGGGCGGCTGGGGGGCGATCTGGCGCTCAGCATCGAGCTAGGGGTGGCCGAGTCGTTCCCGGGCGAGTCGCTCGCCGTTCGCCCCAGCGTCCAATACCTCTGCTCGATGGGCGTGTACGCGCAATACCAGGACAGCTTCGATCGGGGCGGACAGCCGGTGGCTCGCTCCCTAGTCGGGGGCATCGAGCTTCGCCCGCTGTTCCTCGCTCGCTTCTTCCAGGACCAGGAGCGCGGTCCTGCCATCGTGGATCTGCTGATCGACTCGGCGCACCTGGCCCTGGGAGTGTACGCCGCCGACCGCCTGAGCGCCGATGCCCAGACGCGGCCGAGCGGGTGGGATTCCGGCCTCGAGCTGGGCGCGGGATTCGAGCTGCCGCTGCTGCCCCGCATCGACGGGCCCTTCGTCGGCTTTCGCGGAGCGCTGCGCTGGTCGCTGGACCGCAGATGGGCGGCCGTGACGGGCGCCGACGCCGACGGCGCGCTGATGCTGACCCTGGGCGTTCACCACCTGCTGACAACGGGCTTGCTGGACGACGGCGACTGAGCCGAGCAACAGCTGGCACTTCGCCCGTGGCGGGCTACGATGGCCGGGTGGTGCTGGGAGAGGCCTTCGGTGGCGCTGCCGTGGCGGCAGCGGTCGCGCTTTGGGGACAGCCGATCGATGTGGAAGCGGGCCCGAGCGGTGCTGCCCTGGCCGAGCGCGCCCGCGTCGGCGCGTCACACTGGCTCGCCGAAGAGCCGCCCGTGATCGTGCTCCGCAGCCCTGGCCCCGAGCAGATCCTCATTCGCGGAGGCACCTTCACCATGGGCTCGGACGCCCTGGACGTGGTGGGGGCGCACGCCCTGTGCGCGGCCGAGCCTCGCGGACAAGAGTGCGCTGACCCCGAGCGCTTTCCAGGGCTGTTCGGCGACGAGGTTGTCGAGCATCGAGTGAGCCTCGGGGACTTCTGGCTGGACCGAACCGAGGTCCCCAATCGCGCCTATCGCCGCTGCGTGGAGGCGGGGGTGTGCAGGGCGCCGGGCTACCCGGAAGCGCGACGGTGGATGGCCCAAGACGCGATGCCAGTAACGCTGGTGAGCTGGCAGGACGCCGTGACCTACTGCGGCTGGCGCGGCGCGCGGCTGCCCACCGAAGCCGAATGGGAACGCGCCGCGCGCGGCTGGACCGATCGTCGCTATCCTTGGGGATGGGTCTACAACCCCAAGCTCTGCAACCACGGACGCTTCGCCTACGACCCGTTGGACGACAGCGACGGTTTTGCCGAGGTGGCGCCCGTGGGATCCTTCCCCCAGGGCAGCACGCCCGAAGGGATTGCCGACCTGGCCGGAAACGTCGAGGAGTGGGTCGCCGACTGGTATGCGCCCGGCTATCCCCCAGCGCCCGCCACCAACCCGCGCGGGCCCGACCACGGACAGGAGCGGGTGGTACGCGGCGGGAGCTTCCAATCCGGTCGGGCGTGGCTGCGCACCGCGGTCCGAAGCCACGCCCTTCCCACGATGCGACGCGCTTGGCGGGGGTTTCGCTGCGCCCGCGACCATCGCTGACGCCAAAATTCTCAGCGGTAGTGGTAGAGAAAGCTCGTGCAGATCGCTCACATCTCCGATCTCCACTTCTCGGACCCAGGCCGCGTCGCTGCCCGACGCCTGCTCAACAAGCGCATCACGGGCTACGCCAACCTCAAGCTGCGGCGGGGCTCGGCCCATCAGCGCTGGATCGCCGAGGCCGTGCTCGACGAGCTCCGCGGCCGCGCGCCCGACCACGTGGTGCTGACCGGTGACCTCGGTAACCTCGCTTTGGAGAACGAGCTCGGCGGCGCCCGCCGTTTCGTTCAGGCAAGGCTGGGGCTACCGCCGGACGAGATCAGCATCGTACCGGGCAACCACGATGCCTACACGCGCGGCTCCTTCCGCAGCCGACGCTTTCAGGCGGCATTCCGCGAGCACATCAGCTCGGACCTGCCCCAAGCCCCCGTCGAGAGCGGTATCGAGGGCTTTCCCTTCGTCCGGCTGCGCGGTCCGGTCGCCGTGATCGGTCTGTCGACTGCGCGGCCCCGGCCGCCGCTGGTGGCCTCGGGCTCGCTGGGGGGCGCGCAGCTCGACGCGCTCGAGCGGCTGCTCGGTCACCGCGAGCTGCGCGAGCGCATGCCGGTCATCCTCCAGCACCACCCCTGGCCCAGCCCGTGGCGTCGGGGCAAGACCCTGCTCGAGGGTCTGGTGGACGGCGCGGCCGAACGCGCGGTGCTCGGCAGGCTGTCCCGGGGGCTCGTGCTGCACGGTCACCTGCATCGGCGAGTCCGCCGCACCGTGGTCACCGAGCGCGGCTCGCTCGAGGTGATCGGCGCTACCAGCATGTCTCTGTCCGATCCCAACGAAAGCCGCATGGCCGCGTTCCACCTCTACGAGCTGGCATCGAACGGGTCGCTGTCCGCCGCTCGAGCCTTCGTCTTCGATCCGGCCAGCCGATCCTTCTGGGAGGCGGACATCCCTCAGCTCGGTGTCGACGCCGACGAGCGCTAGCCCTCCCTCGCGAGGGCCGACCCCTCGCCGGAACGAGGCCCGCGGGTCATCGACCAATGGCCGGCCAGGTGGAGCTCAGCGCGAAAACCTTGATGCATCCCGCAGGGCCAGATGTGTAGGCCATTTCGCGCTAGCCCAGGCAAGTATGCGATTTTCTTGGCAAGCAACCTGGCACGACAATAGCATACAAGCCGGATCCACGCAGGTGACTCAACTCGTAGATGAGCCATCTGCACCCGCCGAGGGTCCAAGTCGACGCTCGGAAGGTGGAGGCAATCAGTGCATTCGGCGCTAGCACAGCAAAGCATCGACATCGCGGCAGAGCAGCCGCATTCGTCCGCACGACCCGTGACCTCGCCGCTCGGTCAGGGCAGCGATCCGCGCAGCACGCGGATTCTCGCAAAGTCGATCTACCGAGAGCTGCGCCATGGGGGCATCGACCACGAGGACGTCATCGCGCTGGCGACGGAGCTGTTGGCCCTGGTCGCCGACGAGATGAAGGCCGAGACGTAGCGTCGTTCGCCGAGCGGCCTTTGCGCCTATCGCCGTGCCCCAGACCACGGTGAGGGCACGGCGATAGGCGCAAAGGCCGAGTTCTGTCCGCCGCTTGGATTGATTTGACGTTGGGGGCTCCGGGCGGCGCTCCGCGCCTTCCTCTGCCCCCAAACCCCCGCGAAGGTCTTTCCGGGACAACGGGTCCTTGCAGTGTTCGGCCGTCGACCGTCGCGTTCGACGCGCTGCTCGTACGACGGTTAGGGCAAGGCGATCCGCAGCAGCGGCGAGTTCTGTGCGTGGAGCTCGTCGCGTTGCGCTATTTGGCTCCCCTGCCCGGCCGTAGTA
>CAYTYV010000282.1:0-8766 GCA_964441055.1 uncultured Polyangiaceae bacterium | reverse complement strand
ACCTTCCACACGCCCGCCGCTCCCTGGAGACGCTCGTGCTTCCCCGCGGCCGCATGCTTCAGGTCGTGGACAACGACGACGGCAGCCTGACCGTTGCGGGCGAGCGCTTCGTCGAAGCCCGGCCGCTTTTGTTCAAAAGCGCGAGCGGCACGAGCGGTCCCATCGCATTCGGGGCCGACGACCACGGCCGCATTGCTCACCTATTCGTTCAACGCCGCGCCTACGAGCGACAGCCATGGTGGGAGACGCGCCCGTGGCAGCGCGCTTGGCTGGCCCTGTGTGCGGGCTTGTTTCTGGGGAGCGGCCTGTACGGGCCCGTCGAGATGCTGCGCCAGCGCCGCCGCGCGAAGCGGCCGTCCCCGAGAGCGCCCGAGCAGCTGTCCCGCAGCGCGGTGTTCCTGGGCAGTACGCTGAACCTGGCGTTCATCGCCATCGTGGCTTTGGCCTGGCCACGGCTCGGCCGCGAGCTCGCCCATGGTCTGCCCGGCTGGCTCGCGCTGCTGCTCGCGATCCCCAACCTCGCGGTCCTATGGGCTGCGGTCGTAGCCGCGCTCACCGTTCGAGCCTGGACCAGAGGCCGTGAGCCGCTGGGGCGACGCATCCAGCTGGCCCTCGCCACCGCGGCCGCCTGGGCATTCGTGCCCTGGCTCGGGTATTGGAACCTGATCGGTTGGCGCTACTGAGCGCTGCTTTGTGCACGAGCCAGGCGCGGCGGCCGCCTACTCGCTCACGGTGACGGCGAGCACTTCGTCGGCATCGTCGCCGCCCACCCGGACCAGCGTCCGGCCTGGCGAGACGCCCGCCACCACAAAGACCGCCCGCTGGTGATGCTGCTGATAGCCTTCGGAGTACACGTAGCCGCCCGGGCTGCGGTATTTGTCCAGGTGTACGAAGGCCACCGTGGCAATGCTCGGGTCATCGCTGGAGACGCGAAGATTCTCGCAGGGGCCACCCCACCACACGTCGTGGCAGGCGATGGCCAGCGCCACTCCCTTGGTCAGGACGACGTCGTTGGTTACGATATTGAACTCGGCCTGGGTGTTCGGAGGACCCGAGCTCACCGCCCGTAGCGGGTAACAGCCCGCGCAAGCGCAGGCCATGGCCAGTGCCGCGAGGTACGATAGGCACTTCATCGCTTCACCTCCTCATCCGCCGCAGCATCCGCTTCCTCGGCCGGCCCCGCCTCGGATTCCGGAGCGGCCGGCTGAGCAGCCAGCACCTTCGCCGCGCGGCCCGATTCGTGGACGACGATCTGCAAGGTCGACTTCAGCCCCAGGCTGTCGATGGTCACGGTGGCCGCGCCCGGGGTGCGGGCCACCAGCCGCCGCCTGCCCGGGGTGCCGTCGCGCAGGACCGCGGCGAGCGGCGGGTCCACGCGCCAGGCGGCCGGCCCCTCTCCCATCAACCGCTGAGCGCCCGCGTAGGGCCGCGGCGCGATGCGGATGTCCTCGCCCTCGACCAGCTCCACCACGTCGGTGATCTCGCCGAGGTCGCTGCCATCGGCCGCCAACCGATGGAGCTGCAGGCGCGTGGCCGCCTCCACCCAGACGTGGACGAAGTCGATGACCGCGCCATCCTTCATGGCCATCATCATGGCCGACACCCCCGGGCTCACCCCCGTGATGGTGTGCTCGTGGGCGACCATCACGCTGGGCGAGGCGGACACCAGGCTGAGCGAGGGAGTGCCGCTGCCGCGCAGTCGCGTATTGACCGTGGGCCTGGCAGTCGCGCCCACCGCCAGCGGCGCGCCCAAGCCCGCCATCAGGCAGCGGACGTCGCCAGGCGCGCAGTCGTCGCCAGTCACGGATTGCCGCAGCGCGCCCGCCCCACAGCCAGTGAGCAATAGGGCCAGCGCGGATGCGCCTATAGCAGAGCTGTGCAGTCGCCTCTTGACAGACATGAAGATCTCCTTGTCGAAGCAAGATGGCCGGTTTCGCGACCTCTAACAGGGCCTTGGGGGCAAGACAAGACGGCGGGGCTCGCCTGCTCAACGCGGCGCATCGGCTTTGCTTACAGCACGGCACGCACGGACGAGCCCCGGCCCGGCCCATGCATCGCCTTTGCGCGATGGCGCCGCCGTCGGCGCGCCCCCCCGCAAAGGCCCAGCAGCAGCACCGCCATGCCCCGCAGCGACTGGACCGAGTCGCTAGGGCGCACGCGGCAGTCGCAGCCGTCGGCCGGGGGTTCTGCCCGCCCTGGGCCTTCGGGAAAGGAGCCGCCAGAGCTACCGCCACCACCCGCTGCCGCGCCCCCGTCGCCACCGTCACCGCCGCCTGCGCCGCCACCACCTTCGCCCGAGACGGAGATGCCCAGCGGCTCCGAAAGCTCGCTCTTGAGCCCCGACCACTCCATCGCGCGCACGGCCACCGAGCTTCCGGGGGGCAGCTCTCCCACGAAGACGCCGTGATGCGCCGTGCTGCTCCACACCAGCGCATCGTTCCAGTGAACCGACGGACTTGAGCCGTCGGCGCCTCGCGTGCAGCTCTCGAAGCTCGTGTCGGTCTTCGACGCGTAGGCGACGATCTCGCTATCGCGGATCGGGCTTGGCGCCTCGATCTCGAGGTAGCCCTCGGGCGGAAACCCCTCCGTCGAGTCCACCTCGATGGTCGTGGCGTCCGCCGCCAGCTGTCCCGTCGCGCCCTCGGCCCGCAGATGAGTAATGCGCTCGGCGTGGACGATCGGCGGCCGAGCGGCGCAGCCCTGCTCGGCGTCGAAGACGTAGATCTCGTAGCCCTCGATCTCGTTGTGGTGGGCGGCGGGCTGCCAGCGGAGCATGCCTTCGGCATAGGCCAGCTCCGTAGGTGGATCGGGGCGCCGATAGACCGCCAGCCAAACGGCCGGGTCCCAGATGGCCTCGCCGTACATGGCGGTCATGATGGCCGACCGCTCATCGAGCAATTGCTCCTGCATCTGCTCGAAGCTCAGCGGCAGGGGCAGGGTGTCGAAGTCCGCTTGGGCGATCTCGAAGTAGCTCGCGCCCACGGTGGTGTGCTCGCTTGCCAGCAGCGTCTCGAGCGACTCTTTCAGCAGCGCGTTCGGACTGAGATACACGTAGGGGGGACCGCCCGCGCCACCGTGGCCTCCGCCGCCGTGCGCCGTCCCGCCATGTCCGCCACCGCCGTGGCCGCCTCCCCCCCCACCGAAGGCGCCCTCGCCGCCGCGAATGAGCACGTGGCCAACTTGTCGAAGGTTGTCGAGCACCGCCTCGGGCTCGTCGATGTGGCTCGAAAAGGTCTGGACCGCCACCTTGGTCCCGTCGGGGCTCCAGTGCGCATAGGGCCTGCCGCTGTTTTCGATGTAGTAGATAGATAGCCGATAGTAATCGTCGCGTTCCGCCAAGGACAGGCACGGGTACTTGAACGGCTTCCCACTCAGCGATCGCGGATTGCTGCCGAGAAACACGCCCTCGATGATCTGGCCGAGCTCCTGATAGAGCTCGACGGGCGTGTGCCGATAGAAGTAGCTCTGACTGCTTTGCTCGAGGTCGAACAGCGCGGCTCTGCCCTGCTCGCGGTCATTGTGGATCGCCAACCAGGTGCTCGGCTCGGTCGGATGCAGCGCCGAGTGCGAGCCCGAGGGCCGATAGGGGTATACCTCGGTGGGACTCTCGTACTTCTCGACCCAATAGGGCTCGGCCACGTCGAAGTCGTCGACCGTATGGCCGTAGACGGAGCGATACCGACGAGCCTGGTGGCCCAGCTCGAAGACGCGCGAGTTGGCCACCCCGTAGAAGTAGTCGTAGCCCGCGAGCAGGCCGCGCTCAGCATGGGCGCTCGGACCGAAGTAGTACGCCTCCGGGCTAACCTCCAGGTGACTGAGACGGCCCATCACGGCGCGATTGCAGTGCGCTTGGGGGATGTCGACCTCGAGGTAGCCGACGTGCTCGAGCTGGTGACCGTCTCGGTCGACCTCGAGCAGCGCAAAGGACTCTTTGCGAAAGAGCGTGCCGTCTGCGAGCAGATAGGCGGCGGCGCAGCTCGGGTCGTTGGCGCACCACGCGCAGTAATCGTTGCAGTAGGCCTGGTACTCCCCCCCGCACGACAAGACCCGCTGGGTGATGTAGTAGACGTAGTCGTTGCCCAGCCAACCCAGGGTATTGTCCACGGAGAGGATGTCCTCGCCGACCTGCTGCGGTTGGAGGTTCTCGGCCTTGAACGGGATCCGCGCTTCCCAGTAGTCCTGCGTGGCCACGTCGAACAACCGCAACCTGAAGTTGGCGCAGGTCACGATGTCCCCGTCGTCTTGCCGGTCCTGGCAGGTCTCGTGCTGGCCATCCCGATCCTCGGACGGGTTTCCCAGCAGATACTGACCGTCGGGGCTGAGATCCGCGCCGTAGAACGCCTCGGCGAAGCTCGTCATGCTCGGATCGGTTTCGTCCCATAGCCGACGGGTCAGCTCCTCGTGGATGTCGAGCTCTAGCAGGTAGTTGCCCGGGTAGTAGGATTGCGAGTCCCGGGCCCACGAGCCGTGGGCATTGGTGGGATTGACGCCGAAGGGCCAGAACCGAGCGTCGCGCAGATCGCTCTCGGTGGCACCGTCGGTGCTCAGCAGCAGGTGGTCGGTATGGCCCTCCGTACGCGCGCGGGCCCACGCCATCACCCAGCGACCATCCCGGGAAAAGGCGTTGCCGTTCATCGGGTAGTTGAGCTCGGCCCCCCCGTAGACACCAGCCGTGGTGAGCCTCCACGACGCGACGCCCGTCTCCGCCGAGACCGCCACCTCTCGCTCGGGAGCGATGGCGGGCTCCTCGGCGTCGAGCGCTGGATCCACGTCGCAAAACGACGAGCCGCCTTCGCCCGCGCCGCTCACCGCCACGGCGTGGGGCGGTTCGGCCGCACTGCGGTCGCCCTCCGGGCTCGTCGCGCAGCTCGCCACCGCCAGGAGGACGACGCAAAGCGCGATCAATCGTCTACGTATACCGGATTCGAATAAATCCATACGTAGTCCTGCTCGGCCAGATCGGCGTAGCTCGCGAGATAGGGCAGCAGGTGAAGCGGTCGCATGCGCACCTCCACGCGGTAGGCCCCCGGCTCGGTCACCGCGTAGCTCAGATCCTCGTCGGTCTCGGTCACCAGGTCCCAGCCGTCGGGGCGGGCGCGCAATAGGCGCAACGTGATCTCGGGCGCCGTGGCCGACTCATCGAGCTCGGCCACCTCGGGGAGAGTGGCGACAAGCTCGACGCCGTCCGACAGCGACACGGCCGCGCCCATCTCGTGGATCTCGGCCGCAGACCGCGCGTGGTAGTCGAAGCCCTGGGGATAGCCCATCACGTCGAAGCTGCCGTAGAGCCTGCCCGCGCGCAGGGCGTCCTTCAGATCGCGATCGTCGAAAGAGCTCGCCGAGCCGGGCTCGACCAGCAGGTGATTGGAAAACCAAGACATCATGCGTCGATAGCCGTCGATGCGCTCGCCGTCGGGCAGCTCGTAGGGAAAGGTGTTGCGATGGCAATCGGTGGCCATGACGGTCACGCGGCGCTCACCTGCCGCCAGCACGCTGCCCCATCGGCCGAGGTAGGCCGGGTCCTCGTTTACGATGGCCAGCAGGATGAGGTCTGGGTGGGGAAGCCGCGCGGGGTCGTTGAGATCGGCCATGAGCCGCACCATGCCCGCCATGCCCAGGTATAGATTGGCGTGCAAGTTGTACATCTCGAAGCCGTCCAGCGGCAGGTCGGTGAGCTGCTCGACGGACCAGGTCTCGGTGTGCTGCACCAGGGCGACGGCGCCCGCCGCCTTGAAGGCCGCGATGGCCTCGGCGCTCGCCTCGCCGTACAGCGCGTCGCGCTCGGCCACGGTATCGGCCACGTGGCCCTCCAGGCCCACGGGCATGGTCTCCGTCTCGGTGCCCGCCAATAGCAGCACCGGCTCGTCGTCCGGGCAGGCGGCGCGGTTGGCCACGGGCCCGGCTGCCCGCTCGATGAGCTCGTCGCCGCGATCGGCGCGGTAGAGCAGCACCTCGGGAAACTCGGTCCGGGCAAAGGAGTCGCCGTGATCGGTCAGCATCACGAAGTCCTGCAAAGTGGTGCACATGCCCGCGCGGAAGTCCTCGAAGCAGGGCTCGTTGATGGCGCCCGTAGCCTCGTCGCGCGGCTCGTCGTCGCAGGCGTCGTGCGAGTAGACCGTGTGCGCGTGGATGATCCCGCGTCGGTCGAGATAGCCGCGAGGGCCTGGCTCGCGCGCCGTCCTCAGCGGCACGCCGGGGTGCCAGCCTCCAGGGGCTGCGGATGCTCCGGGAGGCGCCGCCGTCTCGTCGGCAGTGCAGCTCCAGGTCATCAGGCCGAGCAGCGAGACAAGGGAGCTTCGCACGGGCGGCATCGGGGAGACCAAGGGCAGGAACAGCTGTGCGGCAGAGCGGACGGCTCAGTTGCAGGTCGTCGACAGCACCAGCATGGTGCCGCCCGAGCGCACTGTCAGCGAGCGGCTCATGGTGTAGCCGAACTGGCCCCGCGCCCCAACGCCCAGGCCCCAGTCGTCGCTCACCCACCACTCCTTGCCGACGCCCAGCGTGGCGCCCAGCCCCCAGCCGGTCTCGCTCTCCTCGATCCACTGCTCGTATGAGTGACGGCGACCGGCCGCCACGTAGACGTCGACCACCCGCCCCACCACGCTCCAGGCCGGCCCCACCGACGCGGCCACGTAGACGTTGGCAGGCATGAAGTAGTAGCTCAGGCCCAGGGCCATGCTGCCCAGGCCGAAGTAGTCGGCCTCGTCCGTCTCGTCGCGGCGGTGGCTCAGCCCGTAGCCGAAATGGGCGTGGCCCCAGAGCTCGCCATAGGCCAGCAGGTTGGTCGACACCTCACCGCCCAGCGCCACCGAGCCCATGCCCGCGGGCGCCAGCTCCATGGGGTCGCGGTCGCCAAAGGCTTGACCCGCGCCCAGGTAGCCGCCCACGCCAATGCCCAGCAAGAGCCGCAAGAACAGGCCATCGTGGCGATGGTAGCCCGGATCGATCTCGCCCTCGGCCCACCACGGATCCGGCCACCACGGATCCGGAGGCGGAGGCGGAGGCGGAGGCGGAGCGGGGTAGTACGGGCCGTAGGATCCGAACGCGCCCTCGGCGCCCGCGTGGAAATGCCCGGGGGCTACCTGCCCCCCCGCGGGATGCGCCCGAACCGGCTCGGCCTCGACCTGCGCACCTGGCTCGGCAGCCGCGGCCGGACTCGCTCCAGCGGGCAAGGGCGGCTCGTCCGCAGCTGGCGGCCGCGATTCGCTGCCGACCCAGGTGCGGCGCGGCAGCTCCGTACCCGGTACCGTCTCCTGCGCTTGGACGGGCGCCGCAGCAAAGGCCGAAACGACCACTGTCAACGCGCCGCTTGCTAGGCCATGCCAAGGTCGAGCAACGAGCATAGGTCCTCCCAGGTGCTGCCCATCGGGCGGGTTGCCGCGGGGCTGCCCCCTACGACATGGTAGCTGAAAACTGCCGCGGAGGTGCGCCGTAGTGGGCGATCCCCTACATCCGCTCCACCACCTCGATGCCCAGCAGGCCGAGCCCGCGGCGAAGCTGCCGACCGGTGAGCTCGACCAGGCCGAGGCGGCTCTGGCGCGTCGGCTCGGTCGCCTTGAGCACCGGGCAGCTCTCGTAGAACGCGCTGAAGGCGCGGGCCAGCCCGTAGAGGTGGTCGGTCACCAGATGCGGCGAGCAGGCCTCGGCCGTCTGGTGCACGACCTCGCCGAAGCGCAATAGCTGCCGGGCCAGGGCCGCTTCGGCAGGCTCGCCCAGCTGCACGGGCCCGCGGCAGGACTGCGGATCGAGCCCGCCCTTGCGCAGGATGCTGCGGGTGCGCGCATAGGCGTACTGGATGGTCGGACCGGCATTGCCGCGGAAGGAGATCATCTTGTCCCAGTCGAAGCGGTAGTCGCTCGTGCGGTTCTGCCGCAGATCGGCGTACTTCACGGCCCCGATGCCCACCACCCGCGCCACCTGGGCGACCTCCGCGGCGGGCACATCCAGGGCCTCCTCGCGCATGCGCGCCTCGGCCCGCTGCTCGGCCTCGTCGAGCAGCGCCGCGAGCGTCACCGCCTTGCCCGAAGCGTCGCGGGTACGCAGCGGCCGGCCGTCGGGCCCCAGCACCACGCCGAAGCCCACGTGGTCGAGCTGCAGGCGGACGTCGAGGAGCCGGGCCGCGGCGAACAGCTGCTTGAAATGCAGCGCCTGGCGCGCATCCACCACGTAGACGGCGCGGTCGGCCCGCAGCTGGTCGCGGCGATAGAGCACGGTGGCGAGATCGGTGGTGGCGTACAGGAAGGCCCCGTCCCTCTTGCGCACAATGAACGGATCCTTCTGCTTTCGGAGCTCGGCGGGAGCCTGCTCGAGCTCGGACCAAAAGATGCACACCGCGCCCTGATCCTGCCGAGCGATGCCCGCCTTGACGAGCTCGCCGACGACCCCAGGCAGCATGGACTGATAGGCGCTCTCGCCCAGCCACTTATCGAAGCGGACGTCCAGCCGCTGGTAGACGGCGTCCAGGGCCTGCCTGCTGGCCGCCACGAAGCGCTGCCACAGCGCGCGGCTCTTTTCGTCACCGCCCTGCAGCTTGGCGAGCTCGTCGCGCGCTTGTTGGGCAAAGCCCTGGTCGTCCTTGGCGCGCTCGCTGGCGAGCTTGTAGACCCGCTCGAGCTCGACGATGGGACGCTCGTCCAAGGCCTGCTCCGAGCCCCACTCGCGCATGCCCACCAGCAGCAGGCCGAACTGGGTGCCCCAGTCGCCCAGGTGGTTGTCGCCGATCACGCGATGACCGACAAAGCGCAGCGTGCGGACCAGGGCATCGCC
>CAYTYV010000281.1:0-8780 GCA_964441055.1 uncultured Polyangiaceae bacterium | reverse complement strand
GCTGGCGGCGCTTTGCCCGCGCTGCTGAGGAGCCCTGGTTCGAGGGCGTGCGGATCAAGGAGGTCCGCCATCGCACCATCATCCCTGGCGGGCGCACCCACATGAGCTTGTTCGAGCAAGCCGAGGGCGACGCTCGCGCCCACCCGCGGTTGCGCGTCAAGACGCCGCCCGCGGTCGATCCGGACGACTGGCAGCCCGAGCCACTCGGCGCGCCGCCCGTCTCGGCCGAGACCGTGGACGGTTGGCTGCGCGAGGCCTACGAGCGCGCCCGCGAGGGCATCGGCACTCTGCCGAGCGAGGGCGCGCCCGAGGGCAGCAAGCACTACTGGCAGAACAGCATCCGCGTCCAGCGCACGGCCCGCTTCTTCGCGGCGCTCGAGGCCCGCCTGCTCGCCTGGCTCGAGGACGGGACCTTGCCGTCCGCGGCGCGCGCACGCTCGATGCGCTCGCTGCGCCGCCTCGAGGACGAAGCCTACGCGGGCCGCATCCGCTTCGACGACGCCGACACCCAGACCTATCACAGCTACGGTGACGACAATCCCTTCGTGCACTACCTCGAGCAGATCCTGCAGAGCCTGCCCGCGGAGGGCTCGGCAGCGCTCGAGCTGCTCGACGGCCACCAGCAGGAGTCGGTGCGCCGTCAGCGCCGCCAGGCACGCCGCCACCTGGACTTCCTGATGCGCCGCAAGTACGCCCACGACGGCATCGTCGAAACCGACATCGAGCGCACTCTCGGCGGCATGCTCATCGAGAGACAAAGCCGCCGCGTGGTCTCCGAGGATCCGACGAGCCAGGGCTCGCTCATACCGCGCTATCAGCTGTTGCGCATCGAGCCCAGCGCCCAGCACGAGCATGCAGGCGCGTGGATCTACCGCGATGGCAAGGGCGGCTTTCGGCTGAACGCCGACGGCAAGTCCATCCAGGTAGACGAGGCCCAGCTCCGCACGGTCGCGGTCGAGGCCGAGGAGCTCACCTTTAGCCGGGCACCCGGCAGCCCCGAGCTGCGTCCGGGCATCCGCTTCGACTGGGACGGCAACGGCTACGTGCAGGACGAGCCCATCGGCTGGGTCGAGTGGGCGGGCCACTGCGACATCAAGGCGGTCATGGAGGCGCTCGGGGTAACCCTGGGCGACGACCCCTGGGTCACCGAGTTCCGCTCGGACACGGCCGCCACTGCCACCTACGACCGCAAGCTGTTGCTCGAGATGGTCGCCAGCTCGATGGAGCTCGGCTCGGTCTACCTGCGCGCCGACGGCAGCGGCGTCATCCAGCGGGGGATCCACCGCTTCGGCGGCGCGCGCAACGACAGCCTACCCGACCGGCTCCAGTTCCAAGGCAAGGAGCCGGGCGGCAGCTTCCGCTGGCCCCTGCAAGGACGCCAGGACGCCTTCCGCGTGAAGGCCGTCACCGTCGACGGCGTCGAGCTCGACCCGGCCACGATGTTCTTCCGCTACCGCGCCGACCCCGATGCGCTGACCTTTGCCCCCAACCCTCGCTACCTCAAGACGGTCGAGGGCGACTACAGCTTGGTGGACGTCTCGGGCGGGCTGCTCACGGCCGAGATTCTCGAAGAGAGCTTCGACGAGCGAACGGGCTACCCCAGCCGCCAACGCATGAGCATCCGCATCGATCTGCGCGCCGAGGCCGACGAGCCGCGGAGCTACCTCGGCACCCACGTAAAGGACGCTGCCAAGCGCGAGATCTACCGGGTCTACCTCGACCGCACCAAGCGGCGCATCGAAGCGCGGCTCTACCGCTACGACCGCGAGGCGGGCTCGGGCCGCTACCAGCCTGTCGAGCTGCCCGACGAGACCGTGCACGTGCCGCTCCGCCGTCCCCTGAAGGTCACCCTGAGCCACGAGATGAAGCGCGACGACCCGGCCCAGTTCCAGAGCTTGCTCGGCGTGGCGCTGCGCCAGGGCCAGAGCATCTGCGCCGACACCGACATGAAGGCCGAGGTCTGGAACGGCGTCGTCACCGAGATCGATTCGGCAAAGCTCGACCACCGCCCCGACCATCCGGTAGAGCGCTGGCGCGTCGATCTAAAGGCCCGCTTCGGCAAGGCCGCCCTGGAGTACCTGCTTCGGCGGGGCGACGACGGCCGTCCCGAGGCCTACTGCCCCGTGGCCGACGAGGCGGGCTGGGAAGGCGCACCCGACTTTCTCTGGCAGGACTTTCCCGACGTCGCCTCCAAGGGCGTCGAGCACGGCGACTGGGTCATCAACCAGACCATGCTCGAGCGACAGCTCGTCGAGCTGAGCGTGGAGCCCTCGGCCCAGGGCGGCTTCTACGTCTACGACGACCACATCAAGAACGTCTTCGAGACCATCTTCTGCGGCCTGTCGGGCTACCCCTACACGGTGGTTCACCAGAACAAGCGCTACGGCTTTGCCAATCGCGACGCCTGGACGCGCGCGGTCGAACGGCTCCGCGAGCTCCGCTCCACCATCGTGCCGAACGAGGGCTAGAAAGGCGTGCAGATTCCGCACGTCGAGTAGCTGCCGCACGTCGTGCGGGACGCGCGTGCCCAACAGGCCGTGCCGACGGCGGGCCTAGCGGCCCCCGGGTTGGGGGCCGCCCCTAGCTAGCCCCTGTCAGGACGCTGGTCCGCCTGGCGAGGCGGTGAGCTCGTCGAAGGTGGTCTCGAGGTTCTCCGAGGTCTCGTCGTGACCCGTGATGCCATTGCCGCCGGAGTCGGCCTCCGTGCCCTCGTCGTAGCTGACGCGGCTGAAGGAGTTGCCCACGGCGTGCGCGGCCGAGCCGACCGCCTCCTGCGAGTCGGTCGCGGTCTCGTCCTCATAGTCCGATTCCACGTCGTCGCCGTCCGGGCCGTCCCTGGACACACCGCTCTTGTCGACGCCATAGGAGCTTTCCACGCCCGTGCCCCAGCAGAGGTAGTCCACGTCCCCGACCAGATCGGTGGCTCCGTCCCAGTAGTACAGGACCACCGTCTCGCCGTCGTTCGTCAGGGTCGCTTCAGCGGGATTGATCGATCCCGAGAAGGCCTCGAGCATGTCCGGAACGGCATCTGGCGAGCCCGCGTCTTCGTACAGCTCGTAGGTCGGAACGCAGCCGTACGTGGCGTAGAAGTTGTCGGACCCATCAAGCGCGATGATCTGGTACTCGCCGTGCCCGATGGTCGCACCTGCGGGGAAGCGGGCGTGGAAGTCGTAGTACGTTCCACCGCCAGCAGGCAGGTCCCCGTCGGTAACGATGTTGTAATAGTACGTGCTCGAGCCTTGGTGAGTGCCGTCGGTGACGTAGTAGTCGGACAGATCCACGTCCGCCCCGGTACCGTTGTAGATCTCGATGAACTCGCCGTCGGTCGGCATGACCACGACCTCGGTGATCAACACCGTGTCCGTCGTGGCCGTATCGGGGGTCTGCCAACACGAGCCCGAGCCGCCGCCCGAGCCGCCGCCACCGCCCGTGCCCGTGCCCGTGCCCGTGCCCGTACCCGAGCCCGTGACCGTGCCCGTGGCCGAGCCGCTGGGGCTTCCAGCGCCCGTGCCCGTGCCCGTACCCGAGCCCGTGCCCGTGCCCGTGCCTGAGCCCGTGCCCGTGCCCGTGCCCGTGACCGTACCCGTGCTGGTGCCGTCATCGTCGTCGTCCGCGTCGTCCTGACAGGCCGGGATGGCCCCGAGGCCCAGAACGAGCAGGCCCAAAAGAAGCAGGAATGATCGATGTAGTGCCTTGCCCATGGTGCTACTCCTTGTGCAGCAGGGTGCTAGCACGTCAGGGTGCCGAGCGCACGCCAGCTCGTGCCGCACGGCCTCGAGCGCCAGCCGTCAACCCTCAACCGGCTCCTCGCGTTCGGCGCCCGCCCACTCGAAACGAGCCTCCCACAACGACGCCTCGTCTGCCACGACGCGGCGCACCCCTCGGTCGGGGTTGGCGCCCAGATGCCGCATGACCCAGAAGACCGCCTCGACATCGTCGCTTTCGATCTCGCAAGCGAGCTGCTCGACCGACAGGGCCTGTCCCGGGCGCGCCCGCAGCGCTTTGACGAGCTGCCGCTGCAGCTCGAGCACCTCGCTGGCGGCGCGCTTGCCCGCCTCAACGGCAGGCTGGTGGTAGGCGTTGATGTTCACCAGCGAGGCGTACAGCCCCACCGCTCGCTCGTAGAGCGCGATGAGGGCGCCCACCGACCGCGCATCGACCTCCGCCACGGTCAGCGTCAGCGACTCCCGCCCCTTTTCGCTCAGGGCTTGGCGGGTGCCCTGCAAGAAGCCCGACAGATAGTCTCCGGTCGTCACCCCGGGCTCGACCTCGATGGCCTCGCGACCCGGGGGACGGTCCCGCAGCACCTCGATGAGCGTCACGAAGGCGTTGTCCAGACCGTCGAGCAGCTGCTGCAGATAAGCGTGCTGGTCGGTGGAGCCCTTGTTGCCGTAGACCGCGATGCCCTGCTCGACGCGCTCGCCGTCTAGGTCGAGGCCCTTGCCCAGCGACTCCATCACGAGCTGCTGGAGGTAGCGCGACAGAAGCTGCAGGCGGTCCTTGTAGGGGATCACCACCATGTCCTTTTCGCCGCGCCCCTTTCCCGCGCCGTACCAGGCCGCGGCCAGCAAGGCCGCGGGGTTGGCCCGCACCTCGGGCCGCCGGGTGGTCTCGTCCATGAGGCGCGCCCCGTCGAGCAGCCCGCGGATGTCCAGGCCTTGCAGCGCCGCGGGCAATAGCCCCACCGCGCAGGTGACGCTGGTGCGACCGCCCACCCAGTTCCACATGGGCACGCGGGTGATGAAGCCCGCATCGCGCGCAAAGGCATCAAGCGCGCTAGAGCGCCCCGTGACGGCCATGGCGTGCGGGCCGAACCGAAGCCCCATGCGCCGATAGGCGCGCTCCAGCTCCAGCATGCCGTTGCGCGTCTCCTTGGTGCCGCCCGACTTGGAGATCACCACGCACAGCGCCGCTGCCAGCGTCTCGCCCAGCTCGTCTAGCAAGCGATCGACGCCGTCCGGATCGGTGTTGTCGAGGAAGTGGACGCGAAGCGGGTCGGACGCGCTGCCGAGCGCGTGGCCGATCATCTGGGGTCCCAGCGCCGAGCCGCCGATGCCGACGACCACCAAGTGCTCGAAGCGCTCGGCCCGCTCGGGGGCAATGCCGCCGTTGTGCACGCCGCCCGCCAGCTCCTCGACCTCGGCAACGGTGTTCTCGATCTCGCCGCGGATCGAGGGCGACGGCGCCAGCTCGGGCGCGCGCAGCCAGTAGTGGCCGACCTGGCGGCCTTCGTCGGGATTGGCGATGGCGCCAGCCTCGAGCTCGCCCATCTGCCCTAGCGCTTGTTCGAGGCGGCTTGCCACCGCTCCAGCGGCCATGCCGAGATCGGCCTCATCGAGCCGCATGCGGCTCAGATCCAGCGACAGGCCGAGGCGCGGGTCGTGATAGTGAAAGCGCTTGAAGCGGGCGTAGCGCTCGCCCGCCTCGGCAAGCAGCGATTCGGTCTTGGCGGAGGGCGGCTCGGTCATGTCGGGGGGTATAGGCGCGCCGCTCGGGCGCGTCGACCGTTCGAGAGCGCGCTCATTCGTCCTGTGGTGCCTCGGTGCCGCCCGGGGGAGCGTTGGCGAGCGGTCGCACCAGCAGCAGGCCAGCCGAGCTGCCCGCGTCCAGCCCTAGCTCGACCTCTGCGCGTAGCGGCGCCCGAAGCGCGCACAGTCGACCCGCAGCGAGGCTGCTGCCACGGGCCGAGGTCGCCTCGGCGGCGGCGGCGCCCACAAGGCGCATCCCGAGGCCTCGATCTGCCTGCTCCAAGGCCGCGATGACCTCGGCGCAGCGGCTCGGGGCGCGGATCGGCAGGCGCGTCCGCGCTTGGGCCGAGAGCGACACCACCTGCGCAGCAGCCGCGGCTTGCGCGTCCACGGGCCCGACCGCGTCGTCCAGGCGGCGGAGCAAGCGACTGGCCGCTCGTGGATGGTTTGCCAGCGCTTCGGGCGAGCTGCCCGCTTGTCGCAGCAGCACGGCAAAGGGACCGGGCAAGGTGGTGCTGCGGACTTCGAGCCTCGCCCGCCCACGCCGACCGCAGGCAAACAGCGCGGCCGAAGCGCCGCCGCGGGCGGTGGAGAGCCGCTCACCCGCAGCCGTCCACAGCGTCGCCTCGAAAGGCCCGAGCGGCCGTGCCGCCACCACGTCGATACGCGCGCAGCCCTGCGGCAGGCTCACGGCCACGGCGGTCGGCACATCGGCCGTGGCCCTACCCTGGGCCACCAGGCGTCCCGCCCCCCCGAGGTCGACGCTGTCCATGGCCTGGCGGTGGCGGGCCAGCGCCTCGGGCATGGCCCAGACCGAGGAAGCGGCGTCGACCCAGGTGCGCTGACTGAGCTCGGCGGCCGCGCCTCGGGGCGTGCGTCCCACCACCACCGCGGCCAGACCGCTCGCCACGCGCGGGCGCATCACCAGCGTGACCGTCTGCGCGGCTTCGGAGCACAAGACCACCGCGCGGGCGCGTCCTGCCTCCTGCGCGCGCGCCAGAACGCGGCCATCCGGGCCCAGCACCACCATCTCCAGCGAGTGGATCTCCTCGCCCGGGCTGACCAGCGCGTCGATGCAGGTGCGCGGCTCGATGGGCACCGACAAGGTGGTCGGCGCCTGCGGCATCAGCGGAAGGGCCACCCTGCGCAGATCCCGCCAGGACGAGCCCAGCGCTCGCCGCCGCTCACGGATGGTGCGCTCCAGCCCCGGCCACGCCGCCAGCTTGCCCGTGTCCTGTCCGGGCAGCCCGCGCACCACCAGCACCCGAGCCACGGCCTCCGCCTTTTCCGCGGGCACGGGCATCACCCCCAGGGCCACCGGGCCCGTGCCATCCATCACCCTGGCGCTCACGTACAGCCGCCGCGGGTGCGGAGGACAGATCAGCAAGGTGGCGTCGGCAGCGGGTGCCTCGTCCGAGGCCAGCATGTCACCGCCGTCGCTGAAGGCGAACAGATCCACGTCCGCGACGGTAGGTCCTGGCCGCGCCAGGGCGAGCAGGCAGCCCTGTGGATCGACCTCGACGAAGCCCCCCAGATGGTCGCCGTTGGAGGCGATCCGGCCTTCCATGGGCTCGAGCGGGCCTGCCCCCGCCTTGGCGGCGCGCTCGGCGGCAGAACCCAGCCATTGGCGGGGATCGATCTCTGCGTCGATCACCCGCACCGAGCCGACCGGCTGCTCGGAGCGCGAGGCCGGGCTCGGTGCGGCCGCGCAGCCCGCGCAGGCCAAGACAGCTGCGACCAAGGCCAGCCGCTGGCTCGCCCAAGCCGAAAGCGGTCTCATCGGCGCCTCCCCGCGGCGCGCCACAGCGCCAGATGCCACCATCCCCCTCGCGCGCGCAAATCCGCCTGCAAGCGCGCGCGGCGATGGGAGCCAGCGCAGAAGCTGACGGCCGCGGCATGGGGTGCCTCGTTCACATCGTCGCGGACCGTCACCCCGCCCACGGTGGCCGCCAATCGGCTGGCCCGCGCGGCCGTGCCGCCCACTTGGGCCATCGCAGCGAGGTAGCACGAGCCCGGCTCCAGCTCGACGGGCACAAAGGTCGACCCTGGGCCGCCCAGGACCTGTAGCACGGGCGGCGAGCGCGGCGGTGGCGCCCGGTGCCGGAAAAGCGCCCAGCCAAGGCCCGCTCGCGTCTGCGGACCCCAGGCCGCAGAAAAGCCGCTCGGCAGGGGCCAGCGCGCATCGACCACCGTAACCGGGGCGCCGCCGCCCGCGCCCACGAAGCGCAGCTCCACTTGGCTCGACTCCCCCAGGCAGAGCTCGAGGCGAGCGTCTGGGGCGTGGGAGCGGTCCTGCCCGAGCGGCTCGTCCGCCGAGGCGAGCCGCAGCTCGGCATCGAGGTCGAAGCGACCATCGCCGCCACCGAGCACAGCCAGCCGATGGCAGCCGTCCCCAAGCCGCAACGTCAAGCTGCCCGAGCCCTCGTCGGAAGTGGGGGTCCGGACGGGCACGACCACGGTCGCGCCGTCGCTGCGGGCGCTCCCGATCGCGCGCTCGAGGCGCTCGGCAAGCGGGGCGGGCCGCAGCGCTGGTCCGATATCCGCGCGCGGCGGCACGGGACCCACGGCGCGCTCGGGAACGATCCCCGCCACCTCGCTTAGCTCGCCCGCATGCGCGGCCACCAGGACCTCCACCGCTCCGCGCGGCGAGCGCATGCCGAGGCGCACGCTGCGCAGCCCGTCGCGCTCGTGTCCACAGCGCGACAGCCGCGCCAGGCCCGCCACGGCGGCCACCGAGCTCGGCTGACTTTCAACGCGGCCCGCCGCGGCTCGGCCGATGCGGCTCGCCCCTGGGCCTGAGCCGTCGCGCGCCTGGGCGTCGGGCTCGCTCTCGGCCAGCGCGAACGACAGCCCGCGCTCAGCCATGGCCTGCACCGTCAAACAGGGAAAGCGCCCCGTGCCGAGCGGCGGCAGCTCCACGACGCGGCTCTGATCGCGCTCGAGGAACAGCGTCTCGAGCCGCACGACGCGGGCCCCGCTCGCTCGCCAAGCCTCGAGCACCCGCTGGACCTCGCCCCGCAGCTCGCCCTTTGCCGCTGCGGGCGTCGCCGCGACCAGCGCGGCCAACAGCGCCACCGCGCGCGCGGCCGACGGCCTACCCGCCACCGCTAGAGTCCCTGAAGAAGGGCTTCGTGGAATAGTGAGTCAAGTTTGTCCTCCAGAGACTCCTGCGGGGGTTTGGGGGCAGAGGAAGGAGCGGAGCGACGACCGGAGCCCCCATCGTCAAATCCATCCAGGCGGTAAGCAGAACTCGCCCGTTGGGGACCATCGACTGGCCCTCACCTGTCTTGGGGCCAGTCGATGGTCCCCAAG
>CAYTYV010000280.1:0-8782 GCA_964441055.1 uncultured Polyangiaceae bacterium | reverse complement strand
AGCGCTCGCTCGAGCGCCCCCTCGGGCTCGTCCGCCAGCGCCGCCGCCCCTTGCTGCTCGGCCTGCCGAATGGCCCTTCGCGTCCGCTCTCGCAGTCGCTCGCGCGCCCCGGGAAAGCAGCGCGCGAGCAAGGCGGCCACGTCGGTCTCGTCGACCAGCTTGCCCGCGTCTCGCAGAATGCCGCGGAGCTCGAGGGCCACCTGCTCGGCATCGCTCTGGCGGCTGTCCCGCTCCTTTTCCAGGCATTGCAGGACGGTGGGCCCGAGCCCCGCAGGCACCTCGGGCCGCTGGGCGGCTGGATCCTGCGGCTGGACCGACCAGATACGGCGGATGGTGTCCACGGCCGAGCGCCCCTCGAATAAGCTCCAGCCGGTCAGACACTCGTGCAGCACGATGCCCAGCGAGAACAGGTCGGAGCGACGATCGAGCTGTTGCGCCTCGGTCTGCTCGGGAGACATGTAGGCGAACTTGCCCTTGACCACGCCACTTCGGGTGGCGCGCTCTTGGTCGACGAACTTGGCCACGCCGAAGTCGGCCACGCACACCCGCCCGTCAAAGGACAGCAGCACGTTCTCGGGCGAGACGTCGCGATGCACGAGCCCATAGCGCTTGCCGTCAACATCGCCGAGCTCGTGGGCCGCGTGCAGCCCCGTGGCCACCTGCGCTCCGATCCAGGCGACCAGGAACGGGTCCAGCCGATCGCCGCCCTTGCGAAGCCGGCTCTGCAAGCGGGCTAGCGAGACGCCTTCGACGAGCTCCATCACCAAAAACGGCAGCCCGTCGTGCTCGCCCAGCTCGATGGTTTGCACCACGTTGGGGTGATGGATGCGAGCGCTCAGCCGCGCTTCGCCCAGGAAGGCGGCCACCTCCTCTCCGGTCGCCCCGGGTCGGCTGAGCAGCTTGATGGCCACGAGCCGATCGAAGCCATGGGCCGCCCGCAGCCGACCGACGTACACCGTCCCCATGCCTCCGCGCGCGAGCTCGAACAGGAGCTGATAGCGGCCGAGGTCAGCCTGGCCGGCCTCGGCTTGCGGCGGGGGCGCGTCGCTTTCCGGGGCGGGGACGGAGGCGGCGGACCCGGACGCATCCCGAGCCAAGCCGATCCGGTCTCGCTTGGCCGTGGTGCCCCGCGCGACGCGCTTCCGTCGCGGCGAGCCTCCGTCATCAGCGTCGTGCTCGGCCATGCCCTGTCCCCAGGGTAGTCGTTGCCGCGTCCGTGGTCGAGCGCCCGCCCAACGGTCGCGCGCGCGTCGCCTGCAGGCGACGCAATCGCCTGCAGGCGACGCTCCGTTCGCCCCGAGGCCAGCTTCGCCTGTTCCAACTACTGAAAACCCAAGCGCTCGCGACGTTGACCTCGCCGCGGCACAGCCGTTGCAGTGCCGTGAGGTATCGCCGCTGCCGAGACGGACGGACGCACCGAGAGCGCCGCGTCGACTGGCACGGCGACCCGACGACCCAACGCTGATGAGGAGGACTCCATGAACGCACGAACGACTCGCTGGTTTGGACTGACCGCTCTGCTCGGCCTGCTCGGCGCCGCGTGCACCAGCACGGTGGATACGCCTGGCGAGGAAGACGTCAGCAGCTACAAGCAGGCCCTGCCGCGCAAGGACCTCATCCAGATCAAGCTCCCGGGCGCGATGCTGCCCGACGCGCAGGCCTCGTCCCCCGCCGATGGCACGGGGCAGTCCTCCCAGGCGCTGGTGGGGCAGCAGGCGGAGTTCTACCTGGTCACGCGCGACATCTCGCAAGAGGTCAATCACGCGGCCTACCACTGGCTGAGCATCGTCGACGACATCACCGACCTTCCGCCCACGGTCGTGATCGACGACACCGCCTACTGGGGCCCCCACACGCCAGCGCTGTCCCTCATCACCTTCATGTTCGAGCTGACCGACGATGGGGGTGGCGACTATCGCTATGCCTTGCTCGGCAAGGTCAAGAACCAGCCGAACGATACCTACCTCCCGCTGATGCTCGGCACCCACACGCCCATCGCGCCTGGCGTAGGCCACGGCACCATGGCGCTCGACTTCGACGCCCGTAACAGCCTCGATCCCTCCCTTCCCGAGCTGGGCCTCATCGAGCTCGCCTATGCCGACTTCGGCGTCTTCTGGGTGCTGGACGCGCACTTCGACGACTTCGAGGGCGAGCACACCACCGAGCCCGTCAACGCGCTCTACCACTATCGCGAGAATGCCGACCAATCGGGCGACTTCTCCTTCCTCGCCCACGAGGACCTGCAGGACAACGGCTCGGCGCTCGAGACCTGGACCATGCGCTCGCGGTGGTTGGCAGGCGGCAGCGGCCGCGGCGATGCCGTCATCGTTGGCGGCGATCTCGGCAACGTCGAGCTGAACGCCACCGAGTGCTGGGACGAGATGTTCGCGCGCACCTACTGGGTCACCGACCCGCCGATCGAGCCCGAAGAAGGCGACCCCGACAGCTGCGTGTTCGGCCCCCCGTCCGAGCAGTAGAGCCGACGCTCTGTAGAGCCGACGCTTCAAAGCGACGCCAGGCTAAGGGCAGCCTGGCGTCGCTGTTGATCGTGCTCCGTCGGTGTCAAGGCCCCGTAGTTGGCGGCATCCAAGACCGCTTGACACGGTAGGGTGCGCGCCTATCATCAATTTGATGGTGGAGCAGCGGGCCTACGTGCGCGCCATCACTACAGACACCGCGATCGCGTGATGCAACGACGGCCGCCACGGCGGGCGGGGAACCCCAGCGTTGGGTCCCGTTCCGCCGTGCGAGGGCAGGCTGCGCTCGCGGCGCTGGTGCCGTTCGTCGCTCCCCGCACAAGCGTGGGCAGGGTGTCGTTGCGACCGTCGCAAGGCGAGCTGACACTAACCCCCGTTGTTGCTCTATAGAGGTAGTGATGATGAAACGAAGAACGAAGTGGACGCTCGGCGCAGTGGCTCTGGCGGCGATGCTGCTGGGATCGGGCGCCTGCGGTGACGGTGACGAGGCCGAAGCACCGCGAGTCCGCGGGCCGGTCCTGTTCGAGGAGCTGAGCGGCGCCGACTGGGACCAGACCGCGGTCCGCAAGGTGCTCCACGTCTTCGCGTTCGGCGGGTGCGCCAGCGATCAGCAGATCAGGATCTGGGCGGACATGGAGCCTCATTTCGCCGTAATGGAGATGATCACCCTCGACGACTTCAATCCGAAGCTCTCGCCGACTCCCCCGGCTGGCTCTGCGGCCGCCCTTCCGGGGGGCGGTCTGCGCGCGCTGGCCGACCACTGGGCCCACCGCAGCACCGTCGTGCCCGAGGAGCGGCGCGAGCGCTACGAGGTCGAAAGCTGGAGCTCGCCCTCGTACACCTGGTTTCTGGCCGCATCGAGGACGGGGGCAAACCCGGTTCGCCAGCGGATCGGTTTGCTCGAGACGAACTACCACCTGGCGGTGAACCAAGACGCGGGCGTGAACAACTGGCAGGTGTTTCGTTACTACGACGACATCATGGACTCGTTGGCGGCCGCGCGCCCGTACTCCGAGGCGCTCACCATCGCGGCGCAGTCGGCCGCCGTCGCGACCCAGTACAATCACAAGGAAAACCGCTTCGTCGATGGCGCCTTCGAAGGCAATGAGGACTTCGGTCGCGAAATCCACCAATTGTACTTCGGCATCTTGGGCGCGGGCGACCACGAATACCACGAGGTCACCACCATTCGAAACAGCTCCAAGGCGCTTACCGACATGACGATCGAGCGGGTGGGCGAGGAAGGCAGCGAGCACGATGACGAGGTCGTGACCTTCGGCGCCGCGGAGCACTATCCGGGGGCGCTCGAGATCCACCATACCCAGGTGGAAGGCCCAACGGCCCACGAGAAGATCGCGCGCATCATCGAGCTGAACATGGACCACCCGGAGACGGCGGAAAACCTTCCCGTAATCATCATTCGCTCGCTCGCCGACGACAATCTCACCGATGACAAGATCGCGTCCATCCGCGCCGCGTGGGCCGCCCAGTCGACCGAGAACCTGCTGGACTTCCTCCGCAGCTACGCCATCTCGACGACCTTCCACGATGCCTCGCGCGTCAAGTACTGGAGCAGCATCGACCGAAACCTCATCGCCAGCAATCGCGTGACGCTCAACACCGCCGAGGCCTACGCGGGCTACTACGACGCGCGCTCCATGGTGAGCCGCGAGGGCGTCACCGTGTTCCGCCCGATCTACAACGTCTTCGGTGGTCAGACCGGCCTCATGGCGGCCGCCAGCGGCGCGGTGTTTCGCGAGGCCTACAACAACTCCACCGAGCGGTATTGGACCTACGGCCGCGTCAGCGACGACGAGGCGGGGTGGACGAAGGACTGGGCGACGGTGATCCCGACCACCGTCGACGGCACGCGGCGGGTTGAGCAGGTCGCCGAGTGGCTGTGGCAGCGGTTCATCGCGGACGGGCTGAAGAACTTCTCCACCCTGGAACGCGCCCACGTTTACTCGCTCATCGCCGCCGGGCTCGACTTCGCGGTCTTCGTCGACGAGAACAGGCCGGAGGTCGTGTACAGCTCCGCGGACATCGAGACCAACGTCACGCTCCGCGAGCTGTACACCGACGCGGGCATTGCCATCGTGCCGCTCGACAGCGCCGACCCCGACGAGCGTTCGACCGCCAACCGACGGATAGGCCTGGCCATCAACTTCATCCTCGCCACGCCCTATGCCTTCGCGCAGGAGGGGAACTGACATGAAACGTCGCGATTTTCTCCGCTACGCGCTGCTTTCGGGCGCCGCTCTTACCTCGGCGTCGTTCCTCCGCGGCGTACGCGCCGACGTGCCCATAAACGACAAGCGCGTGTTGCTGTTCCTGATGCTCCGCGGTGGCCCCGACTACCGTCACCTGATCGTTCCGCCCTATAGCGCCAATCCACAGAGCTACGGCGCAACCTACTGGCGCAATCGCTGGCGATCGCACGCCATCGGCTCGAGCGAGGCGGACTGGCAAGCGCGCTGGGAGGACGACTACCTGCCGGTCGAGGCCGATGGCCACTCGTTTGGGATCCTCGGCAAATGCGGCTGGCTCAAGTCGCAGTTCGATGCGGGCAACGTCGCCATCATCAACAACGTCTTAGGGTCGACGACCCGCGACCATCACCACTCGGAGATCGTGTTCGAGAGCGGCGACCGCACCGCGGGCCCGAACGACCTGACGCGAGATGGCTGGGGCGGCCGCTTGGCGCAGGCGGTCGACGGGCGGGTCGTGTCCATGCATGGCGACGTGCGGCTTTTCTGCAATGGCGCCCACCCGACCAATCCCCAAATGCACGACAACTCACGGGTGATCAGCACGAGCAACACGCGCGACATGGCGCTGTTTCGCCCGGAGTCGTTGGCCGAGAACCCCGCAGCACGGGACTCGCAGGCCGTGCTCAGTCGCGGCCTCGAGAGCTACTACCGCGCCAAGCGCGAGGAGATGCCCGAGAGCTCACCCTACTACCGGTTCATTCAACACGAACGCACGCTACGCGCTTTCGGCGATGCGGTGACCGAGCGGCTCGCCACCGAGCCTCTGCCCGAGGCCATCGCGGCACTTTTCGACAACCAAAGCGGCAACGCGCTCAGCAGCTCGAGCTTCGGTCGCCAGATGCGCAACGTCTTCGACAGCTTCGTCTGCTCGGACATCTTCGACTTCCGCGTCGGCTCGCTACTGTACAGCGGTTGGGACAGCCACCGCGGCCAGGTGCTCACCGTCGAACCAGCGCTCGAGGACATCTTCGGCACGGGCAAAGGGCTCGACGTCCTGTTTTCTGCGCTGCAGACGGCAATGCCCGACGCCTATGCCAACTGCGCGATCGTCATCGGGGGCGAGTTCGGCCGCCAGCTGCGGGACAACGGCGATAACGGCACCGACCATGGCCGCGGCAACAGCCTCATCGTCATCGGTGACAGCATTGGCGGCGGCATCTATGGCGACCTCTTCCCCGAGGGCGAGATCCCGCTCTACGACGAGGCGAGCAAGGACATCGCGGGGCTTACGGCCATCGAGCAGGTGTTCGCGGCGTTGTGCGACTGGGTCCAGCCTGGCGCGGGCGCCGAGGTCTTCCCCGACCACGCCGACGCGCCCATCGAGGACGGGGTCGTGCTCAGTGACGCGTTCGGCTGAGGTTATGATGAAGCGATCCCACTACACTCGGTGTGCCGCGCTGCTGGTGGTTGCCGTGGCGCTCAACGGTCTGATCGGCTGCTCCTCGGACGAAACCGGTAGCGACAGCGGCAGCGGTCCCGGTACTGCCGATCCCGCCAGCGACTGCCCGGCTGAGCGACCCGAACAAGGAGACTGCTTCGGCCTGGTCAGCTGTACCTACGTCGACGGTGATTGCAGTCCAGGCGTCGTCAGCTACATGCAGCACCAGTGCTATTGCGACGCCCAGAGCTGGGCGTGCAGCTCCTTCGAGGTGCAGTGCGGCACAGGCGGCGCGGGCGGCGCTGGTGGCAGCGGCGGCGCGGGCGGCGCGGGCGCCGTAGGCGGCAACGGCGGCGCTGGTGGTATTGGCGGCACAGGCGGCGCGGGTGCCAGCGGTGGCGCTGGTGGCGCCAGCGCTGGCGCGGGCGGCACGGGCGGCTAGCGTCAGCTCGACGCGAGCACTGACGGCCACGTCGAAGGGGAAGACAGAGGGTGCAGCACGCGCGACTCGCTCAACGTTCGGGACGTTACTGGCGCGCTGGGGCCGCGTGGTCGTCATCGGGCGAGACCGCTTCTAAGCGGGCCAGCTCCGCGGCCTCAACGTCGAGGACTTCCTGCTCGACCCCGACTCCGACCGACTGTGACGAGGCACGGCGTCGATAGGGTATCCGCCAACCCGATGAGCCGAAGCGTTGCAGCTGGGGCGCCGTTGCAGGGCGTAGGCACTTGCGCGAGCTCAAATAGTCGACACAAAAACCTTCAATCAGACGGCAACAAACCTTGCAATTGGACGGGCTCAAACCTTACAGTCGTCCGCCATGGGTCCCAGCCGACTCTATCGCCGACATGTCGAGTCGCGCCTCGTCAAGGCCTTGAGCGACAACCCGGTGGTCCTGATCCACGGACCACGCCAATGTGGCAAGACGACCCTTGCTCGAATGGTGGGTGAGCCGCGTGGCTACACCTACTTCAACTTCGACGATGAGGTCCTGCTGGGCGCGGCGACTGCCGACCCGGTGGGCTTTGTGGACGAGCTGCCCCAACATGCGATCTTGGACGAGGTCCAACGCGCGCCAACGCTCTTCACGGCCATCAAGACAACGGTGGACCGCGATCGCAGCCCAGGACGCTTCCTGCTGACCGGTTCGGCCAATGTGCTCCTCGTCCCCACGCTCGCCGACTCCCTAGCCGGGAGGATGGAGATCCTGCGCCTTCATCCGATGGCGCAGAACGAGCTGGCAGGTCAGAGCTTCGGCTTTCTGGGCGCGCTGTTCGAAGGCACGTTCAGAATGGACAGGCAGCAGCGGCTTCGGGTCGATCTGGCCGAGCGTATCGTGGCTGGCGGGTATCCCGCGGCCCTCATCCGTCAGACCCCACGCCGCCGCGCCACCTGGTACCGCAACTACATCGAGACGCTCGTGCAGCGCGACGTTCGCGACCTGGCGCGCATCCGCGCCCTGGACGTTCTGCCACGGTTGTTGGAGGTGGCGGCAGAGCACACTGCGCAGCTCTTCAATTTGAGCGAGCTGGCCGGTCCCTTTCAGGTGAGTCGACCAACGATCGGCGACTACGTTGCCCTGCTCGAGCGGGTATTTCTGCTTGAGCGGATCCCCCCATGGCACAGCAACCGGCTTCGCCGGCTCGTCAAGACGGCGAAGCTGCACCTGTGCGACACCGGCATAGCCTGCGCGCTCCTGGGCCTGAACGCGGAGGCGCTGTGGCGCGACCGCTCGACGCTCGGACCATTGCTCGAGAGCTTCGTCGTCCAAGAGCTCAAGCGCCAGGCGAGCGGCCTCGAAGGTGATATTCGTTTCCACCACTTCCGGGACAAGGATGGCGCCGAGGTCGATCTGGTGCTCGAGCGCGACAGACACACGCTAGCGGGGGTCGAGGTAAAGGCCGCCGCCACGGTCACCGCCGCGGATTTCCGGGGACTCCGCAAGCTCGTGTCCGCCGCAGGAAAGCCCCTGGTCGGCGGTGTCGTGCTCTATGACGGCGAGACCACTGCAGGCTTCGGAGACCGGCTCTTCGCCGTTCCGATCCGCAGGCTGTGGGATCCAGGCTAGGGGCCATCGAGGCCCAGACGAGCGGCGCGGTTCTTCCGGGGCGGGATCCATGGCAAAATTCGCGTTTGAGCCCAGAGTATCGGGGCGGTGTTGCGCGACGCGGAGGGAATGCCGTGGTGGTTAGGGCGCGGGGCGCGTGTCTGTGGTGGGTGCTGGTCTGCCTGACGGTGGCGCTGGCCGGTTGCGTCGGGGGCTCGGAGGAGCCCGAGGCGCCGTCGGCTGAGCAGGCGGTCCGGTCGGCGATCCAGAGCGGACAGGAGCACGGCCGCTCTGCCAAAACGGGCGGACCGAGCGGCGTGGGCAAGCTCGGCCCCGAGCCGGTCATCCGCAGATTGGGACCGGGGGAGCCTTGCGACCACGGCTTCGGGGTGTGCGATGCCGGGCTGTACTGCGTCGATGGCGTCTGCTGCACCTCCAAGTGCGACGGGGCCTGCCAGCGCTGCGACCTGGAGCTGCTTCCCTCCGAGATGGGTGAGCAGCCCCGAGCCTCCGGCAACTGCACGCTCGTCGAGGGCTGCCTGGACTGCGTGCGCTACGTGGACGGCCAGGTCTCCTCCTCGGGCGACGGTCGAAGCTGGGACGGCGCCTTTC
>CAYTYV010000279.1:0-8816 GCA_964441055.1 uncultured Polyangiaceae bacterium | reverse complement strand
CGCCCGCTCCCTCGCTCGGTTGCGGGGGACAGGCAACTTTTTCCGGTGGAAAAGTAGCCAGTCCCCTCCCCCTCCCGCGCCCCGCACCCGCACGCGCGCCCGCACACGCGCCCCCGCTCCCGCACGCGCCCCCGCGCTCGCTCCCTCCCCCGCCCTACTCCACCGTCACCGTCTTCGCGAGGTTGCGCGGCTGATCCACATCGTGGCCTTTGCGATCGGCCACGTAGTAGGCCAGAAGCTGCAGCGGCACGATCGTAAGCAGGGGCGAGACCACTTCGGGCGCCTCGGGGATCCAGATGATGTGGTCCGAGAAATCGTGCATGGCCTCGTCGCCCTTGCTGGCAACGGCAATGACCTGACCGTCGCGCGCGCGCACCTCCTGGATGTTGGACAGGGTCTTTTCGTAGACGCTGTCGCGCAAACACAGGACCACCACGGGCAGCTCGTGGTCGATGAGGGCGATGGGGCCGTGCTTCATCTCGCCCGCCGCGTAGCCCTCGGCATGGGCGTAGCTGATCTCCTTGAGCTTGAGCGCGCCCTCGAGCGCGGTCGGAAAATGCAGGCCGCGGCCCAAGAACAAGACGTCGTCGGCCGGGGTCACGCGGGTGGCCACCGTGCGGACGTAGTCGGCATCGCCCAACAGATCGTGCATGTGGCTGGGCACCTCGACCAGCGCTTGAAGGATGTCGCGCGCCTGGTCCGGCTCGAGCGCGCCGCGCTGGCGACCCAGGTACACCGCCAGCATCAGCAGGGCGGCGAGCTGGACGGTGTAGCACTTGGTGGAGGCCACGCCGATCTCGGGGCCCGCGTGGGTGTAGAGCGCGCCGTCGGAAAGGCGCGGAATGGCGCTGTCGAGCACGTTGGCCAAGGCCAGCACCTTGGCTCCGGCCTGCTTGGCCGCCTGCACCGCGCCGATGGTGTCGTAGGTCTCGCCGGATTGGCTGACGGCCACGACCAGATCGTCCTCGAAGAACAGCGGCTCGCGGTAGCGCACCTCGCTGCCGAGCTCGACCACGGCAGGGACCTTGGCGATGGCCTCGAGCCAGTACCGACCCGTGAGCGCAGCGTGGTAGCTGGTGCCACAGGCCACGAGGTAGACCCGCCGAATGGATGTGGCGACCGCGCTCGCGAGCCCGATGTCCGCCTCGTGCACGTCGCCCGCCTCCAGATCCAGCCGACCCCGCAGGGTGGCGGCCACGGCGTCGGGCTGCTCGTGGATCTCCTTGAGCATGAAGTGCTTGTAGCCGCCGCGCTCGGCCATGACTGGGCTCCAGTCGATGCGACGACTGGCGCGCTCGACCTCTTGGCCCCCGACCGTGACGACGCGCATGCCATCGCGGCGTAGCTCGGCCACGTCGCCGTCCTCTAAAAAGACCATGTCGCGCGTGTGGCTCAGCAAGGCGGGGATGTCGCTGCCGCACAGCATCTCCCCTTCGCCCAAGCCCACTACCAGCGGCGAGCCATAGCGAGCCACCACGATGACCTCGGGCTCCTGCTGGCGCAAGACGGCGATGGCAAAGGCGCCCGATAGCTGTGCGAGCGCGCGGCGCACGGCCTCGAACAAGCCCTCGACTGCGCCCAGCTCGCGGTCGACCAGGTGAGCGATGATCTCGGTGTCCGTGTCCGACGAAAATCGCACGCCCTCGGCCTCGAGCCCGCGCCGCAGCTCCAGGTGGTTCTCGATGATGCCGTTGTGCACCACCGCCACCGAGCCGGCCACATGGGGGTGGGCGTTCTCCTCGCTCGGCCGGCCGTGAGTGGCCCAGCGGGTGTGGCCGATGCCCAACGCTCCCTCGAGCGGACGGCCGTCCAGCGCCTCGCTGAGCCGCTGGAGCTTGCCCAGCACGCGCACGACCTCGATGGTCTGACCGTCGTGCACTGCGATCCCGGCCGAGTCATAGCCGCGGTACTCGAGCTTGCGCAGCCCATCGACGATGATCGGAGCCGCGAGCCGGGGGCCAATGTATCCTACGATTCCACACATAGCCGGTTTCCTTGCGCGAACGAGGCCGTTCGCAAGCTTCCAACGTACAGCGGCAGGCGTCTACTTCCGTGCCGCTCGTCGATCAGGGTCGGCCGCCATGGGGCCTTGACCGCGAGCCCGCTTGCGCGTCCGCAGCCGGGCCCGCATCGGGCCTTTCCGCAGGCGCGGCCGAAGCGGGCGGCTCGATCGGGGGGCGCGGGCGCGATCGCTCGAGGAGGTGGTCGAGCAAGCCGAGTGCCTGCTCCACCGGGAGGCTGAGCCGCAGGTCCACCCGGCTGGCCGCGGCGCTGATCACCACGTCGTCGAGCAGCGCGTCCAGCCCCCAGAGCCGTGCGCTGAGCTCCTCGGCCTGCTCGCGACGCGCTTGCTCGAGGGCGCGGGCCACCGAGCCACAGGCCCCTGGGCCATCGCAGGCGATGACGGCGCGAAGGTGCAGCATGGGACCGTGCAGTCGCGCGCCGAGCGCCGCCGACTCGATGCGCGCGAAGGGCGAGTGCCGTGCCCCCTGGCGGGCGAGCTCGTCGAGTAAGGTGGCGCGCTGGTGCGCCGTCAAGACCACGCTCAGCACCACGGTGCTCGCGCCGACCAGCTCCCGCAGCTGCCGATGCCCCTCGTGGGTGCGGACCGAAGGCACTCGCCCCTCGGCCGCGTCGATGCTCTCGCGCACGTAGGCCGGCTCGGCCAGCACCAGGGCTCCACGCGAGCCCACCCCGAGCTCGGCCCCGGTGGCGCCCCAGCGGGCATCGCGCAGCAGGCGGAAGCCGCCCACGGGGCTCATCACGGCTCGCCCGCCCTGCTGCTCGATGATCCGATGCGCACAGGAAAGCAGCTCGTCGGGGTCGAAGGAGCCGATGGCAAACACCCCGAAGTCGGCGTCCTCGCTCCCGCTCGGCACGGCCACGGCGAGCTCGCTGACGCGGTCCATGGGGTCGGAGCCGCAGAGCTCGGGCACCAGTCCCAGCCCAGGGATGCGTCGGCGGCGCCCCAAAAAGCGCCGCCCTAGCTCGGTCTGGCGCAGGGAAGCTACGTCCACGGTCGCCACCAGCATGGCCTCGCGCGGGATGAGGTCCAGGGCGGACCTGGCGCCAGCCCCCTCGCCCGCCGCGGCCTGCGCGCCGCGCTCGCTCGCCTGCTGGCCCTGCCGACTCGACATGAGCCAGCCTGCAATAAAGGCCGCCAGCACGGCGAAGACGGCGATGGAGCGCGCGCGCCAGCGCATGGGCCACGGTGCCCCACATCCCCGCCCGACGCAAGCGGACCGGGCGGCGCAAATCTAGGGCTCGCGCCAGGCGCTCAGCGACGAGCGCCGCGACCGCCCAGCCAGCCAGCCACGACCTGACCGACCCGCGGCGCCACGGGCCAGAGCATGACGCAGGCAAAGAGCACGCCCGCGAGGATGGCCTCGCTCAGGCTCAGCTCCCTGAAGATGGAACGCACAAGCTCCGACACGATGGGCAATCCTACATGGACGCGGCACAAAAGCCGCCTTAAGTCTCATTGACGGTGTCGGGTTCTTCGTCGTCGAACCAGGGAGGCGGCCACCGCGGCGGCTCCGAAGGGCAGGCTGGCAGCTGGCTCGAGGCCGAATTCCCGGTAATTGCTGGCTTGCCCGAGGTGGAGTCCATCCTGCCCGATCTGGACGGCGGGCACGAGGCCAGCCCGAAGCTCAAGGCACGGCTCAGCCCCGAGATCGCGATGTTGATGGAGGACGCCGCGCGACGCGTGCGGCAAGCCCATCCCCGGGCCGATACCGAGCCGCCTGAGCCGAGCCCCGTGCTGCTGCCGCCCGACGCGGTAGCGCTGGTGGACGAGCTGCTGGGGCAGGACGAGGAGCTGCCCGCCGCGCCAGGAACGGGCGCGGGCACGACAACGGGAACGGGAACGGGCGCGGGCGCGGCCACCGACAGCCGCATGGACACCCCGACGGCGCAGCTTCCGCCCGACGCGCTGGAGGGGGAGCAGCTGGCAAGCGGGTCCGACGCGAGCGAGATCACCACGGCTGCCCGAGCCCTGGCCACGACCGAGCCACCGGCCGACGAGCAGACGGCTCTGCTGCCGCCAGAGCTGCGCAGCACGCCACCCGGGCGCGCCACCAGCGTGCCGCCCCGCGAGACCGATCTCGGGCTCGACACGGCCTGGGGGCCGGGCTCGAGCCGCTACCACCAGCAGGCCGACCCGCTGCGGGCCCTTGGCATGGCCATCGCGCACCGCGCCACGGGCTCGCTCGCCATCGAGGCCGTCGGCTCCGAAGCAGCGCCAGCCGAGCCCGACGCCAGCCTGCGCCGCATCTTGCTGCGCGATGGCGACCTGGTTGCCGCGGCGTCCGAGCGGCCGGGCGAGAGGCTCATCGACTTTCTGATGGTCCGCGGCGACATCAGCGCGGAGATGGGCGCCGCTCGCGCGCACAGGCTGCCGCGCGCTGGTCGGCACGCGGCCGCAGCCCTCATCGCCCAGGGCTTGCTCGGCAAGGACGAGCTTTGGCCCGTGCTGCGGGCCCACTGCGAGTGGATCATCGGCCAGGCCGTGCGCGAGGCCCCAGCCCGATGCGAGCTCGAGCGCGAGCCTCCCGAGGCGCTGCGCGACGAGCCCAACGTGTTCGGCGGCGCCGCTGGTGTGGAGATCTTCGTGGAGATCGTGCGCCGAACGGTTGGTCCGGATGAGGCCGTCGAGCGGCTGGGCGGACCCGAGGCCGCCCTGACCAAGGGCGATCACGGCGCGCTGCTCGCCGAGTCGGCCCTGAGCGCAGAGGAGCAGGACGTGGTTCGCGCGGCGCAAGACGCGACGGTGGGCCAGGTGCTCGGCGCGGGCGGCCGCGACTTTGCCCCCGTGCTCTACGCGCTGGTCCTGCTCGAGACCCTCGGCGCGGGCCCACGCGACCCAGGACCCGCTGCGCCTACCGAGCGGCCCCCGAGCGAGCTCGACACCCAAGCCGTGCGCCAGCGCGTGCGAGCCAGGCTCGAGCTGGTCCACGAGGCCGACTACTTCACGCTGCTCGGCCTGTCTCCGAACGCGACCAGCCACGAGATCCGCCAGGCCTACCTGACGCTCCGCCGAGCCTTCGAGCCCCACCGCCTGCTCTCGCCCGCGACCGCCGATCTCGCCGAGGACGTGGCCCTCATCGTGGAGGTGCTGGAAGAGACCTACGAGGTCCTGCGCGACGCCCACCGACGCGAGCGCTACCGCGAGGCGCTCGAGAGCCGACCGGGCTGACTCGGATGGGTTATGCGGCGGCCGTCAGGCCGAGCGAGCGCGAGCTGCGGGCATGGCGTCGACGGCGATGCGCCCGTCGTCGTCCAGGTGCAAGAGGGCCACGGCGCCGCGCTCGAGGTCGCCCTGCAAAATCAGATCGGCCAGCGGCGCCTCGACGAGCCGCGCGATAGCCCGCTTCATGGGCCGCGCGCCCAGCTCGGCGTCGTAGCCGCCAGCCTCCATCAGCGCGTGGACGGCTCGCGGATCGATGTCGAGACCGACCCCGCGCTCGGCCAGCGAATCGGCCAGGCCGCCGAGCAGCATCATGGCGATCTGCTCGACATCGTCGCGCTCGAGGGCTCGGAAGTAGATCACCTCGTCGATGCGGTTGTAGAGCTCGGGCGGCAGCGCCGTGCGAGCCGCCTTGACGGCCACGTCGCGCAGCTCGGCCGCAGTGGCGCCCGCGCGCGCGGCTCCGCCAAAGCCGATGGGCCTCCGGCTTTGCGCCTCGCGAAGCTCCTCGGCGCCCAGGTTCGAGGTGAGCGCGATCACCGCGTTGTTGAAGTCCACCGAGCGGCCGCGGCCATCGGTCAGCCGCCCCTCGTCGAACACCTGCAAGAAGGCCTCGAGCACGTCGCGGTGCGCCTTTTCCACCTCGTCGAGCAGCACCACTTGGTAGGGCCGACGCCGCACCGCCTCGGTTAAGATCCCGCCTGCTTCGTGCCCCACGTAGCCGGGCGGGGCGCCGATCAGGCGCGCCACCGTGTGCGCCTCGGCGTACTCCGACATATCGATGCGCGTCATGGCGTCAGGCGAGTGGAACAGCGCCTCGGCAATGGCCTTGGCCGTCTCGGTCTTGCCCACGCCAGTCGGACCCAAGAACAGCAGCGTGCCGATGGGGCGGCGCCCGCGTAGGCCGGCTGCATTGCGGCGCAGCACGGAAGCGATGCGCCCGAGCGCCTCGGCGTGACCGACCACCCGCTCGCCCAGCAGCTCCTCCATGTGCAGCATGCGCTCGGCATCGGTCTGCAGCAGCCGCTCGTTGGGCACCTCGGTAAGCTCGGAGACGACCTCGGCGACGTGCTCGGGCTCTACCCGTCTGCCAGCCCCGCGCTCGGCCTCCGCGGCCACGGGACGGCGCTGCAGCCGCGCGCCCGCCAGATCCAAAATGGCCACGGCCTTGTCGGGCAAGGCCCGCCCTGGCAGGTAGCGAACCGACCAGGACACGGCCACGGCAATGGCCTCGTCGGCGTAGGACACGCCGTGGTGCCCCTGCAAGCCCTCGGCCACGGAGCGCAGCAGCAGGAAGGCGTCCGACTCCTCGGGCTCGGCCACCTCCACCAGCGAAAAGCGGCGCGCCCAGACCGGATCGCTCTCGATGTGGCGGCGGTAGCAGTGCTCGGTGGTGGCGCCGATGAGCGCCATCTCGCCGCGGGACAGCCCCGCCTTGATCTCGCCCAAGAGCTCGTCGGCCGTGCCCGAGCTGAACAGCTCGTGGATCTCGTCGACGAACAGCACTACCCGGCCCGCCGCCTGGGCCACCTCCGCGCGCAGGGCGGCCACCCGCTCGGCCAGCGCCCCGCGCGCACCCGTACCCGCCAGTAGCTCGGTGAGCGGCAGCTCGATCAGAAGCGGCGGCGCCTCGGAGCTCTCGCTGGCAAAGTGCAGCGCCACCCCCCGCACCACGCTGGTCTTGCCCACGCCTGCGGGGCCGATGACCAGCGGGCTATTGGCGTGGCGCTTGGCCAGGATGTCCAGCACCTGCTCGATCTCGTGCTCGCGGGCCACCACCCGGTCGAGCTCGCCCGCTGCGGCCGCATGCGTCAGGTTGCGGCCGAGCGCCGTCAGGGTGGGAAACTCGGCCGGGTCGAGCTCCCAGCGCTCGGGTCCGTCGCGGCTCGTGCGCCGCGGCGAGGCGGTTTTCCCTGCGGCGATGGACGGGATCGGGTCCTCTACGGGGACCGCCGTGGTGGCGGGCTCGTTCGGCGAAGGCGCGGCTGGCTCGCGGTGCGGCTTGCTGCTTGGGGAAGGCTTGCTGCTCGGGCGCGGCTTGCTGTCGGGGGTTGACTTGCTGCTCGGGCGCGGCTTGCCATTTGCTGGCGCGCTGCGACCGGGCGGGGTGAGCGGCACCTCGACGGCGCGCGCTGGGCCCTTGAGCGGCCGCGGCGTCGAGCGTCGCAAGGCCCGCGACGAGGGCCTGGGGCTCTGGGCAGCCTCGGTGGCGGTCGGTGCCGTGCGCGCCCTGGCCGAGGGCGCCCGCGGCAGGGCCACCGCGCCAGTGGCGAGCTGCGTGGCGGCCGTACGCAGGCGCGCGACGTCCACTCCGCACTGCCCGAGCGCTCGGTAGGCGGCAAAGCGGCGGTTGGACAGCAGCGCCTGCAGCACGTGGATCCCGCCGGGCGGCAGGGCGGCCGTGGGTCGAGCAGCGCCGCTGCGGGCGCTGGCGATCGCCCCGCGGCTGGGCAGGGCAGCCCTGTGGGCCAAGTCGCGCGCGGCATCGAGCGCGACCTGGATCGAATCGTCGATCTCCTCATCAAAGGCGCGGGCCGCTCGCAGCAGCGCCTCTTCGTCCAGCCGTCGGGCCGCCAGAAGCTGCTGGGCAGGCCCCTCGCAGGCGCACACGGCCGCCAGAAGGTGCACGGTCGTGGGCCGCTCGCCGCGCGCCTTGGCGCAGGCATGGGAAAGCTTGCGGAGCGTGACCAGCTCCGACGCAGATCGATGGCTACTCATCCGCCATCGGTGTTCTCACGGGCGGCAGAGCACGGCCAAGTCGACGGCGCAAGCTGCCGTTTTGTTGGACAGATCAGTCGTTTTGGGTCAAGGGCCGATAGCCTGCAGCCCAGCGCTTGGCGCCGGTCAGCGGCCAGCGGTACGCTCGCTCGACCGCCAGGCTCCAGCCGCCGAGCTCGGGTGGACGCGGCTCGGCCAACAGCGCCCAGATTTGCCCTCGCGGAGCCAGCCTGCTGCCGAGCTCCAGCCACTCGGCAGGCGGCAGCGTAGCCCGCGACAGCGCCACGTCGAAGCTGCGCTCCACGAGATGCTCGGCGCGACCCTGGACGACCTCGATGCCCGTCGCGCCCACCGCGCCCAGCGTGGTCCGCAAAAGCGCCGCCCGCTTCTGACGCGGCTCGACCAGGCACAGCCGTAGATCGGGTCGCAAAAGGCCGAGCGGCAGCCCTGGCGCGCCCGCCCCAGAGCCTACGTCCACCACGCTCGTCCCCGCGGAAAGCTCCCCAGCGAGCACGCAGGCGTCGGCGAGCATCAGATCGACGAGCTGGTCGGCGCTGCGAGCCCCGGTCAGGTTGACCTTGTGTCGCCAGCGGTCCACGGTCGAAAGCCAGAGGTGCAAACGGCGGAGCGCCTCGTCGGACGTCTCGATGCGAAACGCCGCGAGCACCTGCCCCACCCGCTCGGCCAGCTGCTGTTCCGAATGCCCGACCATGGCGCTACCAAAGCCCCGCGGCGGCCTGATCCAGCAGCCCGTCGAGCGTCTCGAACAGCACGCGATTGGCGTCTTGACGGTAGCTGGCGAGCTTCTCCTGATAGCGCGGCAGCTCGTCCAGGAACTGGTGGATCAGCCGGGGATCGTCCAGCCTCTCGGCGGCGCGCATCACCCTGTGTCGCGCGCTCCTGGCGGTGCTGC
>CAYTYV010000278.1:5901-8818 GCA_964441055.1 uncultured Polyangiaceae bacterium | reverse complement strand
CGCTCCGGCTTGAAGGTCCGGTAGTTGATGGTCTCCGGCTTCTTCACCTCGCCGTGCGACCACTCCCGAATCTTCTCGGGGCTGGCCAGGGAGATGCGAATCGCGTTGAACGACAGCGGGTCCTTGGGCTTCTCGAAAAAGCTGAAGATGTCACGCATGTCGGCCTCCCTGCGGCTATGCGGCGACGACGTCGCCGACGCCCGTCTCGACCAGCTCCACGTTGAGACACAACGACTGGAGCTCCTTGATGAGCACGTTGAAGCTCTCGGGCAAACCCGGGTCCAACGCGTATTCGCCCTTGACGATCGACTCGTACATGCGGGTGCGCCCCTGCACGTCGTCGGATTTCACCGTCAGAAACTCCTGCAGCGCGTAGGCCGCGCCGTAGGCTTCCATGGCCCAAACCTCCATCTCGCCCAGCCGCTGGCCGCCGAACTGGGCCTTGCCGCCCAGCGGCTGCTGGGTGACCAGCGAGTAGGGCCCGATGGAGCGGGCGTGGATCTTGTCGTCCACCAGGTGGTGAAGCTTGAGCATGTACATGATGCCGATGGTCACGTCCTGGTCGAAGGCCTCGCCCGTGCGCCCGTCGAACAGCACCGCCTGGCCGTTGCGGGGAAGGCCCGAACGGACGAAGCCCTCCTGGATCGCCTTCTCGCCCGCGCCGTCGAACACGGGCGTGGCCAGGTGGATGCCGTCGGTGCATTTGTCGGCCATGCGGCGGACATCGTCGTCGTCCAGCGACGCGATCAGCTTCTCGGCCTCCGAGTCGCCCTGGTAGATGGCCCCGAGCTCGGCCCGCACCTGCCGCGCCGCCTGGTCGGTCTCCAGCATGCGCTGGATCTGGACCCCGAGCTCTCGGGCGCTCCAGCCGAGGTGGATCTCCAGGATCTGCCCGACGTTCATGCGGCTCGGAACGCCCAAGGGATTGAGCACGATGTCCACGGGCGAGCCGTCCTCGGTATAGGGCATGTCCTCGATGGGCACGATGCGGCTGACCACGCCCTTGTTGCCGTGGCGGCCCGCCATCTTGTCGCCCACCTGCAGCTTGCGCTTGATGGCGATGTAGACCTTCACCATCTTGATGACGCCCGGCGGCAGCTCGTCGCCCTTGGACAGCTTGTCGATCTTGTCGTGGAAGTGCTCCTCGCGGCTGCGGATCATGTCCTCGAGATCGCGCAGGATCTGCTGGACCTTCTCGCTGTGCTTGCTGGGGATCTCCCCCCAGTACTTGCGCGCGATGGCGCCCAAGCGCTCCTCCGTGAGCTTCTCGCCCTTTTGCAGCAGCACCTTGCCGCGGTCGTCGACCAGCTTGCCGTCAGTGGCCGTGCCGACCAGGATGCTGCGAATGCGGCGGTAGAACGAGTCCCGTAGGATCTTGATTTCCTCGTCGCGCGTTCGCTCGATGCGGGCCCGCTCCTGATCCTCGATCTCCTTGGCGCGAGCGTCCTTCTCCTGACCCTTGCGCGAGAACACCCGGGCGTTGATGACGATGCCGGTCACCCCGGGGGGCACGCGCAGCGAGCTGTCGCGCACGTCGCCGGATTTTTCGCCGAAGATGGCGCGCAGAAGCTTCTCCTCGGGCGAGAGCTGGGTCTCGCCCTTGGGGGTCACCTTGCCCACCAGGATGTCGCCCGGCTTGACCTCGGCGCCGATGCGCACGATGCCCGACTCGTCCAGGTCCTTGAGCCCCTCCTCGCCGATGTTGGGGATGTCGCGCGTCACCTCCTCCTTGCCGAGCTTGGTATCGCGCGCCACGCACTCGAACTCCTCGATGTGAATCGAGGTGAACACGTCGTCGCGGGCGATGCGCTCGGAGACCAGGATCGAGTCCTCGAAGTTGTAGCCCTGCCACGGCATGAAGGCCGTCAGCACGTTCTGACCGAGGGCCAGCTCGCCCATGTCCATGGCCGGCCCGTCGGACAGGACGTCGCCAGCGTGGACCTCGTCGCCCGTGCGCACGATGGGCTTCTGGTTGTAGCAGGTCGACTGGTTCGAGCGCTGGTGCTTCATCAGGTGGTAGATGTCCGGCACCTCGGAGCCCTCGCCGGTCGGACGCACCACGATGCGCATGGCGTCCACGCTCTCGACCACGCCGTCGCGTCGCGCGTTGACGCACATGCCCGAGTCGCGCGCGGCGCGGCGCTCCATGCCCGTGCCGATGAGCGGCGCCTGGGTACGGATGAGCGGCACGGCCTGCCGCTGCATGTTCGAGCCCATCAGGGCGCGGTTGGCGTCGTCGTGCTCGAGGAAGGGAATCAGCGCCGCGGCCACCGAGACCATCTGGTGGGGCGAGACGTCCATCAGCTCGATCATGTCTGCTGCGACGATCTTGAACTCGCCGTTGTAGCGCGCGGAGACCAGCACGTCCTTGAAGCGGCCGCGGCGATCGATGTTCGCCGTGGCCTGGGCGATGTACTTGCCCTCCTCTTCCAGCGCCGAGAACCAGACGACCCGGTCAGTGACCTTGCTGTGGTCGACCTGGCGGTAGGGGGTCTCGACGAAGCCGTACTCGTTGACCCGCGCAAAGGTCGACAGCGAGGCGATGAGGCCGATGTTGGGACCTTCCGGGGTCTCGATGGGGCAGATGCGACCGTAATGCGTGGCGTGCACATCGCGCACCTCGAAGCCCGCGCGCTCGCGCGTCAGCCCGCCCGGGCCCAGCGCGGACAGCCGCCGCTTGTGGGTGACCTCGCTCAGTGGATTGGTCTGATCCATGAACTGCGATAGCTGAGAGCTGCCGAAGTACTCCTTGACCACCGCCGAGACCGGCTTGGAATTGATGAGGTCGTGCGGCATCAGCGTGTCGATCTCCTGCGACATGCTCATGCGCTCCTTGATGGCCCGCTCCATGCGCACCAGCCCGACGCGGTACTGGTTCTCCATGAGCTCGCCGACCGCCCGCACGCGGCGATTGCCC
>CAYTYV010000278.1:0-5891 GCA_964441055.1 uncultured Polyangiaceae bacterium | reverse complement strand
CGCGCACCGCCGGCGCCGCCGGTTTGGCGTTGATCAGGTCGTGCGGCATCACTGTGTCGATGTCCACCGAACTCATGCGCTCGCGGATCGCCCGCTCCATGCGCAAGAGGCCGATCCGGTACTGGTTCTCCATGAGCTCGCCGACCGCCCGCACGCGGCGATTGCCCAGATGATCGATGTCGTCGACCGAGCCGCCGCCGTTCTTGAGATCGATGAGATGCCGCACCGTCTCCAGGATGTCCTGGGGGGTGAGCACGGTGATGTCCAAGCTGGGCTTCTGCTCGTCGGGCAGATCGCGGTAGAATTTGTAGTTGAGCTTGAGCCGACCGACCTTGGACAGGTCGTAGCGCTCCTCGTTGAAGAACAGGTTGTGGAAGAGCTGGCGGGCGGTGTCCAGGGTGGGGGGATCGCCCGGCCGCAGTCGGCGGTAGATCTCCAGGATGGCCTCTTCCTGCGTCTGGACCTTGTCCGCCATCAGCGTGTCGCGCAGGTAGCTGCCCACGTTGAGCCCGTCGATGAACAGCACGTCGAAGGACGGGATCTTGGCCGCCCGGATCTGCTCGAGCGCCTCGGCGGTGACCTCCTCGTTGCACTCGAGCAGCACCTCGCCGGTCTCCTGGTCGACCACGTCGTGGGCGGAGACCTTGCCGACGAGCTCCTCGCCCTCGAGCGGCAGCCGATCCACCTTGGCCTCGCGCAGCTTGCGGATGGCCGACTTGGTGAACTTCTGGTTGCGTTTGACGATGACGGTGTTGCCGAGCCGGATGTCGCGGGTAGCGCGTTGGCCGGGCAGCAGATCCACGTTGACGCTCTTCGACAGCTTGTTGCCCTTGTCGAGGAAGATGCTCTCGGTGTCGTAGAAGTAGTTGAGCAAATCCTGCGCGGAGTAGCCCAGCGCGCGCAGTAGCACGGTAGCGTGCATCTTGCGGCGCCGATCGATGCGCACGTAGAGCAGGTTCTTCGGATCGAACTCGAAGTCCAGCCACGAGCCGCGATAGGGAATGACGCGCGCCGAGTAGAGCACCTTGCCGCTGGAGTGCGTCTTGCCCTTGTCGTGGTCGAAAAACACGCCGGGGGAGCGGTGAAGCTGGCTGACCACCACCCGCTCGGTCCCGTTGATGATGAAGGTACCGGTATCGGTCATCAGCGGGATCTCGCCGAAGTAGACCTCCTGCTCCTTGATGTCCCGGACCAGGCGCTCGCCGCCCTCGCCCTGGTCGTAGATCATCAGCTGGGTGGTGACCTTGATCGGCGCCGCGTAGGTCATGCCGCGCTGGCGACACTCCTCCTCGTCGTACTTCGGCGGCTCGAGGTTGTAGGAGACGAAGACCAGCTCGCTCGTCCCATTGAAGTCCTTGATGGGGAACACCGAGCGGAACACACCCTGCAGCCCGACATCCTCGCGCTCGTCGGGCGGCACGTGCATCTGCAGAAACTTGTCGTAGCTGCTCTTCTGGATGTCGATGAGATTGGGAATGTCGATGATGCGCCGAACGCGACCGAGGTTCTTGCGAAGGCGAAAGTTGGTCTGAATGGTCGACATCGTGCGTGTCTCCAATGAGCAGCGCAAAGAAACGATTAGCTGTTAGCGATTAGCTATTGGCCCGAAAAGCCATACTCCCCGGCTCGCTCGCCGGCCCCGCTAGAGGCCTGGCGACGAGCGCGGTCCAACCGCAAGCCCATGGGCGAGGCGCGGGCGCACCGCGGCACCACGCCGTGGGGCTACCCGACGCGTCGTGCGGGCATGGGGGTTGAGGAGCTAGCCGAAGGTGGTGAAGCGCCATGGAGGAGGTGGCGTTCGGTGCGTTGGTCGTGCGGCCCACCCGTCCCGCCCGTCGTGCGGGCGGGACCGTGGTGGTGGGCCCGATCCTCGAGCAAACCGCCGCAGCGGCTACTTGAGCTCCACCGTCGCCCCGGCGTCCTCCAGCTTCTTCTTCAGCTCCTCGGACTCCTCCTTGCCGATCTGCTCCTTGACGGGCTTGGGGGCCGACTCCACCAGCTCCTTGGCCTCCTTGAGACCCAAGCCGGTGATCTCGCGCACCGCCTTGATGACCTGGATCTTCTTGGCGCCGATGTCCTTGAGGATGACGTCGAACTCCGTCTGCTCCTCTGCGGCCGGGGCGGCCTCGCCTCCGGCAACGCCGCCAGCTATGGCCACGGCGGCTGGCGCCGCCTTGACGCCCCATTTGTCCTCCAGCACGCCGATGAGCTCGGCCATCTGCATAACGGGGAGGTTGGAGAGATAATCGACTACTTGTTCCTGGGTGACTTCAGCCATGACCAGACTCCTTCATCCTTGTGCGTGGGATTCCGTTCCGCACCTGGAAATGTCCCGGCAACCGTGGATTCGCATATGGGTTATCGGTCCTCGTCCTGCGCGGCCTCGCGAGCCTTGAGCAGGTAGAGGAAGTTCTGAGCGGGCGTCTGGAGCAGCCGCAACAGCTGCTGCGCAGGCGCCTGCATGGTGGCGAGCAGCTGGGCCCGCAGCTCGTCGCGGCCCGGCATGGTCGCCAGCCGGTCCAGCACCGCCTGGGCGTCGATGACCTTGCCGTCGACGACGCCCGCTTTGACCTTGAGGTGCTCGTTCTTCTTGCCGAACTCCTTGATGACCTGCGCCGCCGTGGCCGGCTCTTCGTAGCTCCAGGCCACCGCGGTCATCCCTTGCAAGACCTGCGCGCTGAGCTCGGCGCTCCACTCGCGGCCCTCCAAGGCCCGCTCGACCAAGGTATTCTTCACGACCTTGTACTCGACCCCGGCCTCGCGCAGCTTGTCGCGAAGCTCGGTGGCCGACGGCACGTTCAGCCCCTGGTAGTCGACGAATACCGCGGAGATCATCCGGTCGAAGCGACCCTTGAGATCCTCGACCACGGCGTCTTTTTCGCTGCGGTTCATCGCTCATACCTCCGTCGTCTTGCCCGAGAACTGTAGCGGGTCGACGCGCACGCCCGGTCCCATCGTGGACGAGACGGTGACGCTGCGCAGATAGGTTCCCTTGGCGGTGGCGGGCTTCTGCCGCACGAGCTGCGCAACCAGGGCACGAGCGTTGTCGCACAGCGCCTCGGCATCGAAGGACACCTTGCCGATGCGGGCGTGGACGATGCCCGCCTTCTCGACCCGATACTGGATCTTGCCGGCTTTGGCCTCGCCGACGGCCTGGGCCGCATTCACGGTCACGGTGCCCACCTTGGGGTTGGGCATCAGCCCGCGCGGTCCCAGGATCCGCCCCAGCTTGCCCACCGTACCCATCATGTCGGGCGTGGCAATGACCCGGTCGAACTCGAGAAAGCCGTCCTGGACCTTCTGCGCCAGCTCGGCATCGCCCACGATGTCGGCGCCGGCCTCCTCGGCCTCCTTGGCCTTGTCGCCCTTGGCGAACACCAACACCCGAACGGTCTGACCGGTTCCGTGGGGCAAGACCACCGCGCCGCGCACCATCTGGTCGGCGTGACGCGGGTTGACCCCGAGACGGACGGCCAGGTCGACCGTCTCGTCGAACTTGGCGTTGGCCGTGTCCTTCACCAGCGCCACGGCCTCGTCGAGGGTATAGCGCTCGGCACGGTCCACTTTGCCTCGTTGGGCTTGGGCCCTTTTCGATACTCTTCCCATGCTTGGTCCTCCTGGTGGCTAGTGGCCTCCCACGGGCCGCGCTCCGTGGTGGGGAGGGGATGTCGCGAAGCGACGATTCCTCGGCTATGGTGGGCAACTCATCTTCGAAAGCGACTACTCGACCACCTGCAACCCCATCGAGCGGGCGGTTCCGGCCAAGGTGCGCACGGCCGAATCGATGGACGTGGTATTCAAGTCCTGCAGCTTGAGCTCGGCGATCTCCTCGAGCTGCGCCCGCGTCACCTTGCCTACCTTGACGCGGTTGGGCTCGGGCGAGCCGGCGCCGGGCTTCTTGGAGATCTTGAGACCGGCCGCCTTCTTCAGCAGCACCGAGGCTGGCGGGGTCTTGGTGACAAAGCTGAACGAACGGTCCACATAGACCGTGATCTCCACGGGGATGATCATGTCGCCTTGCTGGGCCGTACGGGAGTTGAAGTCCTTGCAGAACGCCATGATGTTGGCGCCGTACTGGCCCAGGGCAGGTCCTACCGGGGGCGAGGGGTTGGCGTTGCCCGCCGGGAGCTGGAGCTTGATGATGCCGGCTACTTTCTTCATGTCGCTGTTCCCGTTGTCGAACGCGTCGTCGTCCTAGTCCTCGCGGTCATTCAGCGCTTTTCCACCGTCGAGAAATCGAGCTCCACGCTGGTGGGGCGGCCGAAGATCGACACGATGACCTTGAGCTTCTGCTTCTCGCTGTTGACCTCGTCCACGGTGCCCGTGAAGTTGGCGAAGGCCCCGTCGAGCACGCGCACCTCCTCGCCGACCGAGAAGCTGAGGCGCGGCTTGGGCTTGACCGTGCCTTCCACGATGCCGCGGCGCAGGCCGTCGATCTCGCTGGTGGGCACCTCGCGGGGGCTCTGGTTGCCGATGAAGCCGATGACCCGAGGCGTGTCCTTGACCAGGTGCCAGGTCTCCTCGTTCATCGCCATCTCGACGAACAGGTAGCCCGGCAGGCTGATCTTCTGGCGAAGGCGAGTCTTGCCGCCCGCCCGCGTCTCGGTGGTGGTCTCGCTGGGCAGGAGCATCTCGCCGAACTGATCCTCCTTGCCGTGCTGCACTACGCGCTGCCGCAGCGCATCGCGCACCCTACTCTCGTAGCCGGAGTAGGTGTGGATGGCGTACCACTTCTTGTCCTGGTCCGATGGCATGCGTTGGCAGGTCCTGTGCGCTGTCGGCGTCAGACGCCGGAAGTGTAAATGAGGTTGGTCAAGAATCCCCAGAAGCGGTCCAGCAGCGAAAGGTAGAGGGTGAGCACAGCGCCGACCGCCAGGACGACCACCGTGTGGTTGCTCACCTCCTTGCGGGTCGGCCAGTTCACCTTGCCGAGCTGCTCGGCGACCTCGTCGGCCCAGGTGCGAACGTCCGGCTTGCGGTAGTAGATCAGCACCACGATGCCAGCGATGAGCCCGCCGAGCACCAGCGAGACGGAGCTGCGGCTGACGAGCTGGCCCTCGTGGGGCACCGCGGCCAAAGTCGGAACCGACCGCACGAACCAATCCCGAATGGCGAGGAACGACCAGACGCCTTTGAGGGCCTGGGCCAGCACGTAGGCCGAAACGAGCCAGGCCGCGAAGAAGCCGGCGATGACGTAGCGCGTCGCCCCGAGCTGCGCCGCCTCCTCGTCCTGCTCGTCGTCCTCGTCTTGTTCCTCGTCCTCGTCTTGCTCGTCCTCCTCGTCTTGCTCCTCGTCGGCGTCGGCGTCGGGCTCGGCCTCCTCCTCGCGGTACTCGGCAAACGGCTGCTCGTCGTCCCCGCCTGGCGAGGCCGGCTCCTCGGGCTCCGCGGAAGGCGCTTCCTCGGCATCGCGCTCGCCCGCGCCGCCCGCCGACGGCGGTCTAGAAGAGCCCCCGAGCGCGTCGAGCAGCAGGCTGCGACTGGCCAGGCCGCCGCCCGAGCCCAGCGCCGCGTCCTCGCCCTCGCCCGTCGGCGCGGCCGGCGCCGCTCCATCCCGGCGGGGCGGGCGAGACGCCGAGGGCGCGGGACGTGAGGTGCGCTTCCTCGGCTTTCGCTTGGGCTTTCGCTTCTTGACCATGATGGGATTCTACGGATGGGGAAAAGACCCTGGGACTCGGACCGGCGCGAAACAACGATGGGGCCGCCGTCGCCCTGGACCTCGCGCCTGCCGTGCGCCCGAAGCCTCGGCAGGGGCAGAGAGACTCGAACTCCCGACCTGCGGATTTGGAATCCGCTGCTCTACCAACTGAGCTATACCCCTCTGTTTTGACACCTCACTCAAGGACCTTGGTCACGACGCCCGCGCCGACGGTACGCCCGCCTTCGCGGAT
>CAYTYV010000277.1:0-8832 GCA_964441055.1 uncultured Polyangiaceae bacterium | reverse complement strand
CTAGCCCGAACGATTCACCCTTTGTGGCGACGGGCCGCGGGTTGTGGCGACGGGCCGCGAGCCTACTCGATGGCCAGCTTTCGCTCGATGGCCTCGACGTGCGCCCGCACCTGCGGGTCGTCCTCGCGCTGCGCCTCGATCTTGCGGACCGCCGCCATCACCGTGGTGTGGTCGCGGTTGCCAAAGGCGCGGCCCAGCTCGGGGAAGCTGCACTTGAGCCGCTGCTTGCACAGGAACATGGCCACGTGGCGGGCGAAGGCCACGGTCTTGTGTCGGTCCTTACTGGTCAGATCCGAGGTGCGCAGGTGGAAGTGATGGCAGACGGCCCGCTGGATGTCTTCCACGCTCAGCGTGTGGGTGCGGTGCTGGATGACCGTCTTGAGCTCGGACTGGACGAACTCGAGGTCGACCGGCCGACCCGTGAGCGAGCTTTTGGCCGCCAGCCGAATGAGCGTGCCCTCGAGCTCGCGCACGTTGGACTTGATGGCCTGGGCCAAGTACACCGCCACCTCGTCGGCTAGCCCGATGCCCTCCAGCGCGGCCTTGTTGCGCACAATGGCCACCCGCGTCTCGAGCTCGGGCGACTGGATGTCGGCCACCAGGCCCGAGGCAAAGCGCGAGACCAGCCGCTCCTCCATGCGCTCGAGCGCCTGGGGGTATTTATCGCTGGTCACCACGATCTGCTTGTCGACGTTGTGCAGCGAGTTGAAGGTGTGGAAGAACTCCTCCTGGGTCTGCACGCGGCCGGCCAAAAACTGGATGTCGTCGACCAGCAGCAGGTCGCAGCCGTCGCGGTAGCGCTGGCGAAACTCGTCCATGCGCTGGTGCTGCAGCGCGGTGATGAACTCGTTGGTGAAGCTCTCGGCCGAGACGTAGCGAATGCGCACGGCCGGCCGCTCCTCCCAGACGCGCAGCGCGATGGCGTTGACCAGGTGGGTCTTGCCGAGGCCCGTGCCGCCGCACAGAAACAGCGGGTTGTAGCGGCGGCCGGCTCCACCCGCAGCCGCCACCGCCGCGGCGTGGGCGAGCTGGTTGGACGGGCCCACCACGAAGTTGGCGAAGGTGTGACGCGGGTTGATGCCTTCGGGCGGCGGCGTGCGGCGGGAAGCGGGCGCACCGTCCGGCTCGTCGTCCGCCGAGCGCAGCGTCAGCGGACGCGGCCTTACGGGCGCGGCGCTCTTGATCCCCTCGTTGGCGCAGACCGGGCGCTCCAGCTTGGCGTCGATGACCCAGGCCACCTGCACCGACCAGCCGGTCGTCTCGCGGATGTGCTCGAGGATGTGGGGCAGGTAGTTGGACCGCACCCACTCCATGACGAACTCGTCGCGGGCGCGTAGGCTGAGCACGCCGTCGGTCAAGTCGTCGAACTGGATGCCTCCGAACCACTGGTCAAAGGTCGCAGGCGAGCGTTTTCGCGTCCGAGCCACGGCTCGGTCGAATACGGCTTGCGGCTCTGATGTCGACATCGTGTCCACGAGATCCTCGCAAAGTGCAGCAGAAGATCCTCGCAGGATGCAGCAGGTAGCCTCCGTTGCCCTTTTGTCCAACCAGTGTCAGGTTGTCACACAAAGCGCAGAACGACGCCCACCTCTCCCCCGAGTCATCGAGTTATCCACAGGTTGCCCACGCGGCAGCTGGTCGTTGGGAGGGCCATAGCAAATTCTTTGAAATTCGTGACTTAGCGCCGAATAGGCTCTACTTTACCGTCAGCTACGGCGGTCAAGGGTCGGGAAATCCACAGCTTTGGCGGTGAGCCGTTTTGCCGCGGCCACCCCTTGAGCCACTGTGCTGAAACGTCCAAAACACGTTGAATGACAGCCATGCAATACGTTGCACGAGGTTGCGGTCGAGGCACGAAGCCCACCCACCGAACGGCCAAGAGTTCGCACCTAACACCGGTTGTTCCGCGGCGTCCATCCCGAACTCCCTCCCGTGATTCAACTTATGAATATTCAAGATGATTTTTTGATATCTGGGGCCTTGTCCAAGGGTCGATGAGCCACCTCAGCACCCCAGATGCGATGCAAGGCCGCAATGTTGCTCGACAAATTGCTCGCCCCTGACCGACAATGCGCCACCGGCCGGGATTTCGGCGACATCGGGCTTGTCAAGGGCGAAAAAACTCGCTGTTTTCGAATGAATGCACCTTGCCCACGCTCCGTATTGACAAGATGGCCGAGTTGTGAATGTCGCTTCGGTGGAGGGTGTTCCAGCTATGCGAGCCGACGGCGCCCGGGCGGTTCGAGCCGCGAGCGTCACAGCGGAGGCGCTTTGCCTCGTATGCACCCGCCGAAAAAAAGAAGTTGCCCCAATCGAAGGCCCGTAGCTATGCGGCCGATAGTGGCCCGAGACCCTTTGCGCATCTGGTGGAGCGGCGCTGTGCTCGCGCTCGCTTTGGGCCATGGCGCGGTTTGGGCCGACCCGAGCGAGCTGCCCGCGCCAATGGCCTATCACTACGGCGAGGCCGAGGTTCCGCGCAGCGCCGCTATGGCAGGGGCATTGCGCGCGCTGGGCAATGGCACCGCGGCGCCGCTGCTCAATCCAGCGGGCATGTGCACGGCGCGCGTCTATCGACTCGATGCGATCGGGCAGTTCACGCCCGAGGCTGCACGCCAGATCTACGGCGGGGGCATCGTCGATTCCACGCGGCGCTGGGCGGGTGGGGTTACCTTTTTCGGCGGCTTCATCGATCCGGACGGCGTTGACCGGTCCTATCTCGACTTGCGGGCCGCGCTCGCCTTTCTCGTCGTCGACGAGCTCAGCGTCGGGTTGACCGGGCGCTACCTCAATCTCGATCAGGAGGGGCTCGGCGTTTTGGGCGACAGCCGAGCCTCGGGCGGGCTCAAGGACCCCGATGATCTGCCCCTCGGTCGCGATGCGCTGGTCAACACGTGGACCTTGGACGCCGGGGCCGTCATTCGCGCTACCGACGAGCTGCACATCGGCGTGGTCGGGCAGAACCTCAGCCATCCGGATCACGGCCTTTTGCCCACCGTCGTCGGCGGCGGCATCGGCTATGGCACCGAGGGCTGGTCGGCGGAGGTCGACGCGGTGGCGGACTTCGACTCGTGGGACGAGATCTCCGCCCGCGTGATGGCTGGCGGCGAGCTGCTCGCTGGCGACCACTTTCCACTACGCGTGGGCTATCGCTTCGACCAGGGCGCGTCGTCGCATGCGCTCTCGGCCGGGTTCGGATACCTCGAGAGTCGCTTCGCAGTGGAGGCCTCGGTCCGACGCACGGTGGCGGGCCCGGGGGCCACCACCATCGTGGTCGGGCTGTCGTATTTTCTGCCGTCGGCGTTGGCACCGGTTGGCCAGTAGAGACCGCGCTCGCCCGCGCCTGGCCGCGGGCGGCCGTGGACTTGCGACTGGGGCGGAAATATTGAACTATTTTCCAATTTCTGGCCGCGCCGTGCCCGCCTGGACCGACTCGCGGACCGGTCTGCGGCCCCCGGGTAGCGGCCCTCTACGGGGCCTGTCGTGCGCCTCGGGCGAGCGCCGCTCTTTTCCCGCTGCCTGGGTCGTGCTAGGCCCCGCGTCCAGACCGGGCTTGCACCCCCGCGCAGGTGGTGCCATGGCCCCGGTCCACGGCCTTTCATTCCAGTCCAGTCATGCGCGCTCTACTGCTCGTTCCACTGCTTGCGTCTGGCGGGGTAACGGTGGACTTCACCGTCTTCACCTTTGCCGCGCAGTTCGTGCTGTTCATCTTGTTCATGTTGGTGATGAAGCCGCTGGTGTTCCAACCGCTCGTGCGGGTGTTCGAGGAGCGCGAGCGACGCACCGCAGGCGCCATCCAAGAGGCGCGACAGATGGATGACCAAGCCATCGCGCTCAAGCAGGAGCTCGATCGCAAGATGGACGGGATCCGACGGAAAGCGGCGGTGGACCGCGATCGCTACCGCAACCAGATCAAGGCGCTCGAGGCCGAGACGATGGAGTCTGCCAGGCAGGCGGTGGACGAGAAGCTGACCGCGGGCCAGAGCCGCATCGGTCAGGAGATCGGGGGGATTCGCCAGGAGCTGGAGGCTCAGCGGCGGCAGCTCGCGGCCGACATCGCCAGCCGGGTCCTCGGCAGGGAGGTGAAGGCATAGCCATGGCTCCGTCCACAGCTCGTGCGCTCGGGGTGGCCCTCGCCGCCTCCCTCTTGTTCGTCGTCGCGCCTGCGGCCGCACAGCACCAGCCGCCCGATCCCGTCGGCGACGGCCGTCCCGCGGCTGCAGGCCAGGCTGCGCAGACGGGCCGCCACCTCGACGCCCAGGCCCGCCGCCAGGTGCACGGCCAGAGCGGTCACAAGCACCGCTGTCCAGGCGATTGCGCCAAGCACGGCGCGGGACAGGGCGATGAGCACGGTGCGGGACAGGGCGCCAAGCACGCGGCCGGACATGGCGATGAGCACGGTGCGGGACACGGCGCGGAGCACGGCGCCCACCACTGCCCTGGACACGGCCCCGACGATCCGCCCGGCCACATCAACCTCTTTCACGGCTTCTTCGGGCTGACCACCGACAAGCCGAGCGAGGTCGGCTGGCTGCGTCGCTACGACAACCCCGACGATCCCTGCGCCAAGGAGCAGCCGCCGCTTCTGGCTGCCGTCGCCAACTTCTTGATCCTCGCGCTGCTCATCTATCGCTTCGGCCGCAAGCCGATCTCCCAGGCCCTGCGCAATCGCAAGGAGACCATCATGAAGGAGATCGACGAGGCGCAGGCGATCAAGGACAAGGCGCAGCGTCGGCTGGACGACTACGAGGGCGAGCTCGACCACCTCGACGACAAGCTCGTGTCCCTGCGCGAGCAGTACGCCAAGGAGGCGAAGCTCGAGGACAAGCGAACGCGCGAGGAGCTGGCTGCGGCGCGCGACCGCATGATGGCCGACGCCGACTTCCGCCTCGCCCAGGAGTCGAAGAGCGCTCGGGACGAGCTGTCGCGTCGGGCCCTGTCCGACGCCTTGTCCGCCGCCGAGGAGCTGCTCGGCAAGGCGGTTTCTCCGCGCGATCGCGATCGACTCGCCGAGCAGTACCTGGACTACATCGGCGCGGCGCTTCAGGACGATGATGACGCCCGCGCTCGGGAGGCAAAGCCGTGAGCGAGGTCGTTGCCCGTCGCTATGCCCGAGCCATCTTCGAGCTCGGCAAGGAAAAGTCCCAGCTCGTGCCCTTTGGCAAGCAGCTCGCCGCGTTCGCGGATCTGTACCAGCAGAGCGAGGACTTTCGACAGGTGGGCGACAGCCCGCTGTTGAGCGAGGACTCGCGCGCCAAGGTGGTCGAGAAGCTCGGCGCGCGGCTGGGGGCGTCGAAGGACATCGTGCAGTTCATGCGCCTGCTCATGCGGCGGGGCCGGCTGCCCGTGCTTCCGGACGTGGTCCGCCAGTTCGACCAGATGGTCGACGAGCACAACGGCGTCTTGCGCGCCACCGTGCGCAGCTCGAATGAGCTTTCCGCGGCATACTTGAACAAGCTCAAGGGCCGCATCGAGCAGGCCACTGGCAAGAAGGTGGTGATGCGCTTCGAGCGGGACGAGACGCTCATCGCGGGCGTGCTCACCCAGATCGGCGATCGCGTCATCGACGGAACGGTGCGAGGTCGGCTCGAGCAGTTGGCGAGCTCCTTGCAGCAAACGTGACCGTCGCCCGCATCCGGCAGCGGCCGGCCGCGGACGACATGGTGACCATTGAGGCTTCAGCAGATACGTAGAGGACGAGAATGCAGCTCAGAGCCGAAGAGATCTCCCAAATCATCAAGCGGCAGATTCAGCAGATCGAGGCCGCGCCCAGCGTAAGCGAAGTCGGCACCGTCCTGACGGTGGGCGATGGCATCGCGCGCGTGCACGGCATGTCGCGGGCCATGGCAGGCGAGCTGGTGGAGTTCGAGGTCGAAGGGGGCAACGGCCACCACAGCCTGTTTGGCATGGTGCTCAACCTCGAGAGCGACAACGTCGGCGTGGCGCTGTTCGGTGAGAGCGTGCTGTGCCACGAGGGCACGCGGGTCAAGCGCACCGGACGCATCATGGACGTGCCCGTGGGCGACGCCGTACGCGGTCGCGTGGTCGACGCCCTGGGGCTGCCCGTCGACGGCAAGGGCCCCATCGAGGCCGAGGAGCGCCGCCGCGTCGAGATCAAGGCCCCCGGCATCATCGAGCGCGAGCCCGTGCGCGAGCCGCTGCAGACCGGGCTCAAGGCCATCGACTCGATGATCCCCATCGGCCGCGGCCAGCGCGAGCTCATCATCGGCGACCGGCAGACCGGCAAGACCGCCATCGCCGTCGATACCATCATCAACCAGAAGGGCCGGGACGTCTTCTGCATCTACGTGGCCATCGGGCAGAAGATGTCCACGGTGCGCCAGGTGGTCGACCGGCTCGAGAAGCACGGGGCCATGGAGTACACCACCGTGGTGGTGGCCACCGCCAGCCAGATGGCGCCGCTGCAGTTCATCGCCCCCTACACGGGCGTGACCATGGGCGAGTATTTCCGCGACACCGGGCGCCACGCCCTGTGCATCTACGACGATCTGTCCAAGCAGGCCGTGGCCTATCGGCAGCTTTCCTTGCTGCTGCGCCGCCCACCAGGACGCGAGGCCTTCCCGGGCGACGTGTTCTACCTCCACTCCCGGCTTCTCGAGCGGGCGGCCAAGCTCGGCGACCGCGTGTTCGTGGTCAAAAAGGACGCCAAGGTACCGGCTGGCGATTGGAGCTTCCGCGGCGAGGATGGCAAGATCCACATCGGCGAGGTCGGCTGGGAAGGGGCGCGACATGCAGCCTACAAGCTGGCCGATGCGAAGCTGTTCGAGCAGTTCGAAAAGGCCGACAAGAAGGAGCAGGGCAAGCTCGAAAAGCAGCTCGAAGCCAAGCTCGAGGCCAGCGACTACACCCTGGCCAAGGACCCGCACTCGGGCGGCTCGCTCACAGCCCTTCCGGTCATCGAGACCCAGGCGGGCGATGTCTCGGCCTACATCCCCACCAACGTCATCAGCATCACCGACGGCCAGATCTTCCTCGAGACCGATCTGTTCTACTCGGGCGTTCGCCCCGCCATCAACGTGGGCATCTCGGTCAGCCGCGTCGGCGGCAACGCGCAGATCAAGGCGATGAAGAAGATCGCAGGCACGCTGCGGCTCGATCTCGCCCAGTATCGCGAGATGGCGGCCTTTGCGCAGTTCGCCTCCGACCTGGATGCCAAGACCCGGGCGCAGCTCGACCGCGGCGAGCGGCTGGTCGAGATGCTCAAGCAGGGCCAGTACGTGCCCATGGATGTGGCTCAGCAGATCTTGGTGATCTACGCGGGCACCCAGGGCTTCGTCGACTCGTACCCGGTCGACGTGCTGGCCCGCTACGAAACCGAGCTCCTGTCCTTCGTCAACAGCAAATATGCCTCGCTGCTCGACGCCATCGGGGAAAAGAAGGTGCTCACCGAGGACATCGAAGCGCAGATCAAGAAGGCCCTCACCGAGTTCGACAACATCTTCGTGGTCGAAAAGTCCGACGACAAGTGACGACCTCCCCGACCAGCCCACCAGCGAGGCGACAAGGCAATGCCCTCTCTCAAGGCGATTCGTAAACGGATCCAGAGCGTCAAGTCGACGCAGAAGATCACGCGCGCCATGAAGATGGTGGCGGGCGCCCGTCTCAACCGCGCCCAGCTGCGCATCACCGAGCTTCGCCCCTATGCCATCAAGTCCCACCAGGTGCTCTCGGAGGTCACCGAGGCCTGGCGCGCCTCCCTGGGTGCGCAGCAGCCGGGCGAGGAGGGGGCCGCGACCAGCTCGGCCGAGGACGCCCACCACCCGCTCTTGGTGATGCGCCCCGAGCGGAGCGTGCTCCTGGTAGTGCTGACCAGCGACCGCGGGCTGTGCGGCAGCTTCAATACCAGTATCAACAAGCTCGCCGAGCAGGAGTGGCGTCGCCGCGAAAAAGAGGGGCAGAAGGTCAAGCTCATCGTCGTCGGCCGCAAGGGACGCGACTACTTCCGGCGGCGGGGCGCGCCCATGGAGTACTTCCCGGGCGTCTGGGACAACCTCGGCGTCGACAGCGCCCGACTGGTCGGCCGACACGTGCTGCGCGACTTCTTGGGCGAGAGCGATGCCGAGAGGGATGACGCCATCTACTTCGTCTACAACGAGTTCAAGAGCGCCATCACGCAGCAGGTGGTGGTCGAGCGACTGCTGCCCGTGACGGCGCCCGAGCGGGACGACCAACCCGCCGACGAGGCCGTTCGGGAGTTCTTGTTCGAGCCCGACGAGGCGACCCTGCTCGAGCAGCTCGTACCGATGTACGTGCAGATCTCCATCCTGCGGGCGCTCTACGAGTCGATGGCCAGCGAGCTGGGCGCGCGCATGACGGCCATGGACGCGGCCACCAAGAACGCCACCGAGATGATCGCCAATCTCACCTTGCAGTACAACCGCGCACGGCAGGCGGCCATCACCAAGGAGCTGATGGAGATCATCGGCGGCGCCGAGGCCCTCAAGGGCTAGCTTCGCGATCCCAGACTCGGGGCGACGGCGAGCTCGCCTGCGCTGGGGACGCCTTCGCCCCCAACACCCCCGAGCATGCTTCTCCCGATCAACGCCGAGCACCCCGAACCGCGCAAGATCCAGCGTGCCGCGGACATGCTGGCCCGCGGCGGAGTGGTTTGCTATCCGACCGACACGGTCTACGGCCTCGGCTGCGATCTCATGAGCAAGCACGCCGTCGAGCGGCTGCGCCAGCTCCGGGCGGTGCCCAAGGGCAAGAACCTGGCCTTTCTCTGCCCGGATCTATCCGACATCTCCAAGTACGCCATCGTCGACAACACCGTCTACCGCGTGCTCAAGCGCTGCTTGCCCGGCCCCTACTGCG
>CAYTYV010000276.1:0-8869 GCA_964441055.1 uncultured Polyangiaceae bacterium | reverse complement strand
GAGCCCCGCCTCGGGTAGCCCCGGGCGGACAGGTCAACGCTCTCGCCGCTGACGCCGATCAAAGGCCGAGGCGCTTCTTGCGTTCGCGCAGGACGGAGCGGTAGGCCTGTTGGGCATCCGCGGTGAGAAAGCTGTAGTCGACCAGCCGTTCCCACGTGGGATAGGCGCTCGCCAGCTCGTGGACGACGTGGTCGATGGCGCGGGCTTGGAGCCCCAGGCGCTCCTGCCCGTAGTACCGAAGCCAGTCCCGCCTCGTCAGATTTCGCTTCTTGCCGCGGAGCGGCAGCGCCAGCTCTTCCTGCGGGCTGGGCAAAACGATCGTCGAGTTGACCAGATCGTAGGCTGGAGAAAGCTCGACCATCCCGCGCCGGGTGATGAGCGAGAGGTTCTTGAGGTGCATGTCCTCGTTGCCCGTGAGAAAGGCGAAGAGCGAGCGCCGAAACAGCTCGAGCTTCTGGACCACCGGAAAGGTCGCGAGCTCGTCCACCACGGCGGCGAGCTGCTCCATGCTCGATTGGTACTTGGTGTCCCGGGTGTTGCCGGTGAGCTGGGCGAAGTCCTCCACGGCGAGCTTCCGGCTCCTCCCCACCCGGTCGAAGCGCCGAACGACGTAGGTCCACGAACCGTCCCGGCATGGTAGGAGCCCATGGGTCGGGACCTCGATCCCCGCGACGCGCGCGAGATGCATCGTCAGGTTCTCGTTCTCGGGGACCTGACGGTACGGTGGATTCTGCGGCTTGAGGATCCAGCGCCCGCCTCGGTCGACGAGCACGAAGCGGCCGTCCTTCACGGATAGCCGCGCGCTCAGCTTGGGTTGAGCGCCCTGGATGGACATCTTGGTGGCGCGGGCCGCCGCCTCTTGCCGCTGCTCTTCCGCCGAATAGGGCAGCTCCTCCAGACGGGCGAGCAAGGGGGACAGTTGACGCAGGCCTCGGCGAGAGTATCGGCCCGCCTCGAGGTCCGTCAGCTGCTGGTAGGTGATGGGGCAGCGCCTCATTGGCCTTCCTCGAGGGAAAGCTCCTCGACGGTCACTGCGCCGACCAGATCTGCGCCCACCGTCACGATCTGGGAGAGGCGATCGGCCGTGTCGATCTTGGCCTGACGCAGAAGCGCTTCGAGCTGTTGGCCCTCGGGGAGCAAGCCGTCGAGAAAGGCGGGGAAGCCCGGGAGCTCGTATGGCTCTTGCTGGACGGGCAACCTCAACGAGACTGGCGGGCCCCGATAGCCCTTCAGGTAGCTCAACCGGCAAGCTCCCCGCGGCGCGAGCTCCTCCAGCAACGCGGCCGGTTCACCGTGCATGCGGACGAGCGCTCGACGCACGCCTCTCCTCCTCCACCACGAAGGCCTCCCGTAGCGGGCTCGACCAATCCAGGCGGATGTTCAGAGTCGCGAGAACGCGCAGAACACCGTCCAGACGAACCGTTGCTTTGTCGTGCTCGATGTCGAAGATCAGCGTCTTGCCCACGCCAGCTAGGCGAGCCAAGGCCGCCTGAGTCAGCCCAGCTCGCCTTCGGTGGAAGCGGACGAGACGACCCAGCGGCAGCTTCTTAGCTTGAAGGGGATCTGGAGCTGCGGAGCTCACGGTTTGGTAAAAATTACTGTGTTCGCGGTAATTTTTGCCAAATTGTTCTGTCTGTCAAGCTTTGTATCCATAAGTTGGAGATATTTCCTTAGATCGCAGTAAAAACTGTGGTTTCCAGCCCAAAAACCGGGAACGAGAGGGAACAATTCTCGGATGCGCCGCGATGGCGGGAAAATCGATGCGGTCCGCTCGCCAGCCAGCTCGGACGGTCTGGCTGCAGCGACCATCGCGGCCGTCGCGGGTAGCGCCGAGCCGCGCAGATACCGCGAACCGACCAACCTGGACGTCCTTGCCCTGCACGAGGCCTTCGCGGACATCGTCGCCATCTTCCAACGGTTCTCCTATGCGGAAGTTGTGGCCCACCAGATCGCGAAGACCCGCGGAAACCTAGAGACCTACAATCTTCTCGCGCAATTGGCTCAGCAGGTCGGCCGCGCCATCGGGAAGCGGGGAGCTTTGCGGGACGCCCTGGGGGGAATCGACAAGAAAACGGGCCAGTGGAAGCCGAAAGAGGCGAATGCCACGCTGATTCAACGGACTCAGGACACCCACGACCGTGGCGCCATCCTCGTGGCCGCGGTGTTCGACGCGTTCGTCGCCATCTACCAATCGAGGATCGCGGATCTCCTCCGGATTGCAACTGGTGGAACGGGTGTGCTGCCAGACGGCGAGATTCAACCCGACCTGGTCGGAAGACTGGCCTCGGAGGCATCCGACACTGCCGAGCACGTGTTGCGGATGTGTATCCGCGCCATGGACTACTGTCCTCCGGTCGACGTGACGTTCGGGGACTATCTGCGGGGGCTGATTACCGCCGACCACGACCTGTACGTCGATGATCCCCGCCACTACCGGGTGGCATTCATCGAGAGTTTCCGCCGTTGGGGCATCTACCCGAAAGGTATGAAAGCGCTATCCGAGGAGACGCTTCTCTGGCCGCAGTTGAGGGAGCTCCTTCCACGTAAGGGGACACTCCCCTTGGAGGCGTGTGAGCTCCGGGCGCCGGAGCGGGTTCGACCGCTGGAGGCGTCCATGGAACCCGTGGCGGACGCCCCGCCCACATTCGGTCTCTTGGCACCGGGCGTGCCCCGCGTCATGCACACGGAGATAGCCATCTCGGACGGATCGCTGCGACGGGGGGTAAAGCCGCTGGTTATTTCCATGGATTGGGACCTACGAACGAACCGGCAGGACGTTTGGAAGGTCATGAAGAATATCGCCCGTGTCTTCCACATCTGGCTCACGAAGGGCGGCGGACAACAATACGCAGCCCTGTTTGGTTTGGTGCTAGAGCCGAGTCGAGGTCACCCAACGTCGGCGTGGCTACTTCGACCCCGAGAGACAGAAGGCTGTGGACGCGTCACCGACACTTTCCAAGGAAGACGAGACTCCTGATTTCGTGTTTCGTCGCGGTTGCACCCTCATCATCGAGCCGCACAACCTCGTGGTCCGCTGCGTTATCCGCACGCGGATCGGAAGGGCCGAGCCGCCCGCTCAGATCCGCTCGATACTCACGTCGTCGGCATAGCCGGCTAGTGCGGCGAGATCCCCTGGATCCGATGTGAGCACCGTGCCGCCCGGCTCGGCCGCGGCAACGACCACAGCATCCACGGCGGAGCCACGTCCGGCCAGCCTTCGCAGACGGGCGGCCCTGCGGGCCAACGGCTCGGGGACCTCGTCCCACAGGTCGCATGTTTTGACAAATGCATTGGTGCGAGCATCGCGGCCGCCATGACCCTGCAAACACTCGACCAGCACGATAGTGGGAACGACGGGCGGCCAGAGCTGCTCCTCCCGAAGTGCCCGGACCAGTGCTAGCACCTGGCGGGAACGTTCCGCCAACCTGCTCACGGCACCGGAATCGAGCACCAGCATATCGCTCAGCTCGCCTTGCGGTTTGCCCGTCGCGCGAGCCGTTGCGCCAAGGATCTGGCGCGGGCGCGCTCATCGGAGGTTGGCTCCCCAACCCGGTCGGACAGTTGCTCGAGATACCGATCCGTCTCGGCGAGCAGGTCGAGGCGGCGCAACTCTGCACGTACGGCGTTCTGCAACAGCTCCGAGGCGGGCAGATCGCGAGCCTTGACCTCGCGGTACAGATGGTCGGGAAGGTAGACCTGCATCCGTGGCATACGTCTATTTATACACACACGAGGGCTCGCGGCAAGCTGGTTGACCCGATCCGGAAACGGTCCCACCCGAGACTCACCGTCGCCCTGCGGCCCGAGCCGAATCGAGGCTCTCCTGGTGTCGGGGGACAGCGGTAACCTATGGGGGTCCGGTGGTAACAGATTTGCCGGGGCCGTGGGCTAAGGCGTGAGCCCAGCCCGCGTGCGTGATAGCGTGATCAGGTGACCGGTCAGCGCAGACGCCGCGTCCGATCGGAGGGGCGGATCGAGGAGCTGGAGGCCGAGCTCGAGCGGGCGCGAGGGGTCAACGCCGTGCTTCGCGAGGTCGGCATGGCCATCGGCAAGACGGTCGAGCTCGATCCCTTGCTGGAGCTGATCCTGAACAAGATCGCTGGCGTGCTCGAGGCGGACCGGGCCACGCTCTACCTGGTCGAGGAGGACGGCAAGCTGGTCTCGCGCATCGCGATGGGCGCCGAGAAGAGCACCATCGAGATCCCGGTAGGGCGAGGGATCGCTGGTCACGTGGCGCGCACCGGCCGCCCGCTGCGGGTCAAGGACGCCCATCGGGACGCGCGTTTCGACCCCAGCTGGGACAAGCTCACGGGCTATCGCACGCGCTCCACCTTGGCCGTACCGGTCAAGAACCATCAGGGCAAGACCATCGGGGTCGTGCAGGTGCTCAACAAGCTGAGCCCTGGACGACGGCCGCGGACCTTCACTCAGCACGACGTCGAGCTCCTGAGCGCGCTGGCCATGCAGGCGGCGGTGGCACTGGACAAATCCCGGCTTTTCCAGTCCTTGATGCGCAACAACATCCAGCTCGTCGAGACCACCGGGCGACTGGAGCACAGCCTGCGAGACCTGGAGTTTCTCTACCAGCTCGAGCTGGGCATGGGACAGGCCGAGGACCTGGAGCAGCTCGCCCGCAGCGTGATCACCTTGACGGCGCAGACCTGCCAGGCTGGCGCAGGGGCCTTGGCCGTCGCCGCGCGCAACGGCCAGCTGCCGCTGTACGTGGTCAACCTGCAAAAAGCTGGCGAGGTGCGCGAGGTCATCGTGCGACCCGGCGAGGGCATTGCCGCCCGAGCGATGGACGCGGGGGCCACCATCGCCGCCGAGACGGTCCGCGAGGTGGGCGACCCGCTGCGGGTGCGCAAGCTCTTGGGCATCCAAGTGCGCTCGGCCATCGCCGCTCCGCTCGTGGTCGAGGGGGAGGGGACGCACGGCGCGCTCGTGCTCTACAACCACAAGCGGCGTCCGTCGGCGCCCGATACCGACGAGGCGGCCCTGCTCAAGCTGGTCTCGGCCAACGTCTCGACCCAGCTTCGCCTGCTGCGCATGCGCGAGCAGCAAGCCCGCGAGGATCGCCTGCGGTCCATCGGGCAGCTCTTGTCGGGCGTCATGCACGACCTGCGCTCGCCGCTGACCGTGATCAACGGCTATGTGCAGCTCATGGAGCTTTCCGACGAGCCGGTCATCCGCGCCGAGTACGCCGCCACCATTCGCGAGCAGTTCGAGATCATCGGGGCCATGCAGCACGATCTGCTCGCCTATGCTCGGGGGCAGATCCCCATCCTGGTTCGCCAGGTCCATCTGCGACAGCTCGCCGACGATCTCCGCCGCGACCTGGAGAGCGATCTGGCTGCCAGCGGCATCCGGCTGGTGCTCGAGGTGGAGCGGCGCGCCACGGCCTTCTTCGACCAGGGCAAGATTCGGCGAGCGGTCAACAACCTCGCTCGCAATGCCGTGGAGGCCATGCCGCAGGGGGGCGAGCTGACCATCCGCTGCCGCCGCGACGAGGAGCAGCTCGTGGTGTCGGTCTCGGATACGGGCCCCGGTATCCCCAAGGGGATTCGCAAGAGGCTCTTCGAGCCCTTCGTGACCGCGGGCAAGGCCATGGGCAGCGGGCTCGGGCTGTCCATCGTCAAGCAGATCGTGGACGACCACGGCGGGCGTATCGAGGTCGAGTCCACGCGGCGCGGCACGACCTTCACGCTCAGGCTTCCGCAGGCGACCGCCCCCCGCAGCCATCGACCGCGAAGCATGCATCCACCGAAATGACCCCGTCGTGCCGACCGTCGCCGCGGCCCGCAATGTCCGCCGGGCCGGCCTCGCCCTCGGCGGCGCGCGCCCGCAGGACCGTGGCGGGCAGGCTGCTCGCCTCCTACTTGGTCGTGCTCGCGGCCTTTGCCGTCACCGTGGGCTGGAGCCTGCTCGGGCTGCGGGATGCCGCCCGCGACGCCGCCGTGCTGCGGTCGGCCTACCTGCCGCTGTCGCTGTCCATCGGCGAGGCGCTGGCGGGTCAGAACGTGCTCAATGCGCAGCTCAACCACATCACCGCCGCGCACAACCCGGCCGATGCGCGCCAGTGGATCGAGACTGCCCACCGACTGCGGCCGCTGACCTTTGCCAAGATCCGCAATGCCGCGGTGCGGGGCTTCGAAGGGCGGCAGGACCGCGGCGGGCTGCGCGAGCACGTCCTCGCCGAAACCGCGGCCATCGAGCGGAACCTCGGCGAGGACGACGCCAAGCTCGAGCAGCTGCTGCACCTGTTGAGCCAAGGCGACCGAAGCCGTGCCGAGGTCGTTCGCGACGAGCTGGTCGCCACGGCGGCGGCGGCGGCCAAGCGCCTGCGCGGCCTGCGCGAGCGGGTCGACGACGAGATGACCGCCCTGTCCGCGGCGGCCGAAGCGCGGCAACGCCGCTCGCTGCTGCTGCTCATCGGACTGAGCGTGCTCACGCTGCTCGTCGGGCTGGGGATCTCGGTGTACGCCCGCCGCGTGCTCGGGCCGCTGAGCGCGGTCACCGAGCGCGTTCGGGCGGTGGGCGAGGGCGACCTCAGGCCTCGGAAGGTGGTGGCCACCGACGATGAGATCGGCGAGCTGGCCACGGCCTTCGAGGCGATGGTCGCGGCCATCGAGCGCGCCCGCGCGGAGCTGGTCCAAGCCGAGCGGCTGGCCACCATCGGCAAGATGGCCGCCCACATCACCCACGAGGTGCGCAATCCGCTGTCGTCGATCAGCTTGAACCTCGAGCTGCTCGAGGAGGAGGTCGCCGCGGGCGGGCCGAGCGCCGATACGGCCCAGCTCGTCTCGGCCATCCGAGGCGAGGTCGAGCGGCTGTCCCGGGTGGCCGAGCAGTACCTGGCCGCCGCGCGCAACCCCCGCCTCGAGCTCGAGCCCGAGGACGTGGGCGAGCTGACGCGCGAATGCTGCGCGTTCGTCGGGCCCGAGCTCGAGCGGGCGGGCATCCGAAGCCGCATCGAGATCGGCCCCGATCTGCCGCGCGCCGAGGTCGACGAGGGGCAGCTCCGACAGGCCCTCGTCAACCTGCTGCGCAACGCCCGCGAGGCCATGCCCACTGGGGGAGAGCTGGGCGTTTCAGTAGCCCCGACCCAGGACGGGGGGCTGGCCATCTGCGTGGATGACGACGGCCAGGGAGTGCCCGCGGCGCTGCGCGACCGGATCTTCGAGCCCTTCAGCACGACCAAGGCAGGCGGAACGGGCCTGGGGCTGGCCGTGACCCGCGCCATCGTCGAGGCGCACGGGGGCAGCATCCACTGCCAGCCCCGCACCCCTCGCGGCACGCGCTTTCGCATCGTGCTGCCGCCTCGAGCGGAGCGAGCGGAGCGGTAGAGAAGACGTCCGAGGTGGGCTACACTGCCATTCGGCGACAATGGCGCAGGCTCCGACGTCCGTTCGAGGCCTGAGCCGCGGACGAACGAAGGAGGCCGCCGTGGCGATTCGGTTGGGTACCATACGCGTCCTGCTTGCCGCTGCGGTGCTGCTCGCGGCGCGCCCGCTGTCCGCGCAGACCAGGACGTGGACGGTGGACGCGGACTTCGACCTCGGCACGTTCGACCACGTCGTCCACGAACCGGCCGACCAGCTCGTGCTGGGGCCCACGAGGGTCTCCCAGACCCGGCTCGTGTGGGTGAGCAACTACCGTATGGGCTGGATCTTGCGCATGGACACCACGACCGGGCGGCAGACCGCGCGGTTCGATTGCGCCCTCGAGCTCATCAACGGCAATCCCACTGGCGCGCGACCGTCGCAGGAGTACTGCAACATGGGCAGCTCGGGCAACTGCCCGGGACGGGTGGCGGTGGACACCAACGGCGATGTCTGGATCGTCAATCGCGCCCTCGGCCTCCAGGGCACGCTGTCCAAGTTCTCGGGCAACATCGAGCACTGCATCGACCGCAATAACAACGGCGTGATCGACACCTCCCTGGACTACAACGACGACGGCATCGTCAACCCGGACGATCCCAGCGAGTACCTGGCGCAGAACGACGAGTGCATCCTGACGACCATTCCGGTGGGGGACCACAACCACGTCCCCCGTTCCCTCGCCATCGACAAAAAGGGTCGCGTGTGGGTGGGAACCTGGGCCGGCCACAAGGTCTATCGCTACAACCCCAACGAGCCGGTGGCGCTCGAGGCCACCATCGATTTGAGCAACGGGTCCACCGGCTTCGGCTTCGACGCCTACCTCTACTCGGCGGCTACGGGCGGCGACTACATTTTCTTTACCTCCAATCAGAACTGGGCCTCGGGCGGTCGCGTCCTGCGCATCCACATCGATACGCTCGACGTCGAGTACGTGAGCTGCAACAGCGTCTACGGCATCGCCGCCGATCCGGCCGGGGAGGTCGCCTGGGTCGGCGGCTACAACGGCACCGGGATGTGGAAGGTGGACTTTTCCAGCGGGACGCCCACCTGCACCCATTGGTCCACCCCGGGCTGCACGACCGCCGTCACCCTCGACCTAAACGGCGACATCTGGGGGGCGGGCTACTGCCACAACGTGGTCTATCGATTCAGTCCGGCGGGCGTGCTGTTGGGCACCTATCCCTCTGGCGCCAATCCCCACGGGCTGAGCGTGGACTTCGACGGCAACATCTGGGAGGTCCACCACTCCGAGCCCCACGCGAACAAGTACCTGCTGAGCAATCCCAGTAGTCCCATCGGCTACACGATCGGCGCTCCGCCTGGTTACGACTACGACGTCTACCTCTACAGCGATTTTACGGGCACGCAGATCCATCGGCAGGCGCCGTACACCTATGTCGGGAGCTGGAGCGCGGTGTACGACGGCCAGGGGCAGGGCATTCCGTGGGACCGCGTGGCATGGAACGACGAGCCGCAGGGGCAGGTTC
>CAYTYV010000275.1:0-8874 GCA_964441055.1 uncultured Polyangiaceae bacterium | reverse complement strand
GCCCCCATCGTCGAACCAATCCAAGCGGCTGAGCATGACTCGCCCCTTGCGCCCATCGCGCTGCCCTCACCTTTGTCTAGGGCAGCGCGATGGGCGCAAGGGGCGAACGGCGAATGCCGCTACTGCGGGCGGTAGTTGGGCGCTTCCTCGGTGATGAACACGTCGTGCACGTGGCTCTCGCGCAGCCCCGGCGAGGTGATGCGTATGAAGCGGGCCTTGTGCCACAGCTCCGCGATGGTCCCCGAGCCCGTGTAGCCCATGCCCGCGCGCAGACCGCCCACGAGCTGGAATAGCGTCGCGCCTAGAGCGCCGCGGTAGGGCACGCGGCCCTCGATGCCCTCCGGAACCAGCTTCTCGTCGGCGGCGCCCGCCTGCCCGTAGCGATCGCGGCTGCCGCGGCGCATGGCGCCCAGTGAGCCCATGCCGCGGTAGACCTTGTAGCTGCGGCCCTGATACAGCACCAGGTTGCCGGGCGATTCGTCGGTGCCCGCGAACAGCGAGCCGATCATCACCGAGGAGGCTCCCGCGGCGATGGCCTTGACCACGTCGCCCGAGTACTTGACGCCGCCGTCAGCGATGATCGGGATGCCGTGCTCGGCGGCCGCCTGGGCGCAACGAGCCACGGCCGTCACCTGCGGCACGCCCACACCCGCCACCACCCGCGTGGTGCAGATGCTGCCCGGACCGATGCCCACCTTGACCGCGTCGGCGCCAGCCTCGATGAGCGCTCGAGTGCCCTCCGAGGTGGCGACGTTGCCCGCGACGAGCTGCAGCTCGGGGTAGGCCTTCTTGGTCTCGCGCACCGCCTCGACGACGCCGCGCGAGTGACCGTGGGCCGTGTCGACCACCAGCACATCGGCGCCCGCCTCGACCAGCGCGCGGGTGCGGTCCGAGCGGTCGGCCGCGGGTCCGATGGCCGCGCCCACCAGCAGCCGTCCCCGCGCGTCCTTGACCGCATTGGGCGTGGCCTCGGCCTGCAGCAGGTCCTTGATGGTGATGAGCCCGACCAGCTTTCCGCCTTCGACCACCAGCAGCTTCTCGATGCGGTGCTGGTGCAGCATCTGCTTGGCGCGCTCGGTGGACACCCCAGGCGGTACGGTGACCAGCTCCTGCGTCATGAGCGCGGAGACGGGCTGGTCCAGCTTGCGGGCGAAGCGGATGTCGCGCGCGGTCAGGATCCCCACGGGCTGGCCGTCGTCGACCACGGGCACGCCGCTGATGGAGTGCTCTTCCATCACCTGCAGGGCGTCCTCGAGCGGCTCGTCGGGCCGCACGGTAACCGGATCGAGGATCATGCCGCTCTCGGCACGCTTGACGCGGGAGACCTCGCGCGCCTGATCGTCGACGGACAGGTTCTTGTGGATGATGCCCAGGCCTCCAGCGCGAGCCATGGCGATGGCCGTCTGCGCCTCGGTGACCGAGTCCATGGCGGCGCTGAGCAGCGGGATCTTGAGCTCGATGCGCTTGGTCAGACGCGTGCGCACGTCGACCTCGGTCGGCAGCACCTCGCTATAGGCGGGCAGCAGCATCACGTCGTCGAAAGTGAGATACTCGGGCAGGGTCTCGGGCAGCATGGCCCCGCTGCCATATCACGACCGCGCGCTAGTCCGCAGCCCCCGCCCGGCAAAGGCCAAGCCCGCACCCCTCACCGATGAGGCGAGCTGCCGCGTCGAGTCACCCTCTGGCGCTCAATGGCGCCAGCTCGCTCTGCGCCAGCGCCGCCTCCGAGTCGGAGGTGCCCCCCCTGGGGAGGCGAATGCGGAAGCAGGCCCCGCCCAAGGGCGAGTCGTGCACGTCGATCTGCCCGCCGTGGTCGATGACGATCTTCTTGACGATGGTCAGCCCGAGCCCCGTGCCGTCCTTCTTGGTGGTGCGGTACGGGTCGAACACCCCTGCCCTGTCCGCGGGCGGCACGCCCGGGCCGTCGTCGTGCACCTCGAGCACGCCAGCCTCGCGCCCGCCCCGCAGCGAGAGCCGCACCGTGCCCGAGCCCGCCCCGGCCGCGCCGTCTAGCTTGCCGCGTTCCTCGATGGCCTGCACGGCATTGGCCAGCAGGTTGTCGATCACGCGGTAGAGCATCTCGCGGTCGAAGGCCACGACGAGCTCGCCCTCGGGCAGGTCCAGGTCCAAGCGGATGGGCGGATCGCCGCCCTCGCCCGCATCACCGATCTGCGCTCGCCTCAGGCGCGGCTCTTGCTCTCGCAGGTAGGCCGCCAGATCGCCGGTCTGCAGCCTGGCGCGCGGCAGCCGGGCGAACTCGGCGAACTCGCCGACCAGTCGGCGCAGGCCCGCCACCTCCTCGGTCACGATGTCCACGGTGGTCCGCAGTAGCTCCCGATAGCCCTCGTCCGAGTCGGCATAGCGGCGATGGCACTCCTCCACCGCGAGCTGGATGGGGGTCAGCGGGTTTTTGATCTCGTGGGCCAGCCGCCGGGCCATGGTCTGCCACTCGCTGATGCGCGTCAGAAAGGCGATGCGGGCCTGGCTCTTGCTCAGCGCCTTGAGCATCTGGTTGAACGCGCCGCCCAGATCGGCGATCTCGTCGCGGCCTCGGTCATCCACCCGCACGGACAGATCGCCCTCGGCCACGGGCCGGGTGGCAGCCGCCAGCCGGTTGATGCGGCGCGTGACGGGACGCACGACCAAGATCCCCGTGATGACCGCCAAGAGCACCGTCAGGCCGAAGAGCACGGCGAAGACGCGGACGTAGGTCTGATCGATCCACTGGGCGCGATGTCGATGCGCGAAGTCGCGGTAGGCTTGGGCGAACTCCTGCGCCGCGGCCATCTCGTCCAGCCGCGTCCGGTCGGCGCCGAAGTCGGCCACCAGAAGCGGCGCCTCGGGTCCCTCGCCCAGCGGCCGCTGGACCTTGAAGGGGCGCTCGGTGGTCGGATCGATGGGCTGGGCTCGGCGCCGCTCGGCCAACAGCTCGCCCTCGGCGTCTTGCACTGCCAGCCGGGCCAGGTGGGGCCGCCCGCTCATCGCCCGCTCGAGCGCCCGCTCGACGGCCTGCCCTTCGCCCTTTCGGGCCGCCCCCCGAAGCGCGTGGTCGGCCGCCATGGCGTCGGTCTCGTTGCGCATGCTCTGCTTCATGCTCTTGACCAGGTCGGCGTACACCCCCAAGGCGCGTTCCAGGTGCTCGCTGAACTCCGGCTGGAAGGCCGTCTCGGACAGGCGTTTGATGTACACGTCGGCCAGCATCATGGCCGCGAGCAGCGGCACCACGGCGGTCACCAGGATAGCCAGGATGACCCGGCGTTGCGTTCTGCCGAAAAAACGGTTCACGGTCCGAGCATACACGGTCCCGCCGCCTCCACCACCCGACCCGGGCGGCCGCACGCGGCCCGGCGGTCCGTCCGGGGCCGCCGCTCGCCAGGGGGTGGCCTGGATCGATTTTTTGGCTACCCTGCTAGCCAGCGCCTACCGTCCTGCCGAAGCCCAATGCCATGAACCAAGTCCAGTGCGTGATCCTGGGAGGAGGTCGGGGCCAACGCCTCTACCCGCTAACCCGCTACCGCTCGAAGCCGGCCGTGCCCATCGGCGGCAAGTACCGACTCATCGACATCCCCATCAGCAACGCGCTGCACGCGGGCCTGGACCAGATCTACGTGCTGACCCAGTACTCCTCGGCCTCGCTGCATCGGCACATCAAGCGCACCTACAGCTTCGACGCGTTCACCGAGGGCTTCGTCGACATCCTCGCCGCCGAGCAGACCCAGACCAGCGCGAGCTGGTACCTGGGGACCGCCGATGCCGTGCGCCAGCAGCTTCCCCACATCCTGCACGACCGACCCGACGAGGTGCTGATCCTCTCAGGCGACCACCTCTATCGCATGGACTTCCTGTCCTTCGTCCACGAGCACCGCGCGCGGCAGGCCGACGTGTCCGTGGCGGTCATGGTGGTCGACCGCTCCGTCACGAAGAGCTTCGGCATCCTACAGGTGGACGATGACGATCGGGTCGTCGCCTTCCACGAAAAGCCAGCCACCGACGCCGACCGCGACAAGCTCCGCGTCCCCGACCCAAAGGGCGGCGACGAGGCCTATCTAGCGTCCATGGGCATCTACTTGTTCCGCGCCGAGGTGCTGGCCAGCCTGCTCGAGGAGTGCCAGGGCGACGACTTCGGCAAGCACATCCTTCCCTTTGCCATCACCAAAAAACGCCTCTACGCCCATCGCTTTCGCGGCTACTGGGAGGACATCGGGACCATCGAGGCCTTCTACCGAGCCAACCTCGGGCTGACCAATCCGGACGCGCCCTTCCACTTCCACGAGCCGGGCGCGCCCATCTTCACCCACCCTCGCTACTTGGCCAGCGCCTGGCTGGACCGCTGCGAGGTCGAACGGGCCACCATCGGCGACGGCTCGCTCATCCGCGACGCCCGCATCAGCCATTCGCTCATCGGCATCCGCAGCCTCATCCATCCGGGCGCCCTCATCGCCAACACCATCATGATGGGCGCGGACTACTTCGAAACGCCCGACGAGCTCGAGCACAACCGCCGCGTTGGCCGCCCCAACATCGGCGTCGGCGCAAACACGGTGATCGACGGCGCCATCATCGACAAGAACGCCTGCATCGGTGAGAACGTGCGCATCGTCAACGAAAAGGGCATTCGCACCGCCGACGGCGACAACTACTGCATTCGGGACGGCATCGTGGTGATTCCCAAGCATGCCTACGTTCCCGACGGGACGGTCATCTGACCGAGCTTCGGACGGAGCGCGTGACCGAGGAGCCGAAGACGGAGCGCGGCCGAGCGCTCGCGGAGCGGGCTCGGCCACTACTGATCGTCGTGGCAGCCGTGGTCGCGGCGGTCCTCGGGCTCGGCTGGTGGCGCGGCCCCCAACCCGAGATGAAGCCGCCGCCGACGGCCATGGCGCGCGCGGCTGAGGCCTTGCTGCGCGAGACCGAGGCCTTTCTGGCGGGGCGATCCAGCGGCGATGCCGAAGCGCCGACGGACGGCCGCTGGTACCTGACGCTGTACCCGGTCGATGGCTCGGACGCGCTGACCGTGCAATGCCAGGGCCCAACGCGCACCTGGGCGGAGCCGCTTCGACCGCGATGGCCCGGACGCCTGCAAGCCGACCGCGCCATCGCGGAGCCGCCGAGCGCGCGCGCGGGCCCGCGCGGGATCGGGCTTGACGTGGGGCTGGACGGCTGGATCGAGCGCTCGGGAACGGTCCATCTTCCGGTCGCCTTCTTGCTCGACGGCTACCGCCGCCCCGAGCTCGCCGAGTTCATGGCCGCACACCCGGGAGAGCCGCTCCGAACCTACACCTGGGTGCCCGGTCCCGAAGGACCGCTGCGCCTGCTGCGCCTGTCGGTGGACCCGGGACCGCTCGGGCCCGCCGAGCTCCGCCGACGCATCGATCTCGGCGCCGACTACCTCGCGCGCCACCTGCGGCGCGACGACCGCTACGACTACGAGTGGGACGCCCGCCACGGCCGTCCGCTCGGCGGCTACAACCTGTTGCGCCACGCGGGCACCACCTACAGCCTGTTCCAGGTCTACGCGCAGACGGGCCGCGAGCGACACTACCGCGCGGCCAAGCGCGCTCTGCGTTATCTCCGCCGCCAGCGCCGCTTTGCCGCGGGCGACCGGTCGCGCTGCTTCGAGGTGGAGGGCGACAAGGTGAAGCTCGGCGGCGCGGGCCTGACGCTGCTGGCCCTGGTCGAGCAGGCCAAGGCTCGACCGGACGACGCGGACTGGCCGTGGATGCACTGCCTCGCCGAGCACATCCTCTCGCAGACCGACGAGGACGGCGACATGGCCTCGTACTACGCCGAGCCGGGCCGCTACGCCGCGAGCGGGCGGCGCAGCGCCTACTACCCGGGCGAAGCCACCTTGGGCCTGGCCGAGCTCTACGGCATCGATCCAGACCCGCGTTGGCTCGACTGCGCCCGCCGAGCGGCGCGCTTCATGGCGATGCAGCGCTGGCACGCTCTGGGCATTCGCATCTACGTTCCGGCCGATGCCTGGCTCATCCAGGCGCTGGCCGTGCTCGACGAGCACGCGCCCGATCCGGCCTTGCTGGACTACGCCTTCGTGATCGGCGAGGTGTTCGCGCGCGAGCAGCTCTGGGGCTCGGGCGTGGCCGAGGATCTGCAAGGTGGCGCCGTGCAGGCGGAGTTTCCCAGCGTGGTCACCGCGGGCTCGCGCGGCGAGGGACTGGCCGCCGCGGCACATCTCGAGCGACGCCACCGCCCGGGCGAGAGCGTCTTCCGTGAGCGGCTTGAGGCGAGCTGCCGCTACGCGCTTCGCAACCAGTACACCGATCCCATCCTGCTGGGGCTCACCAGGCCCCGCAGCGCCCGCGGCGGCTTCCGCTCCTCCCCCGCTTCGCCCGTCATCCGCATCGACGGCGTCCAGCACAACCTGAGCGCCCTCATCGGCCTGCTTGAGCTCCAGGAGGCCGCGCCGTGAGCGACCGCACGCTGAGCCGCCTGGGCTGGGCGCTCGTCGGCCTGAGCGCCTGCTCGGCCGTAGTGCTGCAGCTCGCGCTGTTCCGAAAGCTCGATAGCTGGAACGGGCTTCCCTTTGCGCTGCTGCTCTACGGCGCGCTGCTGCCTGCCATGGCCGCGGTGGGCCTGAGCTGGCGCCGCGGCTCGCCCGATCTGCGCTTCATGGCCCAGCTCTTGGCGGCGCTCATGCTATTCGCCTGGCTCAAGACCTGGCTCACGCCCTTGCAGGACCTGATCGCCTGGCTGCGAATGCTGGCCTACTGCTGGCTGGGGCGATAGGCCGCGCGCGCCCTTCGCCCACCGCTCTGACGGGGATCATATGGGTAGGGCAGCCTGTGGAGGCCATAACGATGCCAGCAGTAGGCTGCTGTTGTAGGAGTGTCAGTGCCACGTTCCGAGGGTGTGGAAGCGCCGTCGTCTCGGCTTGCTACTCCACCCCCACCTCGAGCGTGTCGAGCAGCTGCTCGCGCTCGGCCTGGGTGGAGCGGGCGTAGCGCCCTGCGTATTTGTCGGACTGATGTCCGAGCAGCCGCGCCGTCTCGCTGTCGCTTTTGGTCCGCTGTCGGACCTCGAAGCCGAAAATGTGACGGAGTCGGTGCGGGTGCAAGTGGATGTGGCCGCCGTGCTTGGTGGCCTCGTTGGCGAGTCAGATAAGCACCTTGTGGACCTGCCTCCGGCTCAGCACGCCGCCTCTAAAGCCCAGGAACAACCAGTCGTCGTCAGCGTCGACCTCGTCTTTGGGCCGCTCGCCTTCGAGGTAGGCTTCGAGCAGCTTGCGGCCGTCGGGCGGCAGGTAGCGCAACTTGGTGCGGACGTTGCCCTTGCGGCGGACGTTCTTGAAGCGGCTGCCGTCCCACTGGGCGAGCCGCAGCGAAACCCTGCTGCCATGAGCAGGCGCTTGGCAATGGGATATTGCAGCTCTACACCGAAACGACTTGACCAAGTTCTGGGCCGGGGTCAGCCCGGCGCGGCCGGGAGCGACGAGCCTTCGATGGTGTACGACCGCTTCTTCCTGGACGGTTTCGGGGGGTCCTCAAAGCTGGCGGCGACTTGCTCTATCGCGCGGCTTCGGCCCCGAAGCTTGAAGAACGCATGAGAGCGGACCGCGTAGGCAGGCAGACCTGTCACGGCTTTGTCGCTCACCTCCCACCGGTTCACGGTGGCTCGGGTGACGTCCAGCTTCTCGGCAAGCTGCTCCTGCGTGTACCCGAGTAGGCGCCGCAGGTAGCGGATCTCGGCGGGGGCAAGCTTCGGTTGCTCCAAGATGCGAGCCGCGACAAGCAGGGAGATCTGGTCAAGCGTGGCGCCTTCCAAGGTGATCTCACCGCAATCCGAACAGACCAGGGCACGGAGCTTGTCCACGACGACGCTCGGCAGCCCAAGGAGGTGTCCGACGTCATGCGTGACGACTCTCGGCTGAAGCGTGCCTTTCTTGCAGACGGAACATCGAATTGTCGTCGACTTGCTGCTCATCGGGGGCCTCCTATGCGTCCATGATGGTGATGATGATCACCCGCTGGCCCAAGTGATCCTCGAAGGCTTCGACGCCGAGCTTCGCCTCCGAGCCGTCTGTATCGGTCCCTGTGATGCGCCAAGCGGTTCCGTTCGCCAGCAGGATCTCGGCGTCGTAGGGCTCACACTTCGTCGCGGTCGCAACGATTCTCTTTGCGTCGAAGATCGTGAAGCCGCGCTCGTCGCACCGCCTGTAGAAGTGGAGGTCGGGGATGTACCTGCCTGCTGCGACAGCGTCCTTGAGCCAAGTGAGGGCATCGGCAGCATTGGTTGGGCCGGATATGGCATGTAACAAAATGTTACACAGCTGCCCAACATGTCAAGCGGTCCCTCGCGGGGGCGAGTGCGTGGGAGCGAGGGTGGAGGTCAATACCACTCGCACCGGAGAGAGGAGCGGCTCGAGGCCGGCCCTTGCCCAGCTCAGTGCCCGCCGACCAGCCGAACCAGCGTGCCGAGCACGTGGTCAAAGCGCCGCCGCAGCTCCGGCTCGACCTCTGGCAGGTATCCGAGCGCGGCGGCGACCTCGAAGCAGGCCAGCGCCTCCCGTAGCGAGCCCAGCGCCGTGTGGTAGCGCGCCGCCCGATTCTTGCCTCGATTGTAGCTGCCCTCCGCCACGTTGAGCGGCGCGCTGGTGAGCGCCCTGCGGCATTGCCGAGCGAGATCCGGATCCCGCCGCTCCAGCTCCTTGACCAGCGGCGCAACCGAACGAACGAGCCCCAACAGCACGGGATAGATCCGAAGCATCGATGCCTCCTTGTTGCCGCCCTCGCACCTCGCGCGGGCGCACCACGCCCGCCCGCCGCCGCGCACAGGGCCGTCAAGGCTGCGAGCGAAGCGAGCACCGCGCACAGCCGCGCGCAGGCCCGCCGGGCCGAGCACGGCGAGCACGGCCCCGGC
>CAYTYV010000274.1:0-8899 GCA_964441055.1 uncultured Polyangiaceae bacterium | reverse complement strand
GGCCCGTTGGCTGGCCCTCACCTGTCTCGGGGCCAGCCGACGGGCCCCAAGGGGCGGGCGCGAACGCTACTTGATGTAGAACGACTTGCTGACGGTGACCGGACCGCCGGAAAACGGCGGAACGGACGCGCTGCGGAAGGCGGCCGCGGCGCAGCTACCCACCGAGGTCCCCGCAAACGGAGGACCCACTACCGCGGTGGTGGCTCGCCCGCTCGGCGCAAAGGTGACCGACACGCGACCGCGGCCCGTGGGCCCGCCCGCCTGCTTGCAGCCCGCGGCACGGCCTGCCGCGCCGTTCAGGGCTGCCACCGCGGCATCGCGGCTGAACTCACCCTTGGGCTGGTCGTCCGACTTCGGCTCCTCTTTCTTCGGCTCCTCTTTCTCCGGCTCTTCTTTCTTGGGCTCTTCTTTCTTCGGCTCGTCCTCGGTGCGGTCCGCCGTGCTGGTCTTGTCGCGCGTGGAGGCCGGGCTGGCAGTCTGGGGATCGCGCTCGTCGGGGTCCTCGTCGCTGTCGCTGCTCGCTTCGTCGGCGGGCTCCTCGTCTTCTGCCTCGTCCGAGGCCTCGGCCGAGCCCCCGCCGCCCGAGCCTGCCTGCTCGGTGGTGGATGGCTCTTCCGGCGGAGCGACCTCGGCGCGAGCCTCGTCGGGCTCGGCGGTGGGCGTCTCGCCGTGGGTGGAGGCGACTGGCACCTCCGCGGGCTGCCGCATGAAGACGAAAATCGCCACGGCGCCGAATATCGCCACGCCCAAGATGGCCGCCACCACCACGGCGGTGCGGCTCTTGGCAGGCGGGGGCTCGCCCAGGCGCGCCGCCGCCAACAGCTGATCCTCGCTCGCCGAAAGGGGCTGCTGAACCGGAGCGACCGGAACGACCGGGGCGGGCGGCGGGGTGGGCGGAGGCGGCGCGTCTAGCGGCGGGGGCTCGAAGCTGGTCGAAGCGATCCCAGCACCCAGATCGCCGCCGAGGCCCATGATGTCGTCGATCTCGGCTCGCTCCATCGGGGGCTCGGCCTTTACGCGGCTCGCCGCCTCGCGATGGATGTCCTCGATCGAGAACAGCGACGACATCTCACCGCGCTGCCCGATCATGCGGGGACCCTCCGAGGGCGGCGGGGCCGCTCCGGCCTGCTGCTGGGCCTGGGCCTCGAACACATCCTCGGTCGGCCCACCGTCGCGGCGCGCGGCCCGCGGAGCCTCGTGCATGGACGGATCCCAACCGGCCGCAGGCCCCGGCGAGGCCGAGACGGCATCGGTAGGCTCGTCCATCATGCCCGCGTACGGCGAGTCGGCCTGCCCAGCGGCGTCGAATCCGCCCGCCGCGACTCCGGCCTCGGCAACCGCGCCCGGGTACGGCGCGGAAGCGCCCGGGGAATCCATCACCACCGTCCCCACGCTCGGGGGCAGCGACTCCACCCCCTCGGCCGCGTAGCCGACGCCCGGACGGCTGTCGCTGGGAATCGCCGAGGTGGGCGGCTGGGACTCCGGAGGCGCGCCAAGGGGTGGGTGGGAGGCGCCAGGCTGGCCGATCATGGCCATCAGCTCGGGCTCCTGTCCAAGTGGCACCCAATCGGCCATGCCCTCGCGCCAGACGTACGTGTCGTTCAGATCCAGCGTTCCGCGCTGGTACTCGGCCACGATGTTGGCCGCGGTCATGGTCCGCTGGTCGTCATCGGTGATGCTAACCGACCACTCGTCGATCATCGGCTCCCCCAGATTTCTCATGTGGACCGCCTTTTGGCTGGTTGGGGTGGGGGCGTGCAGATGCCCTTAGGCTGAAGCATAGCGACAAGCCACGAGGCCGATCAAGTTGGGCTCCAACCCGGGCAAGGTCTCGTCGCTGACGCCACCAAGTAATCGCAACGGGCTCCAGGGCGCAGCCGCGGTCGCGCTAGGGCGGTTCACCAGGCAAAGCGGGTCGGCTAGACTCGGCCCTGAGGGCTGACCAATGATGCACAGCAAAGGCGAGACAGAGGCGACACGGGAGCCGGAGATGGGTCGGGATGACGAGGGCGAGGGGCTTGGGCTCGACCGCCAAGGGCTGCTCGCGCTACGCCAGCAGCTCGAGGCCTGGCGCCACGGCCCCGTGGCCCGATCCGAGGCGCGCATCCCCAAGCGCGCTCCCAAGCTCGCCACCTGGAGCGGCATCGAGCTGCCCGACGTGGCCACCCCCGCCGAGCAGCCCATCGACTACTTGCGCGATCTGGGCCTGCCCGGCCAGTTCCCGTTCACCCGCGGGGTCCAGCCCACCATGTACCGCAGCCGGCTGTGGACCATGCGCATGTTCGCGGGCTTCGGCACGCCCGCGCAAACCAACGAGCGGTTCAAGTACCTCTACCAGCAGGGGCAGACCGGCTTTTCCACGGCCTTCGATTTCCCGACGCTCATGGGCTACGACTCCGACAGCCCGCTGGCGCTGGGCGAGGTGGGCAAATGCGGCGTGGCCGTCGACAGCCTGCGCGACATGGAGGTGCTCTTCGCCGACCTGCCGCTCGACGAGGTGACCACCTCGATGACCATCAACGGGCCCGCGGCCGTGCTGCTCGCCCTGTACGTCGCCCTCGGCGACAAGCGCGGCATCGACCGAAGCAAGCTGGGCGGCACGGTACAGAACGACTGCCTCAAGGAGTTCATCGCCCAGCACGCCTGGCTGGTGCCGCCCCAGCACGCCATGCGCATCGTGGGCGACATGATCGCCTTCTGCACCGAGGAGCTGCCCCGCTGGAACACCGTGTCGATCAGCGGCTATCACATCCGCGAAGCAGGCGCGACGGCGGCCCAAGAGCTGGCCTTCACCCTGGCCGACGGGCTGGCCTACGTGGAGCACTGCGTCGCCAGGGGCATGGACGTCGACGCCTTTGCCCCGCGCCTGTCGTTCTTCTTTGACGTGCACAACGACTTCTTCGAGGAGATCGCCAAGTTCCGCGCCGCGCGGCGGATGTGGGCGCGGCTGATGAAGGAGCGCTTCGGCGCCAAAAAGGAGGCGAGCCTCAAGCTGCGCACCCATGCCCAGACCGCTGGGGTCGCGCTCAGCGCCCAGCAGCCGTACAACAACGTCGCCCGCGTGGCGCTGCAAGGGCTGGCGGCGGTGCTCGGCGGCACCCAGTCGCTCCACACCAACTCGCTCGACGAGACCTACGCGCTGCCCACCGAGGAGGCGGCCACTATCGCCTTGCGCACCCAGCAGGTCATCGCCCACGAGAGCGGCGTCTCGCACACCATCGACCCGCTGGGCGGCAGCTACTTGGTCGAGTGGCTGACCGACCGGCTGGAGCAGGAGGCGCTGGCCACCATCGGCCGCATCGACGAGATGGGCGGCATGGTGCGAGCGGTGGAGCAGGGCTACCCGCAGCGAGAGATCGCCGCCTCGGCCTACCAGGCTCAGCGAGCCTTGGAGCGCGGCGAACGCGTGATGGTCGGGGTCAACCGCTACCGCATGGACGAGGGCGACCCCATCCCGATGCTCAAGATCGACGAGCAGATCCAGCAGGACCAGTGCCACGCGCTCGCCGAGGTCAAGGCTGGCCGCAGCGCCGAGGAGCTTCGGCAGGCGCTCGAAGCGGTGCGCCAGGCCGCCCGCGGCGATGCCAACCTGATGCCGCCCATCATCGCCGCCGCGCGCGCCTACGCCACCGAGCAGGAGATTTGCGACGTGCTGCGCGACGAGATGGGCACCTACAGCGACCGCGCAGAGTTCTGATTTCGGGCGCGGGCGCTTCTCACTCAAGGGGCTTTCTGTTACGAGGGGCCGGTAACGCTCGGGAAGGGTAACAGGCCGTAGTTCCATGAGATGGCTCTGGTGGATCGGCCCCATCGCGGTGGCCGTCGTCTACGTCGTGACCGCGCTGTGGCCCACGCGCCGAGCGCGGCGGCGGCGGCTCGCGCTGCACCGCTGGCTGGACGACTACCTAGGCCCGCTGGAGCACAAGCAGCCTCGGGGCAAGCAAGGGCGGGAGCGGTCCCGCCTGGTCGGCCGCTTGCCCGAGCGCTTCGAGGCGATGGTGGACAAGGCTGGCGGGGGCGCCGCGGTCGGCCAGGTCGTGCTGGTCCCCAAGCTGGCCTACCTGGCGATGTGCGCGGCGGATCGGCAGGTAGGCAGCGACCACCAAACCGTGGTGGTCAAGCTCGCTCGGTCCGCTCCCGCCATGGTGGTACGCCCGCTTCCCGTGGTCGACGGGGGTCGCGTGGAGAACACTGGCATCGCCATCGACAAGGATCCGGAGTTCATGGATCGCTTCGTGGTCGAGGCTGGCGACGAGCAGGTCTCGGCCAAGGCCATCGTTCGTTGGCTCAAGTCACCGCTGCGCGAAGCGCTGATGGAGACGCCAGCAGTCTGGCTGCGGACCCAGGGTCGCTTCATGGCGATATCGCTGTACGGCGGGGTCGACGTCGAGAAGCTCGACGAGCTGGTGGCGACCGCTGACGCCATCACGGCCGAGCGGGGCGCCCAAGGCGGCCCCTCGCTGTTCGGCGACGAGGAGGCTGCCGAGGCCACCGCCGCCGAGGCCAAGCGCCGTCGGCGAGCCCGCGCAAAGGCCGCGCAAGCCGAGCCGCCGCGAGCCGACCGCGGCCTGCGTATCCGCGCCGCCGCGGTCGACTGGGCGCTGTACCTGCTCGCCGCCGCCGTGCTCTACGCCGTGTTGCGGCTCGGTGGAACGGGGCTCCGCGATCTGTGGACCGTGACGGAGTTCGCCCATGGCGACGGGCCTTGGCAGGGCGGCTGGACCACCAAGGGCTTCGGGGCGCTGGTGGTGGCCGAGGCGCTGCTGGTGGGCTTATTCGCCTATCAGACCTATCTAGCGGCGCGCCAAGGCCGCTCCATCGGCAAGCTGGTGTTCGGCGCCAAGGTGGTGCGCCTGAACGGCGAGCCCGTCCACTTCCTGCGCGGGGTGCTGCTGCGCACCTGGCTGGTGGCGGCCGTGCCGCTTGTGCTCGCCTTGGTGCTGGCTCGGCCGCTGGCGGTCCAGCCCTTCTTGGCCAACCTGACGCGGCCCTGGCTGCTCGGCGTGGCCGCGGCGCTGGTCCTGCTCGACGTGGCGCTGCTACTCGTGGGCGAGGGCCGCTGCGGGCACGACATCGTGGCGGGCACCAAGGTCGTCCGCGCGGACAAGCTGGCCGACAAGCTGCGGTAGCTCGGCCGCGGAGATGGCGATGGCGTCCGAAAAGCCGCGCTCGAGCAAGGGAGCCTCGGTCGAAGAGGCCTCGGTCGAAGCGCGGTCCAGCAAGAGGCAGCTCGTCATCGCTGCGATCGGCGTGCTGGTGGCGCTGGGGGCGGTGTCGCTGTCGGCCTACCTCGGCCGCGACGATGGGGGCGAGAAGCCGCTGGTCCAGCCGGAGCCGAGCTCGACGGCGAGCGCAGAGGCGCGCGCCACAACGGCCCTACCGGGCTCCGTCGCGGCGGTTGCCAGCGCTGCCGCAAGCCAGAGTGACCTTCCGAGCGAGCAGTCCAGCGCCGAGCTGGAAGCTGTCGCCAGCTCCGCAATCGGATCGACGGCCGAGCCTGCCGCCGCACGTTCGACATCTTCCGCAGTTGCCGCAAAAGCCGCAACGGCAAGCGCACCCGCAAAGGGCCAGGGCGCTCCGCAGATCGCGCCTAGCGCCGCCGCGCCCGCTCGGCCCGCTCCCGCGCCGAGCGCGTCGCCGACGACCCACGCCCGCAGCCTGCCCACCGCGGCCAAGCCGCCCGAGGTGCGGCTTGTCGATGCAGGCCGCGCGCCGCGCCGAGCGCTTCGCTTCGCGGTCAAGCCCGGTCAGCGCGAGCGCATGACCATGACCATGAACATGGCCATGGCGGTAAGCCTGGGCGACAAAACCGCACCTCCCTCGCAGATCCCCGCCGTGGTCATGGTGATGGACATCGTGGTGGCCGAGGTCCGGCCGAGCGGCGACATCCGCCACGAGTTCACCTTCAGCCAGCTGAAGACCCAGCCAGCGGCCGGGATCGATCCCCAGATCAACGCCACCATCGACAAGGCCCTGGCCAAGCTGGCGGGCCTCGGCGGCCACGCCGTCATCACCAACCGCGGCTTCCAGCGCGAGGTGCACATCCGCGCCCTGCCCGGGGCCGACCCCTCGCTCCGACAGCTCGTTCAGGGCATGCAGCAGGCCACGCAGCACATTGCCCTGCCGTTGCCCGCCGAGCCCGTGGGCGCAGGCGCGCGCTGGACCTTCTCGACGCCCATGACCGAGGGCGGCGTCAAGCTCACCCACACCGCCACCTACGATCTGGTGGGCATCGCCGCCGACGTCATCGACTGCAAGCTCACCGTGACGCAGACCGCCGCCAAGCAAAAGGTGCAGTCGCCATTGGGCCAATCGGTGCAGCTTCTGTTGATGGACGCCCAGGGCACGGGCACCAAGCGGCTGCGCCTCGACCGGCTGGCGCCATTGCTATCGGATACCGACGTGCGCTCCACCGTGAAGATGGACACGGGCGCCAAGACCACCATGACCATGCAGACGACGATGAAGCTCGCCATTCGGTCGCGGTGAGACCGGGGCGATGCCAGGGGGGCCAGAATCGCGCTCGCTGAGCTAGAGACCCTCACTCCCAGGGGGCGACGACCAGCGTGCCTTCGAAGCTCCCCGCGACCGCGCTGCCATCCGCGGTGCTGGCTTGGTCGAGCTGCAGGGTGCCGCTGCCCACGAATCCCAGTGGCGCGGGCTCGTCCGTGACCTGCTCGGCGTACAACACCGTGCCCCGCGCGCTCTTCCAGTCGATGGGTATCGCGCTTCCCGCAGCGAACAGGCTTTGATCCGCGGTCACGTACACAATGACCAGCTCCGAGCTCTCCGTGATGGCGACCACGGCCACGATGCCCTCGGTTCCATCGCCCGGGCCAGCCAGGGAGCCGACCTGGCTAAAGGAAATGGACTGCCCCTCCCAGGTGGCATCGATCGCGCCCGACCCTGCTACAAACGCATCGCGGCCTTCGATGGGTCCCCATGTCGTGGAGAAGCTCACCTCGGCCGCGCCCATTTCGACGAAGCACGGTGGCTCGCGCAAGGGCTCGTCCCAGCTCGGCGGACCGCCTTCGAGATCGGCCTCGATGTGAGCGCGTCGCGAATGGACGAAACCGCGCACCACGTCGACGTATCCGGCGAAGTCGCCGTCGCCTTGGGGATCCGCGTACGGAAGGAGCAGCTGCTGCATCCTGTCGATTTCGGCCAAGATGGCCTGCTCGTCCCAGATTTCGTCTAGCAGCCGAACGAGCTCGGCCACGTATCGGTCTCGCGTCTCGGGGTATAGATACAGCCGACGTGCGAGCATGCCCGTGGCGAGGACCGAAGGGGGGGCGGTGGGCACGAACGGGCTGTACGCGTCGAAACAGGCGTCGATGCCCCAGGGGATGAAGGCGAATCGGTTGGTGGCCGGATCCCGATACACAAAGGAGTTGTTGGTGTTGCCCGCGTAGCCGTCCCAGTGGCCCACCAACACCTCGGTGGCCCAGAAATTGAAAAACGCGTCCAGATCCACGACCGGCCCGAGCGCGGCCACGAGCTCGGCGTCCGGCATCTGCAGGGCGGCGGTCGGGCCTTCGAGATCGCTGCGGTCGGGGTCGCTCTTGTTGGTCTTGCGCTCAAAGGTATCGGTCCACCCTGGCCGAAAGTCGCTGATGGTGATCTCGTACAGGTTGCCCCCTGGATCGGAGAAGTGCCTCGCCAAGAAGTCCTTTTTCACGCCCTCGACGTGGACGTACAGGCCGAGGTCCTGACCGTTGAGGGTCACCTGAGCGTAGTTGCAGCGCGAGGCGGCAATGCCCGCGTCGGCGAACAGCTGGTAGCCCATGCACTGCTTGACGTACGACGGATCTTGCCGAGCGTTGTTCAGGGTCATGCGGCGCAGCCCGTTGAGCTTCTGGCCTGCCACGTACTCGTGGAACTTTACCTTGAGCGATGGTTTTTCCGTGCTCAGCGAGCCGATGAGCCCCTTTTTGCGGACCCCGACGTTGTCGCGCACCTGTCCATCCACCGTCACCGTGGCCGGAAAGTAGGTGAAGATCTTCGGGACGGGCTCGGCCATGCAGTCGCCCACGAGCAGCTGTTCGATCTCGCGCGTCTGCTGGCGCAGCTCGTCCCAGTCGGCGGGATCCATGCTGATGACCACCTCGAGCACGCGGTCGGGATCGAACATGGCCTCCGTCGGATCCTCGGCGGGAGTCAATGGCGCAGCCGCCTCGTCCGAACCGCAGCCGACGAAGCTGGCCAAGGCGAACGCCCCGAGCAGCGGCCAGCACCCGCGCAAGATACCGCGTCGCAGCATGGGCTCGCCTACAACCCCGAGGTCTCCAGCAATGCGAGGATGACCGCACCGACGCCGTAGTGGATGTCCTCGCCCACCTCGATGTTGGCGTAATCGTCGAAGGTGCCCACCATAGTGGGACCGGAGATGCCGCCCACGACGGGGCGGCCTTGGGCGTCGGGGACGATCTGGTCCTTTACCCCGCTCATGGCCTGGTCGATGACCGGCCGCACCGACTCGTCCAAGAAGCCGTCGCGGTAGCCGCGCGCTAGGCCCAAGGCGAACAGGGCCGAGGCGCTGGTCTCGAGATAGGTCTCGCCAGGGCGCTCGAGCACCGTCCACCAAAGCCCCGTGGTCGGATCCTGGCTGCCCGTGATGGCCTGGACCTGCGCGGCCAAAATGGCTTGCACGGCCTCGTCGGTCTCGCCGCGCTCCTGGCGGACGCGCAGGTACTCGTAGCCCGCAGCCGTCACCCAGCCGTTGCCACGGGCCCAATAGACATCGTCGTCGTGCTCCAGCGGCCAGCCGACGCTGTGGCGGAACCAGCCGCCCCCGTCCTGCAAAAGCTCGGCGAAGATGGCGAATTGGCTCTGGCACTCGCCGAGCGCCTGGGCGTCGTCCTGGCTCAGGCCCCAGCGCGAGAGTACATTGCCGAACATG
>CAYTYV010000273.1:0-8899 GCA_964441055.1 uncultured Polyangiaceae bacterium | reverse complement strand
CCGCGAGGTGAAGAACTGGCGCAACACCGAGATCTGGACCTTCGACGACAAGAAGGTCCGCGCCGTCACCGTCGAGAACACCCACGGCAAGTTCGAGTTCACCAAGGACGGCGAGGACTGGCAGGGCCGCTTTACCAAGCGCCGAGACGGCGGCGCGCTGGCGGCCGCGGCCGAGCCCGCCTGGGACCGCTTCGACGGCAAGAAGGTCAAGGACCTGTTGCGCGCCTACAAGAACCTCCGCGCCACCGACTTCGGCAAGGAGGCAGACGCGGCCGGTCTGGACGACCCCATCGCCCATGGCGGGCGGATTCACCTCGAGCTCGACGGAGAGCCAGCAGCCTTGACCATCGACGTGGGCAAGAAGCAGGAGAACAAGAACCGCTACGCCAAGGTGCAGGGCGGCGATGGCACCATCTTCGTGCTGTCGTCCTGGTCGGCAGACTGGGCCCTGGCCGAGCAGGGCAAGTTCGAAAAGGCCGCGGAAAAGGCAAAGGACGAGGACGAGCTCTCGCTCGAGGACGACGACGAAAAGGACGACAAGGGCCCGGCAGCCGCGGCTAAGCCCAAGCCCGCGCCGCCCAGGCCTGCGCCACCCAGGCCCGCGCCGCCCAGGCCCGCGCCCAAGCCCAAGGGCGCCAGCGACGATCCCTACGACTAGCGCTCACCGCCACCAGGGGTAGGCGCCCTCGAGCCAGTCGTAGGCGCGGCGCAGCGCGCGCTTGCCGCCGCGCTCCAGCACGGGTCCGCGGCGGACCACGATGCGGTCGAAGTCCCAGCCCAGGACGCGCTCCAAGCTCTGCTGAGCGGCCTGGCGATCGGTGACCATTAGGCGCACTTCGCGCGGCGGACCAAAGCGCAAGCCAGAAAGGCTCAGACGCAAAAGGGCCCGCGCCCAGAGCGGTCCCTCGCTCGGCAGGTGCCAGCCGAGGTCGGCGAGCAGCACGCTGCGGCTTGGCGGGTGGTGAAAGACCAGCTCGTCGAGCATGGGCATGCCGCCGAAGAGCTCCAGCGCGAGCTCGCCAGGCTCGCCCAGAGCCGCGCCCGCGCTGGGCAGGCCGCGTAGCGCCAGAGCCGGCTCGTCCTCGGCCAGGCCTAGCGGCCCATAGCTCTGCGCTTCGGGGTAGGCCTTTTGCCAGGCCTGAAGATGACGGCCCGAGCGCCGATTGAAAACGCACAGGTGACGTACCGGTCCGAGAGCCTCGAGCTCGGCTCGGAGCGGCGCGGTGCAGGCGATGGGGCCGATCACGAGGAGCTCGCCCGAGGCCAGGCGAATCGCGGTCATGCGCTCGCCTAGCGGCAGCCCGTAGGCTCGGTCGGGCCCTACGGCCGCCCACGCACTTGGACCCAGCTCGCGGAGCAGCTTCTGTTCGCCCATCGGATCCATGATAGGCAGGGCGCCTGGTGCAGTGCTACCACCGAGTGCCCCCGACCATGATCCACCTAGCTCCCCATCCCGCTCTCTACCTCGGCGCTTTTGAGACGCGCTTTGCGCGCCCGCTGGGACAGACCCCGTCCCCGGATTGGCTGCTCGCCCTGCTCGAGGCCGACGCGGCCGCGCCGCTCGCCCGCAGCGAGGCCATCCGCGGCGACATCCGCGATCTCTTGCGCCACGGCGGCTACAAGCCGACCGGGCGCGGCAAGCCCGCCTCCGAATACCTGGTCAAGGCTGCTGGGGCGGGCAAGCTCTCGTCCATCAACGCGGCCGTGGACGCGTGCAACGCGGTCTCGCTGCACAGCGGGCTGCCCATCAGCCTGGTGGATCTGGACCGCGCCGAGCCGCCGCTTTCGGTCGAGGTGGTGGCAGGCGACCTTCGCTACGCCTTCAATCCGAGCGGTCAGGAGATCCGGCTCGAGGGGCTGCTCTGCCTGCACGACCGCCACGGCCCCTGCGCCAACGGCGTCAAGGACAGCCAGCGCACCAAGACGACGGACGCGTCGCAGCGCGTGCTGAGCCTGATATGGGGCTGCCGCTCGCTCGCCGAGCACACCGATCGGGCCGTCGACTGGTATCGCGAGCTGCTCGGGCGGCTAGGGGCGACGACCGAGCCCGTTCGGCTCGCGACGGCCGAGCCCCGCTAGAGGGAAAGGAGGAGGCGGCAAAAAATGCGCGCGGGCCAGGCAGCAATGGCCTATTCTCCTCGGTCGGCGGCTCCGGTCGGCACGGCTTTGTCGACCGCGCGCCACCCGTTTCCCATGCGTCACACTGCCCTGCCCCTTGCGATCGCACTAGCGGTGGCCTGCCCGTGCTCGAGCCTCTGGGCTCAGCCAGCCGCCGAAGGCGACGATCCCTACGCGCAGCAAGACCAGCCCGCGCAGGACGGCGGTGACGAGGGCGAGCCCAGCCTCATCGAACGCGCGCGGGTGCTGGTTACGGAGCCTGGCGGCATGGCCGAGCGCCTGCCCTCGTCGAAGAAGCTCACCTTCGACGTGGACGGCGAGTACCAAATCCGCCACCGCGCCTTTCGCGACCTGCGGCTCGAGCCTCCCGTGACCGATCCGGGAGCGGACAGCCTGGGCCAACGCCACTATCTCTATCACTGGCTGCGGCTCAGCCCGACGCTCCAGTACCGCAAGAGCCTCAAAGTGGTGGGGCAGATCGACTTTCCGCGCGGCATGGTGCTGGGCGAGCAGACCCGCTACGTGGGCGCGGCCCGCGACGGCTACGACGCGCTCAAGTGGTACCAGGCCCGCCCGCGCTACCTCTACGTCGAGTACCTCTCGCCCATCGGCATGTTCCGCATCGGCCAGCAGGGCTCGCACTGGGGGATGGGGCTGGTGGCCAACGACGGCGATCATCGCTCGCTCTTCGGCGACTACCTCCGCGGCTCGCTGGTCGAGCGCATCCTGTTCGCCACCGAGCCGCTGGGCCGCGAGGTGCCCGTGCGACTGGTTCTGGCGGGCGATCTGGTCTTCGAGGATCGCATCGCCCGCTTGGCTGACGGCGACCGAGCCCTGCAGATGGTCGGCGCCCTTTTGTGGCAACGCCCGCGGGTGGAGCTCGGCGTCTACGGCGTCTACCGCCACCAGGAGCGAGACCGCGAGTCCACCGGGCCGACCACCCCCTTTACCGAGACCCTCGAGGTCGGAGTGGCCAGCCTGGCGGGCAAGTTCGCAACGCCAGTAGAGGATACCCGCGCCCTTTTGTTCGGGCAGATCGAGGGCGCGCTGCAGATGGGCACGACCGATTTCCTGCGCAACGTCGACCTGAGCTGGACGGGCCAGAGGGAGCAGGTGCAGGCCTTTGGCGGAGCCCTGGTGCTCGGCGCCGTGAGCGAGGCCGGCCCGCGCGACAAACCCTGGGGACAGGTCGTGGTATCGGTCGAGCTGGGCTACGCCTCGGGCGATGCCGACCCGGGCGATGGCGTGAGCAAGCGCTTCACCTTCGAGCCCAACCACAACGTAGGCCTGGTGCTGTTCGACCACGTGCTGGCCTGGAAGACGGCGCGGGCGGCGACCATCGCGCAGGACCCCGCGATCGTGGCGCGCCCCTCGCCTGGCCTGGATCTGCTGCCCTCCGAGGGCGGCATCTTCGGCGCCAGCTACATCTACCCCACCGTGGTCTACCGACCCCAGCGCTGGCTGGATCTCAAAGGCGGCGTGGTCGTGGCCCAGACCAGCGCCGATCTCGTGGACCCCTACCACTACGGGGCCCTCGGCGACTTCGCCAACTACGACGGCGGCGACGAGACCCGCCACGACCTCGGCCTGGAGCTCGACCTGGGCGTGGACGGCCGCATCGAGGTACAGAGCGGCATCACCATCGAGCTAGGCGTCGAAGGCGGCTTGCTGCTGCCCGGCCACGCCTTTGACACGGCCGAGGGCGAGGAGCTACCACCCCAGTACTTGCTCAACTCCAAGCTGGGACTACGGCTGTAGGATCCCGCGGACCATCGGATATGCGCTACTACGTGACCCTGCCATCGCAACAGGAACTGCCCGTCGATGTCACTTGCCGACCGGATGGCTCCACCGAGGTCGCCATCGAGGGCCAGCCCGTGGCGGCCGATGCCGTGGAGGCCGACGGCGCGCTCAGCGTGCGCGTGGGACACCGCGTCCTGGACCTGTGGCTGGAGGGCGAGCCGCCCGATCTGCGCGTCGTGGCAACGGGCTTGCGGATGTCCGCTCGCGTTCAGAGCGAGCAAGCGCGCGCCACGGCCATCACGGGGCACGCCGAGTCGGCGACAAGCGAGGTCTCCAGCCCCATGCCGGGCCGGGTCGTCAAGCTGCTGGTCGAGTCTGGCGACGAGGTCGAGGCGGGCGCCGCCGTGGTCGTGGTCGAGGCCATGAAGATGGAAAACGAGCTGTGCGCCGACCGCGCTGGCAAGGTCGAGCAGATCTGCGTCGAGGTCGGCCAGCACGTCGACGGCGGCGAGCCGCTGGTAAAGCTCGGCTGAGGTCGAGCTGGGGGACCGGGGCCTATGCACCGCCTGAGGCTGGCCCACCTGCCCACCCCGCTCGAGCAACCCGCGCGACTGGGTGAGGCCCTGGGCGTCGATCTGTGGGTCAAGCGCGACGATGCCACGGGCGGGGCCGAAGCGGGCAACAAGGTGCGCAAGCTGGAGATGCTGCTGGCCCAGGCCCTGGAGCAAGGCTGCGACCGGGTGGTGACCTGCGGCGGAGTCCAATCCAACCACGCCCGGGCCACGGCCGTGGCGGCGGCCTCTTTGGGCCTGGCAACCACCCTGCTGCTTCGCCTGCCAGGGCTTACCGATGACCGCCACGGGGCGGGACTGCCGCTCGGCGAGAGCGACGAGCCGCTCGTGGGCAACCTGCTGCTCGACCGGCTGGCGGGGGCGGAGGTGCGGCTCATCACCGCGCAGAGCTACGAGCACAGCGACGAGCTCATGGCGCGACTGGCCGCGGAGCTGCGCGCCAAAGGGCAACGGCCCTACGTCATTCCAGAGGGCGGCTCGAACGGGCTCGGGGCCTTGGGCTACGTCGAGGCGATGGCCGAGATCCGTCAACAGCTCGATGCTGGCCAAGCGGACGGAAAGCCCTTCGACCTGGTCATCCACGCCTGTGGCTCTGGGGGCACGGCCGCGGGCACGGCGCTCGGCGCCAGGCAGCACGGCGTTGCCGCGGCGGTTTGCGCCATGGCGGTCTGCAGCGATGCGGAGAGCTTTCGGCGCCGCATCGCCGACATCGTCGGGCAGGCCCGCGCTCTGGATCGGTCGCTCGGTCCGCCCTTGCCCATCGAGGTGGACGACCGCGCGCGCGGGCCAGCGTACGCCGTGGCCAGCCCCGAGCAGCGGGCGACCATCGTCGAGGTCGCGCGGCTGAGCGGCTTGATCCTGGATCCCGTGTACACGGGCAAGGCCATGTGGGGCCTATGGCAGCGTTGCCAGACGGGCGAGCTGCATGGCAAACGCGTGCTGTTCTTGCATACTGGGGGTCTTCCCGGCCTGCTGGCGCAAGCCGAGGGCTTTGGCGCACTGCGATGAGGGATCGGGGCGGCCCGGCTCGGGCTGCTCGGAACGCAGCGCTCCGATGGTAGGGAATTGGCTTACAATGTGGGACAGCAACGCGCTTCCCACCTTGCACCCGCTCTCCGCTGTCAGCCCATCCGTCCAGCCTTCGAATCGGTTAGTCACGCACAGGCGCTATGCTACGTTACGCCGATGGGTGGGCGGGCGATTCTCCTCGCGCTCGGACTGGCAGCTGCGGCGGCCCTGATGGCGGCGTGTGCTGGGCTGGCGGGCCTGGACGAGTACACGGACGAAACCATCGAAAAACCAGCAGGCGGTGCGGCGGGTAGCGCTGCGGGCGGCACGGGCGCCGTGGGCGGCTCCGGTGCTGTGGGCGGCGCTGGCGCGGTAGGGGGCTTGGGCGGTGGCGGGGAAGCCGCTGGCGCAGGAGGAGCGGCAGGAGCAGGGGGACAACCGTGCCTCAGTGACAGCGACAACGACGGCGTGTGCGACCCCGATGACATCTGCCCTGGTATCCACGACAACGGCGACGGCACCTGTACCGCGTTCATCGAAGCGGAAACCGACGAAGCGCTGTCGCGAATGATGCGCAGGTACGAGGAGCCCATCGTGGGTGCTTGCCCGCTTACGGCCGAAAACAGCGCGTTCGGCGCCAATTCCGATAACCTAGTCCCCACCTGGACCGTTCAGCCTCGTCATTCCACCATTGGCTCGGACCGGTTCAATATCAAAAACGTCTACTTGAGCTTCGCCACCGGTTCGCTCGACGACTCGGTGACGGTCACCGGGGCCGAGCTGCTGATCCATCATAGCTCTGCATCGACGACCTCGAACGCGGTGCTCTACGGCGGATCGCAACCGGTCTTCGGCTCGACGGTTCAAGGGGATGACTTTTTCGACGCCACCACGCTGCTGGATACCAAGGCCATGAGCACCATCCAGAGTCAGGACTACGCCGACTTCGCCGTGTCCCCCTCGCAGATCAACGTGAGCGGGCTGACGCAATTCATGATCACCTTGGACACAGCCTGCCCGTGGCCTAGCGGTAATACGTACACCAACCGTTGGGTGTTTCATTCGCCGCATGCCACGGCAGGCGTGCGGCCCGAGCTCGCAGTGACCTATCAGCCGTAGCAGTCGCCCGCTGCTCCGCACCGCCAAGCAGCTCGAACCTCGGTGCCGTGTTCTTCGAATCGTCATGGAAGCCCACTCGAAGATGCTCCAAGAAATCCCTCAGATGGGGGAGATCATCGGTGGCAAGTACCGCCTCGAGCGAGTGGTCGGCACGGGGGGGATGGGCGTGGTCTGCGAGTCCACCCACGTGGATCTAGGCGAAAAGGTGGCCATCAAGTTCCTCGCAGGCGAGGCAGCTGCGAGCGAGGAGCGAGTCGTGCGCTTTGTCCGCGAGGCTTGGGCCGCCGCCAAGATCAAGAGCGAGCACGTAGCGCGCGTCATCGATGTGGCTCGGCTCGCCGACGGAAACGCCTACCTGGTCATGGAGTACCTCGAAGGCGAGGATATCAAGCAAGTCCTCGCCAGGGGCCCGATGCCGGTCTGCGATGCCGTCGATTTCATTCTGCAGGCTTGTGAGGCACTCGTCGAGGCGCACAAACTGGGCATCGTCCATCGCGATCTAAAGCCAGGCAATTTGTTCGTGACCACGCGAGCGGATGGTTTGCCGTGGATCAAGGTCCTCGACTTCGGAATCTCGAAAATCGCTGGTGGCGCGATCACGAAGACGTCGACGCTCATGGGCTCACCGCTATACATGTCTCCCGAGCAGCTCGTCTCGGCAAAGCACGTCGATCCGCGGGCCGACATCTGGTCCCTGGGCGTCATCCTGTATGAGATGCTGTCTGGGGCCACTCCGTTCACCGCCGATACGCTGCCGCAGATCATTGCCTGCGTCATGCATAACGAGCCGCGCCCGCTCCGTGAGCTGGCCAGCGATGTGCCCGCGGAGATCGAGCAAGCGCTGGGACGCTGTCTGCAAAAGGACCCGGCAGAGCGCCATCAGAGCCTGGCAGATCTCGCGACTGCTCTGGCGCCGTTTGGCAGCCAGCGCGCCAGGGCATCGGCCGAGTACATCGCCAACGTCATCGCTAGGCCGCTGGTGGATTCGCCTGGTGGACCGGTATGCAGCCGTGATGAGTCGAGCTCACAACCGGTTCCGATAACCCTCCTATCGGAGCCTCGCTTGACGGTAGACGTCAGCGATGACCAGGCCGCGTCCCCGAGCGCCGCCCCCCACTCGGGCGAGCCAGCGGCGAGGCCGGGCTCCCCGCCTGAGATGCCCCAGGCGACCGCAGCACTGGCAGACGGCCCCACCAGAACGATGGAGCCGCTGTCCGCGTCGCCGCCCGCCCGCCGACGCACGCCGGTCGCTGTCGTGGTGCTCACCGCCGTCAGCATGGGGGTGCTGATCGGCGTCGTGGCGCTGTTCGGACGGGGCGACGACGACGCCCTCGCCCCCTCCAGCGCGGGAACAGCCGTCGTGGGCCAAGAGCCGCCTCTGCCAGCGTCCAAGCATAGGTCGGATCCCAGTCCTGAGCCGGAGTCGAGCGCTGTCCAAACCGCAGTCGGCGAGCCGCACCCGAGTGCATCCGCCACGGGAACGGCGAGCTCGGCGGCCACGGCCAGCGCCAGCTCGGTCGCTCCGAAGAGCGCGCCGCCCAGGCAGCGCACGCGGCAGAAGGCGTGGGACCCGTGGGAGGGCCGATGAAGAACCCGCTGCAGGTGTGGACGATCGTTTTGCTGTTGGTCGCGTCGACGGCGCGCGCGCAGGATGCCCCCACCGACATGGCCGACCAGCTCTTCGCCGAGGGCAAGCAGCTGCTCGACGAGGGCAAGTACGACGAAGCATGCGCGAAGCTCGAGGGAAGCCTCGATGCCGACCCATCGGGCGGCGCCGCCCTCAACCTGGGGCGGTGCAACGAAAAACGAGGCAAATCCGCCACGGCTTGGGCCAACTACAAGCGGGCGGTCGTGCTGTTCCGTACCACCGGGGAAGCCCGGCGGCAGGCGTTTGCGCAAAAGCGCGCAGACGCGCTGTTGCCAAAGCTGTCACGCCTGACCATCGAGGCAGTCCAGACTCCAGGGCTCGAGGTGACCCGCGACGGCGAGCCGGTCGCGCAGGGCGCACTCGGCACTGCCGTGCCAGTCGACCCAGGCGAGCACACCGTAGACGCAGCGGCGGCAGGCTACGAAAGCTGGTCAACGTCGGTGTGGGTTTCGCCCGACGGCGCCAGTGAGACGGTGAGCATTCCAGCACTGCACGAGTCCGCTCAGCAGCCCGATCGGCCAGCGGTGCCGCAACAGCCCGACGCGACCTCGGAAGACGCATCCACGGATCTGGTCGTCGCAGGTGGCATACTGCTCGGCCTGGGCAGCGCGTCGTTGATCGCTGGGGGCATCATGGGGGCCATGGTGCTCGACAGCTCCAACGACGCTGGGGAAGACCCCGCTATGTGCGG
>CAYTYV010000272.1:0-8929 GCA_964441055.1 uncultured Polyangiaceae bacterium | reverse complement strand
GTATTGGACGAGGCTTGGTACATCTGCATGTATTGGCAAAACCGCCCCGACGGCGGCACCCGCATGATCGTGCGCCAGCCTGCGAGCGGCCTCGCCGTGGTGGCCTCGGCCGGCTGGGAGACCGGGCCGGGCAACCCCGATCACATCGCGGGCATGGCCGAGGAGCTGCACTTCTACTTTCGCACGGGGCACCTCGGCGAGCTGGAGATCGGCTTTGCCGCCGATCCCGATCTGCCGCTCGGCCCGATTCGCTGCGCGCCGTAGGGGCGACGATTACGACCGCGATCACGTCCACGACTACGATCGTTCAGTCGTCCCGTCGCGCAATGCCGCGCAGCAGCACATCGGCCAAGGAGCGGGCCGCCTCGCCCGGCTCGGGCGGCTCGATGAAGGGCACGGCCTCGCGCGGCAGCCTCCGCAAGATGATCTGCGGCAATAGACCCAGCGACAGCATGGCCAGCCCAAGAACCATGGGGTGGTGTTGCTCGGTAAAGCGCCGCTCGGAGATGCCGTCGGCCAGCAGGCCAGCCATGAGCGGCACGTGGCCGCTCAGGAAGCGCTCGGCCACCAGCCGCTTGAGCCGCTCCGACGAGGTCAGCGCCTCGCGCACGACGATGCGCACCACGGTGAGCTCGTCCTCGCTGAGCGCTGCTAGGCGCTCGTAGAGCTGCCTTAGCCGCTCCTCGACCGGGCCATCGCCGCCGACGGCCGCGGCGATGTCCTCGGTCAGCTTGCCATAGATGGTCTCCACCACGGCCAGGAACAGATCATCCTTGGTGGAGTGGTAGTAATACACCATACCGATGTTGGTACCCGCGTCGCGGGCGATGGCGCGCAGGCTGGCGCCGTCCACGCCGTGCCGCAGAAAGTGCTCGCGCGCCGCCAACAGAATGCGATCGGGAATGTCGCTGCGGGGTCGTGCCATGGCTCAGCTCAGTTTCTTGCGGAAGCGAAGGGCGGTCACCGTGACCAGCACCACCACGATGGCGGCCAGCCAGACGAGCTCTACTGCCACGTCCTGAAAGCCCGCTCCCTTGAGCACGATGCCGCGCACGATGCGCAGGAAATGGGTGAGCGGCAGGGCCTGCGATAGCCATTGCGCTGGCTCGGGCATGGCCTCGAAGGGGAACATGAAGCCGCTGAGCAGGATGTTGGGCAGCAGAAAGAAAAACGACATCTGCATGGCCTGTTGCTGGGTGCGGGCCAGCGTCGAGAAGAACTGGCCGATGGCCAGGTTGGCGGTGATGAAGACGAAGGCGGTGACGTAGAGCAGACCGATCGAGCCGACCATCGGCACCTCGAACACCAGGTGGCCGAACAGCAGGATGAGGGTCATCTGCACGTAGCCGATGATCACGTAGGGCAGGATCTTGCCCACGATGAGCTCGACCCGCTTGACCGGAGAGACCACGAGCTGCTCCAGCGTGCCCCGCTCGCGCTCGCGGGCGATGGCCATGGCCGTCAGCAGCACCATGGTCATCGTCAGGATGACGCCCACCAGCCCGGGTACGATGTAGACCGCCGTGCGAAGCTCGGGGTTGTACCAGGTGGTGGGCTCGAGCGCGATGGGCTGCATCACCATGCCGCAGCCCGCCTGCGCCAGACGGGCGACCTGCAGCTCCGCCGATTGGGCGGCCACCAGCCCCACGGCGGTGTTGGTGGCGCTGGCCACGGTCTGCGGATCCGAGCCATCGACCACGAGCTGGAGCTGGGCGGTAGAGCCCGCGGCCAGGTCCGATGCGTAGTCGGCGGGAATGACGATGGCCACCCGCGCGCGGCCCGAGCGCAAGGCGCGGGCGATCTCCTGATAGCCGTGCACCTGCCCCACCATCCGGTAAAAGCCCGTGGCCTCCATGCGCCGCACCAGAGCGCGCGCCTGCGCCGATCGGTCCTGGTCGTAGACCACCGTGGGCATGTTGCGCACGTCGGTGTCGATGGCGTAGCCGAACAGCAATAGCTGCATGACTGGCACGACGATCATCATGGCCAGGGTCAGCCGATCGCGGCGGAGCTGGATGAGCTCCTTGACCGCAATGGCCCAGAGCCGCGTCCTCATGCCGCCCGCTCCTCCGCGCTAGCGCGAAGCTCGTCGCGCACCATGGACACGAAGGCGTCCTCGACCGTGGCGCGAGTGGCGCTCAGCGTGTGAATCGTCACACCGCTCTGCCCGAGCACCTGGCGGGCGAGCTCGGCTGGATCCGCGCCCCCGCGGGTGGCCACGCGCAGCACGTGACCGTAATGGCTTACCTCGTCTACCTCGGGCCGCGGCACCAGCGCGTCGGTGGCGGCCACGGCATCGTCGACCTCGAGCTCGGCCACGCGCAGCCCGCGGCGCGCCACCACCTCGGCGGGCGTGCCCACGTCGAGCAGCGAGCCCTGCGAGATGAAGGCAATGCGATGGCAGCGCTCGGCCTCGTCCATGTAATGGGTCGTCACCAGCACGGTCGTGCCCGTGGCTGCGATGCGATGGATCTGCTCCCAGAAGGCCCGCCGACTGACCGGATCCACCCCAGCCGTGGGCTCGTCCAAAAACAGCAGCGGTGGCTGATGGATGGTCGAGCTCGCCAGGGCCACGCGCTGCTTCCATCCCCCCGACAGCGTGCCGCAGACCTGCTTGGCCCGATCGACCAGACCGGCCTGCTCCAGCACCTCGCGCACCCGACGGTCGCGCGCGCGCTTGGCCATGCCGTAGATCCCCGCGTAGAAGTGGAGGTTCTCGGCTACTGTCAGGTCCTCGTAGAGGCTGAAGCGCTGGGTCATGTAGCCGATGCGGCTCTTGATCTGCTCGGGCTCGCGCACGATGTCGTAGCCCACGACCGTGCCGCTGCCGCCCGTGGGATCGAGAATGGCGCAGAGCATGCGAATGGTGGTGGATTTCCCCGCACCATTGGGGCCTAGCACCCCGAAGATCTCCCCGCGCATCACCTCGATGGAGACATCGCGTACCGCCACCAGGTCGCCGAAGCGACGGCTCAGCTTCCGGGTCGAGATGACCGGCTCGGCCGCGTGGATCATGGCTTGCCCTCGGTGCTGCTGCCGCGCTCGATGTGTACGAAGGCGGGCACGCCAGCGTGTAGCTCGCCTTCGGGATCGTCGATTCGCACCCTCACCCGGATCACCAGGTTCGGCCGCTCGCGCTCACTGAACAGAAAGCGCGGGGTGAACTCGGTGCGGCGGCCCACGTCCTCGACCCTGGCCGCGAAGGCGTGGTCCGCGGCGTCGACGCGCAGGCTCGCGCGGCAGCCCACCCGGATGCCCTCGAGCTTGCCCTGGGCGACGAACACATCGGCGTAGGGGTGGCGGGTATCGGCCAGAACGATCACGGGTGTGCCCGGCCCGGTCACCTCCCCTGCCTCGAGGTGCACGTCCACGATCTCGCCCTCGGTCGGCGCCACCAGGGCGTAGCGGGCGAGCCGCTCGTCGATGGCCGCCAAGGCGGCCGTGGCAGCCTCCAGCCTGGCCTCGGCCACTCTCAGCTCCTCGGGACGCGCGCCATTGCGCAGTGCCTGCAGCCTCTGCTCCAAGGCCTGGCGCTCGGCCTGGACGCGCGACAGCTCGCCTTGAAGCGGGTCCAGCGTGGCCTCGGGCAGCGCCCCGCTATCGACCAGCCGCCGCTGACGCTTGAGGTTGCTCTTGGCGATGGCCTCGACCTCGCGGGCGCCGCGAAGCTGCGCTGCCACCGCGCGCACGTCCTCGTGGCGGGAGCCCGCCCGGATCAGATCCACTTGCGCTTGCAAGGCTCGCACCTCGGCGGCCCGCGCCTCGCGCGCAGGCTTTTCCAGCGAGTTGTCGAGCACGGCCAGGGGTTGGCCCGCCTCGACCAGATCCCCTTCCTGCACCTCGATCCGGCTCAGCCGTCCGCCCAGCTCAAAGGCCAGGTTCCGCTCGTCGAACTCGACAACACCTTGATATTCTTCAATTTTATTGCCATTTCCCGCACAGCCAGCCAGCGTTGTGGCCAAGGCCGCGACCCACAGTGCCACCCATGCGAACCGCGTCACGTGGTTTTTTACCATGCGACTTATAATAATCTACTCCGCCCAAAGGGGAACCCCTTTTCTGGCTCGGCAAGACGAAAAGTGGCCACCTCTGCCGCGTCCACGGCCACGCCGCACTCGCTCTCTTGAGGCCGATGGCGGCATGGCGATAGGCTGCGGGTGCCCATGATCACCTATGACGCCATCGTGGTGGGCGGTGGCCCGGCTGGTAGCGCCTGCGCGCGGCAGCTGACGCGGAGCGGGAGGCCGGTCGCTGTCTTCGATCGCGCCACCTTTCCGCGGGACAAGCTCTGCGCGGGCTGGTTGAGCCCGCCCGTGTGGGACGCGCTCGGGCTCTCAACGCGGTCCTACCCCGGTCGGCTGTGGTCGTGGCAGCGCTGTCGGGTGACCTACCGCGGCCGAGAGCACCTCGTCCGCGGTAGGGGCTACTTCATCAGGCGGAGCGAGCTCGACGCCTTTTTGCTGCGATCGAGTGGTGCGACCGTGGTCGAGGGCCACCGCGTGCGTCGCATCCGTCGAGACGGCGATGGCTTCTGGGTCGTGGACGAGCGCGCGCGAGCTCGCAGCCTGGTGGGCGCGGGCGGCACCCACTGCCCGGTCGCCAGGCTGCTCGGCGTCGTCAGGCCCGAGCCGGCCGTGCTCACCCGCGAGATCGAGTTCCCCGCCCCGGCCCAGGAGCTGGCCGCGCGCCGCCCAGGCGAAGACGGCGAGCCCGAGCTATGGCTCCACGACGATCTCGACGGCTACTCCTGGAACGTGCCCAAGACCGACTGGGTCAACCTGGGCAGCGGCACCTTGGAGCCAGGCGCCCTGAACGCTGCCTGGCAAAGCGCACAGGCCTTGTTCGAACGACGCGGTCGTTTACCTGCCCGCCCTCTAGGCCGAGCGGGCCGTGGGCGAGGCCACGCCTACTACCGCTTTCATCCGCAGCACCTGCGCGCCTGCGAACGGGAGCAGGCCTTTTTGGTGGGCGACGCGCTAGGACTGGCCCACCCCGTGACGGCCGAAGGGATCTTGGCGGCCGTGCTGTCGGGCAGGATGTGCGCCGAGGCCATTGCTGCGGGCCGACCCGAGCGCTATGGGCAACGCCTCGCAGAGCACCCCGTTTTCGTCGATTACCGCGCGATCTGCGCGCTGCTCGCCGCCACAGCGGCATTGCGACCCATCGGTCGAGCCCGACGCTCGTCGCCGTCCCAATGGCGACCGCGCCCGCTCGCGCGTCTGGGCGATGCTCTTGTGGCCCGCGGCTTTGCGCAATCCTTTGTGGGGCGGCAGCTGCCCGCGAGCCGAGTGCTCGTCGCCCTGCTGCGCGGCCTTGGGACCGCCAGCCAATCGCCTATCCCGAGGTAGTGACCATGTCCGTTTCCTGGCCCCCCATCGTGAAGCGCGCGCTCGACCGCTCCCAGGCCGAGCGGATCGTCGTCGACCTTCTGTCGCAAGGCGGCGTCACCGTCGGAGGCAACGCGCCCTACGACATCCAGGTCCACGACCGACGCTTCTACGGTCGAGTGGTGCGTCAGGGGACCCTGGGTCTGGGCGAGGCGTACATGGACGGCTGGTGGGACAGCGAGCGGCTCGACGAGACCATCACCCGGCTGCTGCACGCCCGCGCCGAGTCGGGCGTGCAGCGCAACCCCACGACCTGGCTTCATCGGCTCAAGGGCAAGGCCTTCAACCTGCAGCGGCTCTCGCGGGCCTTCGAGGTGGGCAAGCGCCATTACGACATCGGCAATGACCTCTATCGGGCCATGCTCGACTCCACCATGGCCTACACCTGCGGCTACTGGAGAAACGCCGACAACCTCGAACAAGCACAGCAGGCCAAGCTGGACCTGGTCTGTCGCAAGGCCGGGCTCGAGCCAGGCATGAAGGTGCTGGAGCTCGGCTGCGGCTGGGGAAGCTTTGCCAAGTACGCGGCCGAGCACTACGGCGTGGAGGTCACGGGCTACACCGTGTCCAAGGAGCAGGTGGCCTTGGGGCGCGAGCGCTGTGCGGGGCTGCCCGTGGAGCTACGGCTGGAGGACTACCGCAACGCCCAGGGTAGCTTCGACGCGGTCGTCTCCATTGGCATCATGGAGCACGTCGGGCCCCGCAACTACCGCGCCTACATGCAGACCGCAGCGCGCTGTCTCGCTCCTGGCGGGATCTCGTTTATCCACACCATCGGCGCCAACACCAGCCGCGACCTCATCGATCCCTGGTTCCACCGCTACATCTTCCCCAACGCCGTCGCGCCGTCGATGGCGCGGCTCGCCAAGGCCACCGAGGGGCTGTTCGTTCTGGAGGACGTCCACAACATCGGGCCCGACTACGACCGCACCCTGATGGCCTGGTACCAAAACGTCGAGCGCGCCTGGCCCGAGCTCGGCCGCCGCTACGACGAGCGCTTCCACCGCATGTGGACCTACTACTTGCTCACCTCGGCCGCGGCCTTTCGCTCGCGCCACCAGCAGCTCTACCAGCTCGTCACCACCGGGCCAGGCACGCCCCAGCGCGGGGTGCGGCTCGGCTGACGGCCGAGCGAGCTCGCTCCGCGCTGTTCGCGCGCGCGGGCTTTGGATAGACTTGGGAGCACGGCGCAGCCCTGTTGTTGGAACGCCGCTGCGCCGCTGCGGCGGGTATGCCGCGAAGCAGGCTCGGGAGGTGACATGCGTGCGGCACCGTGGTCTTGGCTCTTCACCTTGGGGATCGCAGCGTTGGCGGGGTTCGCAGCCGGGCTGTCGTGCAGCGGTGACGACGCCGACGCGGGCGCTGGAGGCACGGGCGCTGCGGCGGCCAGCGGCGGCATGGCAGGGGGCGGTGGCGTGCTGCTCGACGGCGGCGATGATGGCGGCTGCACCCCGGGACAGGCCTGCGGCGACGGCGGGGTGTGCACCGAGGGCGGGGTCTGCTGCGACGCCGAGCAGGTCTGCGGCCAGCAATGCTGCCCCGATGGCGACGTGTGCTCCTTCCAGCAGTGCGCGACGCCGGGCGACATCTGCCTCGACGCCACCGACTGCGAGCCCGACGAGTACTGCGAGTATGCCCTGGGCGAGCCGTCCGAGCCGGACGCTGGCCAAGGCGGCTCCTGTCAGGGAGCCCCCGCGCTGCCCACGGGTCGGTGCCTGCCGCGGCCGCCCGAGTGCGACCCTGGTCAAGATCCCGGCAACCCGCCCGCCTGCGTCGAGACCTGCGAGTACCACCCGCCGACCAGCGACTTCGACGTGGTGGTCAAGTACGCCTGGGGCGGCGAGACCACGCCGCCGTACTCAACCGATGTGACCATGGCGCCCATCGTGATCCAGCTCGACGACGACAATTGCGACGGCCAGGTCGACGAGCGCGATATCCCCGAGATCGTCTTCGCCAGCTTTGCCAATCAGGTCAACTACAGGGAAGGCACCCTGCACGCCATCTCGGTGGTGGATGAAGAGGTGGTGGAGAAGTGGTCGGTCGAAGGGGCAGTTAGCCCGGCCTCGGGGCTGGCTGCGGGCGATCTGGACGCCGACGGCGTGCCCGAGATCGTGGGCTGCGCCAGCGCTGGACCGAGCGGAACCTGGGAGGACGCACAGAATACCGGGGTGGTGGCCTTTCGGGCCGACGGCAGCCCCTACTGGTCACAGCTCGACAACACCAAGGTGCACTGCGGCTTTGACAGCCCGGCCATCGGCGACATCGACCAAGACGGCACGGCCGAGGTGCTCGTCGAATGGACCTTGCTCGACGGCACAACTGGCGCCATCGAACAGGAGCTCGACCCCCAGTCCACGGGAGCGCCTTTGCCCGGCGATCCGTGGGGCGCGGACTTCACCAGCCTGACCGACGTGGACGGCGACGGCGATCTGGACATCACCGACGGGCAGCGGGCCTACCGCGCCGATGGATCCGTCATCTGGGACCTGCGAAGCGGCTCCGACCAGATCCCCTTCGGCTACCACGCCGTGGGCGACCTCGACCAGGACGGCACGCCCGAGATCGCGGTCATCTCGTGGATCGGCCAGCACACCATGTCCGTCGTGCGTTACGACTCGGGCAGCCCGAGCGGCGCCGAGATCATTCGCCAGGGCGTCGACATCAACAACGGCGTCTCGACGGCGACCTACTGCGGCGGAGGCGGCGAGCGAGGCGGCGGCCCTCCCACGGTGGCCGACTTCGATGGCGATGGCCTGCCCGATGTGGGCGTGGCAGGCGCGGTGGGCTACAACGCCTTCAGCGGCGCGCTCATCATGAACCCCGCCGTGGACGACGACGAGCTCTCCTTGTGGTTCCAGGAGACGCATGACTGCTCGTCCGGGGTCACAGGCAGCTCGGTGTTCGACTTCAATGGCGACGGCCAGGCCGAGGTGATCTACTCGGACGAGTACCACCTATGGATGTACGACGGCACCACGGGCGAAAACCTCATCGACGCGTTCTGTAACACCACCAGCACGGGCTTCGAGTACCCGCTAGTGGCGGATGTGGACGCGGACGGCCAGGCTGACATTGTGGTAGCCTCCAACGCCGCCTGGTGGCCCTGCCCCGACGATGGCAGCAGGCAAGCAGGCATTCGCATCCTGGGAAGCGCAAGCGGCACCTGGGTACGCACCCGCCGCGTGTGGAACCAGCATACCTATCACATCACCAATGTGGGCGAGGACGGCAGCATTCCCCTGGTCGAGCCCGCCAACTACCTCGATCCAGACCTCAATAGCTTTCGCCAGAACATCCAGCCCCAAGGCGAGTTCTCCGCGCCCGATCTGGTGGTGAGCGTGGCGCCCAAGTGCCTGGGCGAATACGCCCTCGTCGCCAGCGTGCAGAACGTCGGCCAGGCCTCGGTGCCCGCTGGGGTGATGGTGGGCTTCTATCGGGGCGAGCCCCCGAGTGGCACCAAGCTCGGCGAGGGGCAGACCAGCCGTGCGCTCTACTCGCTCGAGTCCGAGGACGTGCTGCTGCCCTTGTACAGCGAGCCC
>CAYTYV010000271.1:0-8938 GCA_964441055.1 uncultured Polyangiaceae bacterium | reverse complement strand
CTGCTCTGCGGGCTGTTGCGCCCAGGCGCCAGGCTGCTGGTCGCTCGAGGGGTACGGCGCACGCGCTCCGTAGGTGCGCTGGCGTGCGTATTGCTTCATCGCCTCATTGATGAGGTAGTCGACGGAGCACTCCAGCTCGCGAGCCATCTGCTCGAAGGTCTCCCATAGCTGGTCACGGCACTGAAAGGTACGCGCGCTTTTCGTATTGGGGTCGCCGCTCATGATCTTGTGCTGGGCTCAGGCTTTTCGTTTCGGGTTGGCTCGAAGCTCGTCGCGCCGGGGCGAGACCGATCTAGTCCTGCTCGGGCCGCTCGTCTGACGAGCCCCCGTTGGGAATCAGAGGATCGTCCTTCTTCTTGCCCTTGTCGGAGTCCTTGTCGTCCTGGTGCTTGCGGGCCGCCATCTTGGGCTCGATGCAGAAGCGGACGAAATCGCCGACGGTCTTGACCGCCTTCAGCTCACGAGCCTTGGGGTCATCGCCCTTTTGGACCGCGCACTGCCAGCCGCAATCGACGTCCTCGTCACAGGAGGGGACTTTCTCGCCGTCGTCCTCGAAGGGCCGAAGCTTGGGCAGGTCCTCCGCCGTCCCTGCGGAGTAGTAGTACGCCAGGGCGGACAGCCGGCTTTGCGGCTCGCCTCGCTTCATGTGTTCTTCCAGCGCCGCGCGAACGTCGCCCCCCTTGAGCTCTGCCAGGTAGCCGCCGTAAGTGATGGCCTCTGGCAGCGCGAAGTTGTCCTTGGCCTTCTTGCCGAGCTGGCCCATGAACTCCTCGATGTGCTCCACCATGGACATCTGCAGCACGGTCGCCCCGGCCGCGCGGCGTACCTTCCAGCGCTTGACCTTGAACAGGTCATAGAGCTTGTCGACCACCCGGTCGCGCGGAAGCTCGCGAAGCCGACGGAAGGCCTGGTCGAGCACCAGGTCGGGGATCCCCTCCTTGGAGACCAGGCCGAGCAGCCGGTCGATGTGCTCGGTGTCGTTGCGCTTGACATGTCCTTCCAGGGCGGCCAACGCGGCCTGTCGACGCTTCGGGCTCGCCTTGTCGTCGGCGGCCAGCTGCAAGCAGTGCTCCACGACCGCCTTGCCGCCGACCATCTTCATGGAGCCGAAGATGCGCAGCAGGCTCTCCTCCTGGTAGCGCTCCATCTGCTTGGTGAACTGCTCTTCGTTCGGCTCGATCTGCGCGCGGCGATTCGCCTCCTTGAGCTCGGGCTCCCTGTCCTTGCGCCACGCGGGCGAGGTCACGTAGCTGGCGACGTCGACCAGCTTCTGCGAGGCCTTCTCTTTGGTCTCGTCGTCACCTAGCTTCGCCACGAGCTGGGCCATGGTGGATAGGCTCTTGGCGTCGCGGGTCATGAGCTCGGGCAGGCCCCGCACCGACGACGATCCGATGTACCGCAGCAGCTGCTTCATGCCGTAGTCCTGAGACCGGTCGTTCAGCCGCCGCTCGAAGTCGGCCATAGCCCACTCGGTGAGCGCCTTCTCCAGCTCCTTGCGCAGCGCGGTATCGGCAATGACGGTGGTGCGCTCGTAGGTGAGCATCAAGTAGGCGGCGTCCTTGTACTTGAAGGACGGGTCGCGCTCCTTCTTGTCGTCTCCGGGCGGCGCTTCTGGAACGGGACGCCGCAGCTCCGCCATGATGAGCGGTACGAGCTTCGCGAGGATCTGGCTGCGCGTCTCCGCCGAAAGCTCCGCCAGGGTCCTTTCCACCAGCAGTCGAATGCCGATGCGCTGGCCCCGGCGGGGCTTCATGCGAATGAGCGACATGGCCGCTTCGACCCGCAGGTCCAGGGGGTACTTCTCGTGGAGGACGACGGCGCGCAGCCTCTTGGGCCCTTCCATCGTCGTCTCCCAACGATGAAGGTCATCGACGTTGACGGCACAGCCCACCGCAGTGAGGCTGAGTACAGTCGCAGCGAGCCACGCCAGCAAAGTGGCGCGACGCAGCGATCCGCGCCGACAGTTGGTCCGCGGCTCGACGGACGCCTTCGGTTGCCGAGCAAGTGTGGTCATGGATGTTCTGTCCCGCACTAATCCTCCGGAATGCTAGCGCCCGAGGGTGGCGAATTGGAAGTATTTCCACGGCCTTTGTCCTTCTTGCTGCACGAGCGCTCGGACAGCGTGAACGTCTGCGCAGCATCGGGGCCTGTCCGAGGAGACAAACTTGCCCCAAGGCTGCCTCTTTCGGTATCGGGGGATGTGGGGCGATGTGGGCATGAGAGCCTCCTTATTCGGCATCCGTTCGCTGTGGCAGCGTGTTTTGAGGCGTTCGGGCGCCGCAAGGGACAAGTGCAAGAAACGCGGCAGCGCTGAGCGGTCGGACACCGCAGCGGCTGGACCCCCGCCAGCAAACGCTGCCGAGCACTCCTCGAGGCGCCGCCGTAGCATGCGGAGCTACGCTCGCGAGGCTGCTGCCCTGCTGCTGCTGGCTTCGGCGTTGTACGCCGTCCTGGCGCTGGCCTCGTACCGCGGCGACCCGCTGCGACCCGAGGTGGTCGGCGCCAACTGGGTGGGCCCGGTGGGGGTGGCCTTTGCCGCGGCAGCGGTGCGGCTGGTAGGCGTGGTCGCCTGGCTGGTGCCGCTCGAGCTCGGCGCGTTGGCGCGTCCCCTGCTGCTCGACCGGCCCTGCAAGCTCGGCGTCACCCGCGTCGGCGGGGATGTGCTCATCGTGGTGGTGGGGGCAGCCCTGATCCACATTGCGCTGCCCGAGACCACCGCGTTCGGCGCGATGCCTATGGGCGGGCTCGTGGGCGAGCTGTTCGGCGAAGTTCTCCGTGGTCTGTTCTCGACCGTAGGGTCCTTTTTGATCGGCCTGACCATCGTCTCGCTGATCCTGCTCGAGCGGGCGACCTTCTCGTTCATCGGCCTCGTCCAGCGCCTCGGGACGCGGCTCGGCCAGGCGCGCGAGCGGCTCAGCCGTGCGCTCGGCAAGCTGTCCTCGGCTTGGGGCCGGGCGCGGGAGATCTCCCGCGAGCGGCGCGAAGAGCAGCGTCGCGCTCGGGAGCCCGCGATCCATTCGGTGGAGCGAGCCGATGCCATCATCGCCGCGCTGGCCGACGACGCCGAGCACATGGCCGGGCCGCGCTGGCCCGTGGCCTTTGCCACCGCGCCCGCTGGCGGCGCCGAGGCGCTCTCGCCCGTGCCCGAGCCGCACTGGGACGAGGCACAGCGCTCAACGCTACCCGTAACGGCCCCGACCGACGATGCGGCGGCGGAGCGGTCCACCCGAGCGTGGCTGCCCGAGCCGGGCTCAGCTGGCGCGCAGGCCGAGCCATCCCAGGGAGCTGCCGCGCCCGTCCAAGGCGAGGCTCGAGCGGATCGGCCCGCGAGCGAAGAATCGGCTCCGTCGCCATCGCCCCCGCCAGTGGCTGATGCCTCGGCGATGGTCGAGCAGGCGAGCACGCCCCCGGCTGGCCCGGCCAAGGCCAAGCTCCCACGCAAGAAGGCCAAGCGCCGCGCGCGGCCCGAGCTGGACGGGCCCACCATCGTCGACACCTCCGACGCTGCCAAGACCGCCAAGAGCAAGAGCGCCCGCCGCCGCGCGCACCGCGGCTCCCGCTTCGAGCTACCCGGGGTGGAGCTACTCGAGCCCGCCGAGGAAGCGAGCATCGTGGTCGATGACCAGTCGCTGCGCGCCACCGCCAAGCTGCTCGAGAAGACCCTCAACGACTACGGCGTGGTCGGCGAGGTCAAGGAGATCCATCCGGGACCCACGGTCACCACCTTCGAGGTCGCGCCCGCGGCGGGAACCAAGGTCTCCAAAGTGGCCGGCCTGGCCGACGACCTGGCCTTGGGCCTGTCGCGCAAGGTCCGCATCATCGCGCCCATTGCGGGCAAGAACCGGGTGGGCTTCGAGGTGCCGAACGACCACCGCCAGACCGTCAGCCTGCGCGGGCTCATCGAGGATCGGCGCTTCATGGACATGAAGGCCCCGCTTCCCTGCGTGCTGGGTCGCAACATCATCGGCGCGCCCGTCTTCGCCGATCTGGCTGCCATGCCCCACGTCATCGTGGCGGGCGCCACGGGCGCTGGCAAGAGCGTCGGGCTGAACGTCATGCTGGTCAGCCTGCTCTACCGACGGACGCCCGAGGAGATGCGCCTTCTGCTCATCGACCCCAAGGTGGTCGAGATGGCGCCCTTCGACCGCATTCCCCACCTGCTTTTGCCCGTGGTCACCGACATGAAGAAGGCTGCCAACGCGCTCAAGTGGGCGGTCGACGAGATGGAGCGGCGCTATCAGCTGTTCGCCGACGCGGGCACCCGCAACATCAAGAGCTACAACAAGTGGGTCGGCCGCGTTCTCGAGGGCAAGGCGCCACGTCCCCGCGGCCCAGCCGAGGTCGAGGCCATCGCTCTGGACGGTGGCGTGGTCGACGTCCCGGCCGCCAAGGACGGCTCCGACGCGCCGCTGCCCGAGCGGCTCCCCTACATCGTCATCGTGGTCGAGGAGTTCTCCGACCTGATGATGCAGCAGGGCAAGGACGTGGAGACGGCGGTGGCGCGCCTCGCCCAGAAGGCGCGGGCAGCTGGCATGCACGTCATCCTCGCTACCCAGCGGCCCAGCGTGGATGTCATCACGGGCATGATCAAAGCCAACTTCCCCACGCGCATCGCCTATCGCGTGGCCCAGAAGGTCGACAGCCGGACCATCCTCGACCAGCAGGGAGCCGAGCACCTGCTCGGCAAGGGCGACATGTTGGTCAAGCTCAACGGCACCACCGAGGTCCACCGCGTGCAGTGCCCGTTCTGCTCCGAGGCCGAGGTCCAGCGGGTGACCGAGCTGCTGCGCAAGCAGGGCGAGCCAGACTACGACGAGAGCATCGTGGCCGACGCCGAGAGCGAGGGCGAGGCTCCCGATCCCAGCGACGGCGAGAAGGACGCGCTGTACGACCAGGCGGTGCGCGTCGTGGCCGAGACGCGTCGCTGCTCCACCTCGTGGATTCAGCGCAAGCTGGGCATCGGCTACAACCGGGCGGCCAAGATCGTCGAGGCCATGGAGCAAGCCCAGATCGTGGGCCCGCCCAACGGATCCAAGGATCGCGAGATCTTCATCTCACCGCACTGACCAGCGCCGCGGCGCATCGGCCGCGGTCGCCGCGCGACGACGACGCACGACACGAGCAAAGCCCCCATGACCCAACACGCCTCCTCCCGCTCCTTGCCTGCGCACGACCGAGACAGCTTGTCGGAGTCGGGCCGCACCCGGCTCATCGCGGAGATCGCCTCGTTGCTCCACGACACCGCCGTGCCCGCCGAGGCCAAGTCCGCGGGCCTGACGCTCATCGGCTGGTTGGCCCGCCGCATGCCGGACGACGGCCCCGTGCCGAGTGCGGCGCGCCAGAGCGGATCAGGGGCGAACGGGCAGAGCGTCCTCGCTGCGGGCGAGGTCTGAACGGTCTTCCGCGGGCTCGGCAACGCTGCGGTCGATCTCCCAGATGAGATCGGTGTTGCCCTTGGCGCCAGCAAAGCGCAGGCCGAACCAGGTCGCCTTGGGCGAGATGGTCGGCCGCCCGGGCAGGCCCGCGCGGGCAAAGCGTATCCGAAAGGCCTGCCGCCAGACCGTGTTGTAGGGGAAGTAGCGCCGCTCGAGCGCGCTGGGCTTGCGCACGGCCTCGATGTGCTCGGGGGCGGTCTCGTTGCCCGTGGAGTCGATGAGCCGCACCGTCCAGGCGCTGTCGGGTTTGGTCAGGTCGCTCTGGCGCGGGTTGCCGCCGTAGAGCGCCACGAAGAACTGATGGAACTGCCGGGTCTGAGCGAGGGTCTCCTCCAGCAGCTTCTGGCGCTGGGCGATGGTCAGCCGGTAGTCGTCGGCGTAGCGGATGACATAGGCCCAGCGGAAGTCCCAGGACTCGAAGGTCGCGGTCACCGTCAGCGCGCGCTCGAGCTCCTGATACAGGTACAGGCTCTCGGTGCGGGTCCAGCGCTTGAGCACGTTTTCGTAGTCGGGGGCGACGTACTCGCGCGGCCCCTCTTGCAGGCTCACCGCAGGGGCGGGACAGGCGCTGGCCGATAGGGCGAGCGCGAGGACGGCGGCGGCGCGCCCGACAAGCTCGGCCGCCCGCAACGTCCGCTCAGCCCGTCGCCTGCCTCGCACCCCGCCCCCGCGCTGCCCGCTGGCTTTCCCGAACACCTTCGTCCTCCGTCGGCTACCAGCTCACGGGCCAGAGCACCGCGTACAGCCCGTCAGCCGGGCTCTTGCGAGCCTTGGCGCGCTGCACCACCAAAAGGCGCTGGTCAGAGGCGTTGCACAGGTAGGCCCCGTCCTCCACGGCCACGTACACCTGCTTTTCCTGGGCCTGCACCGCGAAGGACTCTGGCCATGGCTTGCGCTTCTTGACGTAGTTGACGGCCGCATTGGTGCTCTTGGGCACGTCGTCGCGCGACAGCTTGTCGATGGCCTTCTTGGCGTGACGCTGGGCGGAGACCTCGTCGTCGGGCAGCTCGACGATGCTGACCTTCAGCGGCATCTGGCCTGGGCCGACGTCGTTGAGCGGCACGCGGCGCACGCGCACCAGCGTCACCTGCTCGACGTACTCGCCCTCCTTGACCTCGTAGCCGTATCCCATCCAGCGCGCATCGCCGCTCGGGGCGACCCTGTCCATTGGCTGGCACGCGGTGAAGCTGTCCAGCACGCCGCACGGCTCGGTGGCGCGCTTGCTCGGACAGCCGAGCTCCTTGCGGAGCAGGGCCACCGACAAGGGATCGGGCATGGGCGCCGAGGCGGTAGCAGCGGCCGTGGTCGCCGTCCGCGCAGAGGCCGTGGCCGAAGACGGAGGGGAGGGCTTGGCAGGTTGCGGCTCGTCGCAGCCGGTCGCGCACGCGAGCGCCAAGCCGATGGGGACAAGGTGGGGCAGTCGCATGCGCCCCAGTTTGGCACAGCCGGGCCCGTGACCGCTACCGGACTGGGCTGACGCCCACGGTAGTGCTCACCACGCGGGTGGGCCGTGCGCCGATGTTGGACGGGTCAAAGGAAAAGCCCAGCCCTTCGCGCGAGCCTTCGCCCGCGGGGCTGCGCAGCTGGGAGGTCACCGTCACCGTGACCGTGGCGCCCTTTTCGAAGCCGGTCTTCATGACGAAGGTGCGCGAGGCGAGCTGCGCCTTGACGGATTGGACGACCCGCCGCCAGATCCCCGCGGCGCCGCCCGCGTGGCTGGCCAGGCTCACGCTCTGGGTGCGGCCGTTGCCGCCCACCGACACGACGATGACGGCCTGGCAGCTGGACGGCGTGTCGGCCGAGCGCACCGCACCCGCGACCGTGGAGGCGATGGCGCTGGCGCCCGGGAAGTCCAGGCCCAGGGTGCGGTCCTTGGCGCGCATGGCGTCGCGAACCACTTTGCCACCCACGTCGCGGTCGACGGGCGCTCGCGGCTGCGCCCGGGTTGGCGCTGCCGCGGGCGAGCGGTCATCGGGAAGCACACCGGGAAGCCACAGACGCGCGCCGCCCGGGCCCGTCCCCACGCCCGGGATGTCGACGGCCGAGGGGGGCAGGTCGTAGTCGTCGACTGGGGGAAAGCCCTCGGGGTCGGGCACGGTGTCGACCGGCTCCACCGTTGGATCGCTGGTCGAGTCCGGGGGGGGCAGGTGATGGCGCCGCGTGGAGCGGTGTGCGGGATCCACGTGGGCCACCCGCCACGGCTCGACCCGGCCGAAGGCGTCCGCCCGGTCCTGCTCGGGCCACTCAAAGGGATCGGTCACCACCTCCACGGCGATCTCGGTGGGTCCGAGCCGCGAGGCCACGAGCAGGTTGCGCACCCGTTCGGGAAGCGGCGGCGCGACGTGCGCAGCCACGGGCACACCCAGATGGAGCACGGCGGCTGCCACCAAGAACGGGGCTTCATTCAGGCGCACCTGGGCATCCCTCGCATGTTTCTGCTGGGAACGGTACCGACTACACTGTCGCGGAACCCGAAAATAGCGCGAAACGGCCGACGGCGCACGCTTCGAGCTGCTTTTCGGCGCCAGCGCCGCGAAGACGGGCCCCCGGAGCAGCCACGGCCGTGGATCCCCGACCGCCAGCTCGCCTATCCTGTGCGGGTCGGTCGGTATGACTGCTGTGACGATTCCCCCGACGGCCAGCAAGGGCCCGAGAGGCGATGCGCTGCTCGACATCGCGTCGCTGGCGGTGAGCGCTGGGGGCAAGGTGCTGCTCGGCGGCCTGGACTTGCGGCTAAGAGCCGGACAGCTCGTGGCCCTGGTGGGACCGTCCGGCTGCGGCAAGACCACCTTGCTGCGCGCGCTCTGCGGGCTGTGCGATGTAGCGGCGGGCGAGCTGCGGCTGCGCGGACGGACGCCCGAGCAGTGGGGGCTTCCGGCCTGGCGCCGTCGGGTGACCTACCTGGCCCAGCGGCCAGCTCTGCTGGTCGACGGGACGGTGCGCGAGGAGCTCGGCAGGCCCTTCGAGTACCGCACGGCAGGCGGCAAGGGCCTGGTCGAGGCGCGCGCGACCGAGCTGCTGGGCGAACTCGGCCTGCCAGAGCACGTGCTGAACCAGCAGGCGCGCACGCTCTCGGAGGGAGAGCTGCAGCGGGTGTGCCTGGCGCGGGTGCTGCTGCTCGAGCCCGAGGTGCTGCTCTTGGACGAGCCCACCAGCGCGCTCGATCCCGAGGCGGTCGCCGCGGCCGAGCGCGCCCTGCGGCAAGCCGTGGCCGCCCGCGGCGCTGCCGCCTTGGTGGTGACCCACGATCCCGCACAAGCCGAGCGGCTGGGCGATTGGGTAGTGGATCTCGGCGAGCTGGGCAGACCGGAAGGCGGGCATCATGCCTGAGCCGACCAGCTCCGCGGCGATCGCGCTCGGGCCCGCCGAGGTCGCCATGGCCGCGGGCTTGGTGCTGATCGCAGGCGGGCTCAGCATGGCCCTGCGACTGCGCCTCGAAAGGCGCCTTTTGGTGGCCGCGGCGCGCGCCCTGGTCCAGCTGCTCCTGGTCGGCTACCTGCTGG
>CAYTYV010000270.1:0-8959 GCA_964441055.1 uncultured Polyangiaceae bacterium | reverse complement strand
CCGCGCTGCCGCCCGTGCCGCCCGTGCCCGCGCTGCCGCCCGTGCCGCCCGTGCCCGCGCTGCCGCCCGTGCCGCCCGTGCCCGCGCTGCCGCCCGTGCCGCCCGTGCCTGCGCTGCCGCCCGTGCCTGCGGTGCCGCCCGTGCCCGCGCTACCCGCCGTGCCGCCCGTTCCACCCGTGCCATTGCAGTCGAAGCCGCACACCGGGAGCACTTGGCTGACGCAGATTTCGTCCCATTCGACCTCGCAGCAGTAGGGGTCATACGTGCAAATCAGGTCGACGCACCAGTGGCAATCGGGCGACAGGGCCTCGCCGATCTCGCACGGATCGTGCGCACACGGCGGAGCGCCACCCGTACCACCCGTACCCGCCGTACCAGCCGTACCCGCGGTGCCTGCAGTGCCCGCGGTGCCTCCCGTTGCAGCGGTGCCGCCCGTTCCCGCGACGCCCCCCGCGCCCGCGGTTCCGCCCATGCCCGCCATGGCGGCTGAACCTGCCATGCCGTCCGCACCGCCCAGCGGACCGAGGTCCTCGTTGAAGAGGGTGGAGCGACCGCAGGCCAGCAAGGTCAAGGTAGCAGCCAGCAGCAACGCCCAAACTGCCGCAATCGAGCGATTCATCGCAGGACTCCCGTCGGCTAAGGCATCAAGGCCCAAGTTTTAGCGTACTGCATATGCCGATGCAGGTCGACAGCGGGCTGGAAAGCGAATGCTCCGAGGGGGTTTTGCAGCCGTCGCGAGCGGTTCGAGGCTAGGAGGGGCGACGCAGCGCGATGGCGAGGCCCAGCAGTGCCAGGCTCCACCCGACGGGCGCGCCGCCCCCAGCCTCGCGGCTCCCCACCAGCCTGCACCCGCAGCGTCCGCCCGCCGCGCCCGGCCGGGCCGGACCCAGGCTCGGCGGGCTGCTCCCATCGGCCGCCCTGCCGCCCGCAGTCGAAACCGGAACCATGAGCTCGAGCGGCGCCCCCCCCTCGTACGCCCCGATGTCGGGCGCGCCAAGGCGTGGGCGCCGCACCGACACGCCGCTGCGCCGAGGCGGCGGCTGGCTCGAGAGCACGGTCAAGGGCGCGGGAATGGCAAAGGCCTCGGGGCTCGGCGGGTTGGGCGCAGCCGCATCGAGCAGCGGGCTTTGCGGCCCTGGCCGAAGGTCCCAGTTCCGCAGGTCGACGAAGCCGGGATCGGTACCCTCGAGGGTATGGCTCCAGCCGACGGGCACGGCGCTCGAGCCAGCCGGGATCCAGTTATACGAGCCGAATATCCGCTCCTGGCCCGTGGCCCAGCGCGCCTCGACGGAACGGGAGATGACCACGGGCCCACCATCGAGCCGCACGATGGCGTTGTTGTGCATCTGGATGCTCTCGATGCCGTGAAAGATGCGGAAGATGGGTCGGTGATCCGGCGGCACGATGAAGGTGTTGTGGACGAAGCGGTAGCGACCGTTGCTCTCGCCCGTGCCATCGCCGCCTACCCGCGCCGTGTAGGCGTTGTTGGTCTTGCGAAAGACGTTGCCCACGATGTCGGAGTCCTCGCGCCGCAAGCGGGGATCTTGGCCCTCGGGCCCGACCAGCTCGAGCTCGTGAAAGCCCGCGCCCTCGATCCAGTTGAAGTAGATCTCGTTGCGCTCGGCCCGCGACTTGACGTTGTTGCCGCCCGTCGCGTCGTGCAGATAGCAGTGCTGTATGCGGAAGACGGCCCCGGGATAGGCCGTCTCATCGCTCGCGGCGTAGACCTGGTGGTAGCGGTCGCCCTCGCCGCAGCCGTAGATCTCGCTGTACTCGAGCAGCAGCGTGCCCGAGTCCTGATCGGCTCCGAGCACGCCGTGCTTGGGGCAGTCGTGGATCAGCGTCCTGCGTACGGTGATGTCGTGGGCGTGGTGAAAAAAGCAGCGATAGCTGCCACCGCTCAGCTCCAGCTCCTCGAACACGTAGTGGTTGGCCCGCGCCTCGATGGTGTTGCGGCCGCCATGGATCACGGGCCGCTTGCCGCCCACGGGAATGCCGCGCACGGTGATCTTCTGCTCGAGGCGACCGGGCCTGGTAAAGACCACGCCGCCGTCGTAGCTCGCCCCGCCGATGATCTCCACGACGTCGCCAGGCTCGAGAAGGTCGGCGACCTCTGCCAGGCTTTCGTGGTCCTGGTCCGGCCCCACGCGGTAGGTCTCCGCCCAGCCCGAGCCCGCGGGCATCGTCACCGCGGCCGCGAGCCCCGCTGCCGCCACGCCGCGCGCCAGTCCCCTTGGGCCCCCTTCCCTCATGGCTCCAAGGTCTACAGGAGGGCACCTCGAGCCGCAAGGAGCTGGCACAAGCCTTGCTTATCCGTTGCCAGGCAATACCACGGACGGATGTTGTCGTGAGAGCCGCGCGCGAGCTGGAGCTGGGCATGCGAGGCGAGGGCTTGGAGCCCGGCGGGGTGGTATACCGCCTCGACGGCCCGTCAGGACCCGTGACGATGACCTTGGACTTCAAGGACATGCACGCCACGGCCCTGTACCGTCACTTCCGCCGCCAGGCCCTGGACCACGGCTGGACGCTCGTGAGCGCACCTGCGCAGCTCGCCTCCGACGGCCAGGGCGCGGGCGGTCAATGGTCGATCCAAGCCGTGCGCGGGACTGAGCATCTTCTGATCCACGGTGGGGCAGTTTCCCCTCAGGCGCTCAAGGTCCGCATCGTGCTGGACCAGACCCCGACCGAGGACGTGGCGCTCGCGGCCGTATCGTAGACGCCTACTGATCGGCGGGCCTTCGATCGGCGTCCGGGCTGGGCAGGCGGACCGGGTCGGACGAGCCTCCACCGGGCGCCGTGGGATCGCGATCCGTACCGTCGACGCGTCGGGGGGGACCGGTGGGGACATCGGGGATGTCGCGCGGCGGCCACATGTACGAGACCGTGAGCATCACCAGGTTGCGCTGGAAGTTGTACAGGTTGGTCACGCCCTCGTCGGCCTCGAACTGGTTGTAGTGCTGATAGCGCGCCTGGATCGAGGGCAGCTCGTCGGGGAACCAGCCCACGCCCACGTCGCCCACAAAAGCGAGGGCCGACTCGGAGACCTCGACGTCGTTGTCGATCACCTGGTTGTAGGAAAAGCCCACCGAGGAGGTGGCGATGATGTGCTCCTCCGCGCTGATGGGCACGGCGCCGCTCAGCCTGACCGTGTCGCTATAGAAGACCTGGCCCACCATCAGGTTGGGCGCGACCGCGCGGGTGTAGCTGAGCTCGGCCTCGTAGCCCTCGTCGAGAAAGCGCACCGCGCCGCCCCAGGTGGGAAAAACGCCGAAGTTGCCGTCCAGGTCTGTGGCAAAGGTGCAGCCCGCGCCCAGCTCGGTCGACCAGGTCTCGCTCAGATCGTGTCGCCACCGTCCGCCGCCCGACCAGAGGATCTGCCGCTCGATGGGCTGCACCACCTGGTCCGCCTCATCCTCCAGGGCGGTGTGGATCACGTAGGTGACGTCGGCCAGCACGGCAAAGGCGTTGCGGCCGATGGTGTACTCGACGTCGCCGCCAGTCCGAGCGTAGTAGCGGTAGGGCTCGGCCTCGGGCGTGTCGATGGGGATGACGGTCCCCGCGCCCGCGGTCTGATGCAGCGCCCAGCGCAGCGAAAGCTCCCGGGTGTAGCCCTGGCTCAGATCGATGCCGAGCAGCGTCGAAGCGCCTAGCGGCTCGAGCCCGGCTGTGCCCTGACCGGCCGCGTAGCTCAGCGCGGCGAGGTTGGCGGTGGTCCGCGTGACGCCCAGCCCCAAGATGAGCTCATCGCGCGGCGACAGAGAGAAGATCCCCTGCACCGTGCCCACATCGCCGTCGGTGCTCGACTCGAAGTACTCGGGGTAGATGGTAAAGGGATGGGCGTAGGTCACCAGTAGGCGCGCCCGCGCCGTGTCGTGAAACAGGGCCACCCCAGGGATGAGCTGGATGAACACGGTGGAGATGGGCCCCACCTGCGGGTCGGGGGAGTCCGGGTCGGGCTCGGGCACGCCCATCATGTTGTCGGTCCAGGCCCCGATGACCGTGCCCGTGGCGTGGACGCTGGTCTCCTGGGCCTGGGCTCGCCCTCCGACAAAGAGCAGCGCCGCAGCCACTCCGAGCGCGAGCCGCGACGCGACGCCATCTACGCCGTGGTGCTCGTGTCGGCCGAAGCCCCTCGCCATAGCCATGGGCCCCGCTTCGCCTCTCAGCCGCCCGACTCGCCCACCCAGCAGCGCCTGGCGAGGAAGGGATAGGTGGGCAGTGGAACCCGTCGCACCTGGGCGCCGCGATGCAGCGCTTGCCAATCGACCTCGGCGCCCGCGACCCATAGCTTGGCGAGCGCCTCGGCGTCGCCCTGGCGCAAGGCCTGCTCGGCAGCGGCCTGCGACGATGGCGGCCGCGGGTCGAGCTCGCCCAGCTTCTTGCTCGACTTGACCGTGCCCCGATAGAGCCCCTCGATGTCCGAGCGCCCTCGGGCAAAGGCGGTCAGCGTCTGCCGCATCTGCTCCAGGCTCACGACCACCTGAGCGAGGCGTTCCTCCATCTCGTCGCGACCGACCTGCAAGGTGAAGGCGACGTCGCGCAGCCCGAGCGGACCGCCCGCGCGCCGCTGCGCCGCGAGCCCATTGGGCCCGAGGAAATCGGCCAGCTTGCGGGCATAGGCCCTGAGCCGGTCCTCGTTCTTGGCCGAGAGCACCAATAGCTGCGGAGCCTCGGGCGCATCGGTTGCGGGCGCCTCGTCCGCGAGCTGTTCGACCGCGACGTGGGCATTGGATCCGCCCACGCCAAAGGAGCTCACCCCCGCGCGCCTGGGCCAGGGCTGGCCGTCGTCGGCGAGCGGCTGCTCCCACGGGCCGAGCTCGCGCACCACGTAAAAGGGACTACGCTTCAGATCCACGTAGGGGCTGAGCTTGCGGCAATGGATCGACGGCGGCAGCTTCTCGTGCTTCATCGCCAGCAGGATCTTGATGAGACCAGCGATGCCCGCGGCGCTCTCCAGATGCCCGATGTTGGTCTTGACCGACCCAATGCCGCAGCGATGTTGCTTTGCCAAGCGGCGACCCCGACGGCGGTAGAGGCTGTCGAAGGCCTTCTTCATGCCGTTGACCTCGATGGGATCGCCCAGGCTGGTGCCCGTGCCGTGAGCCTCGAGGTAGCTCACGCTCTCGGGCTCGAAGCCCGCCTCCTCGTAGGCCGCGAGCAAGAGCTCGGCCTGCGCGTTCGGGTTCGGCGAGGTCATCGAGCTGGCCCGCCCGCCGTGGTTGACCGCCGAGCCGCGGATCACGGCGTAGACGTGATCGCCGTCCTGCTCGGCCCGATCGAGCGGCTTGAGCAAAACGGCGCCCGCGCCTTCGCCGCGGACGTAGCCGTTGGCGTCCTTGCTGAAAACCTTGCAGCGGCCTTCGGGCGAGAGCATGCCCGATTTGCTGAAGCAGATGAACAGCTCGGGGGTGAGCAGCGCGTTGACGCCGCCCGCAATGGCCATCTCGCACTCGCCGTCCCGAATGGCGTGGCGCGCGCGATGAAGCGCCACGAGCGCGCTCGAGCAAGCCGTGTCCACCACCTCGGAGGGACCGTGGATGCCGAGCAGATAGGAGATCCGGTTGGGCAGCAGCGAGGGCGAGACCCCCGTGTAGGTGTACACGCCCGCCTCGCTCACGTGCTGCCGAACGACGTCGACGTAGTCGTAGCAGGTCACCCCAGCGAACAGGCCCACCGGGCGACCCCGCAAGCTCGACGGCCGATAGCCAGCATCCTCGATGGTCTGCCACACCGTCTGCAGAAAGACCCGCTGCTGCGGGTCGATCATCCTCGCCTCCTTGAACGAGATGCCGAAGAATCGCGGATCGAACTTGTCAAAGTCGGCGACGAAGCCTCCCCATTTCGAACTCGTCTTGTTGGGCTCGGACCAGGGATCGCCGTAGTAGTCCTGCCAGCGGAAGCGGTCCTCGGGGATCTCGGTGATGAGGTCGTCGCCCGCTTCGAGGTGCTGCCAGAAGGCGTCCACGTCGGGCGAGCCCGGGAAGATGCCCGCCATGCCGATGATGGCGATGGGGCGGTCCTGAGCGCGGTCGCTCACGCGGCGGACCAAGGGCAGGGCGTCGCCCGTGGGCGTCGGGGCGGAGTCCACCTCGGCGTCCTCGGCCGGCTCCTCGCCGCGGGCCACCCCGAGCAGGGCCGCGAACTCGGCGCCGAAGCTCTGCGCGAGGTAGCGCGCCAAGGTCACCACGTTGGGATGCTCGAAGAGCACGGGCGGAGGGAGCTTGACCCCGGCCTCTTGGTCGATGCAGGTCGATACCTGCACGATGTCGAGCGAGGACAGGTAGCCGAAGAAGCTCATCTCGAGGTCGATGCTCGAGGCATCGGTGCTGAGGACCTGAGCGATGGCGCTGCACAGGTACTCGGCGACGGCGGCCCGCAGCGGCGCACCTGCCTCTGACGCGTCCGCGGACGAGCTCGGCCCGTCTGGGCTCGGCGCGTGCCCGGCCTCGGCCTCGGCCTCGTCAAACCAGAAGATGCCCGCTCGCAGCGCCTCGGCATCCAGCGGCTCGTAGCAGAGCTCGAAGTCCTCTGGCAGCTTGTAGTAGGCGGTGTCCTCGACTGCGCGCTGGATCTCCTCGCGGATCAAGGCGCGGATCTCGGCCTCGGAAAGCCGCTTGCCCTGCTGCTTTTCCAGCGCGGCCAGGGCGTCGACATCGGGCTGGATGACGGCATAGGGGAACTCGCGCTCGCCGACGCACTTGGGCATCATCACCACATCGGCGATGAGCTCGCGCCGCCGCAGCGCCGCCTCGCCCTCCTCGGGGTAGATGTTCTTGCCGCCCTCGTTGACGATGATGTTCTTGAGCCGACCGGTGATGTACAGGTAGCCGTCCTCGTCGAAGCGGCCGATGTCGCCCGTGCAAAGCCAGCCGTCCTCGTCGAACAAGGCCTGGTTGGCAGCGGGATCGTCGACGTAGCCTCCGCCCACCACCGGACCTTTGATGCGGATCTCGCCGTTGCCGCGCTCGTCGGGCTCGTGGATCCGCAGCTCGGCCGTGGGAAATGCTCGACCGGCCGAGCCGGGGCGATTGTCGCGCGGACGGTTGTAGGTGACGCACGGCGAGGTCTCGGTCAGGCCATAGCCGTCGCACGCTTCCACGCCGAGCATTCTCATCTTGGTGGTGGTGCTGGCGAACAGGTGGGCGCCCGCCGAGAAGATGCAGGTCAACCTGCGTAGGCCGAGCCCGTCGAGCATCTCGTCCAGCATGGCGCGGCGGTCGTCCAGCCCGAGCGCGTGCTCGAGCTCGGCGACCGGGGAGGCTGTCGCGGGCAGATCCAAGCCGGCCAGCAGCCCCTGTCGGCTCGCCTCGCCGTGCAGGTGGTGAAAGAGCCGTTCGATCAGCACGGGCACCAAGTGCAGGAAGTCGGTGCGGTGCTCGCGCATGGCCGGAAGCAGGACGTCGAGCTTGGTGGTGCTGAGCAGCAGGTTGGAGCCGTAGGCCCTGAGCGGCGTCAGCATGGCGTCCACCGTCGGCCAGGAATGGTGCAAGGGCAGCGGCAGCAGCCACCGCTTTTCCAGCACCTCGTCGCGGCCGAGCAGATCGAGCAGGCCCTCCACCTCGGCCATGATCCCGCGATGGGTCATGTTGACCCCGATGGTGGTGGACAGAAAGAGGATGCCCGCCACGTCCAGCGGCTCGACGAGCGCCGCGGAGTAGTAGTCCTCGCCGTATACGAAAAGCTGCGCGCCCAGCGCAGCGAGCGCGGGGAAGTCGATGTAGTCCCACGAGTCAAAGGGGACGGGTTGGTTGGCTTCGGCCCGGGCGGTTCGCTCGTGGGCCTCGCTACCCGTGCGATCCGGCTTGGCATGAGCAGGCCCGCGATAGCCGCGATAGTCGTGGTCGAAGGTCACGATGTGCTCGAGCGCGCCCAGCTCGGCCTTGGCAGCGGCGATCTTGTCCAGGTATTGATGCGAGGTGAAGACCAGCCGGGGGGGACAGCGCTTGAGGATCGCCGCCACCTCGGCGCTGGTGGCGAAGACGTCCAGGGGCACGACCGCAGCGCCGATGGCCGCGACGGCCAGGTAGGCGATGGGCCACTCGATGCGGTTTTCGGCGAGCAGCGCAATGCGGTCGCCCCGCTCGACGCCCAGCCGCAGCAGGGCGTTGCCCACGGCGCGGGCCTCGGCGGCGAGCTCGCCATAGCTCACGCTGCGAGGGACCTCGCCGTGGCGATCGCATAGCGCTTCCAGATCCCAGCGCTGCGGGTCGAAGCCGTCCAGCATCTGCCGCAGCGTCTGCGGGCGCGAGAGATCTCCATCCGCGGTGTTCTGAGCTACGGTGCTCATCTGGGCGCTCCTAGAAGGCCGCGGACGGTATCACATCCTGTCCCCGTTGGGGCCAGTTGCCGACTGCCGCACGACCCTCCCTCGGCCGCCGCAGGTCATCCCATCCGCCGCAAGCCCTCGACGATGTCGATCTGGGCCTCGAAGCCCAGCATTTGCAGGGCCTTGTCGGTGGCGGCCTTGGAGTGCAGGACGTCGCCAGGGCGGGGCTCGGCGTACTCGGGCTGGAGCGAGGCGCCCGTGAGCGCGATGATGGTCTCGGCCAGCGCCTGCACCGTGGTGGCCCCTCCGGCCCCTACGTTGAAGGCCTCGGCCCCCTCGATGTGCGGTGAAGAGGCGGCCAGCAGGTTGGCGCGCACCACGTCCTCGATATAGGTGAAGTCCCGGCTCTGGCGACCGTCGCCGTAGATAGTGGGTGGCTGGCCCGCCTGACAGGCGTCGAAGAAGCGCGGTATCACGGCCGCGTAGGGCCCGCGCGGATCCTGCCGAGGACCGTAGACGTTGAAGTAGCGCAGCCCCACGAGCTGCATGCCGAAGCAGCGGGCAAAGGTGTCGGCCAACTCCTCGTTCATCTGCTTGGACAGGGCATAGGGCGAAAGCGGCGGGCCCTCCTCCCCTTCCCGCTTGGGCAGGGTCTCGCTGTCGCCGTAGACGCTGGACGACGAGGCGTAGACC
>CAYTYV010000269.1:7641-8980 GCA_964441055.1 uncultured Polyangiaceae bacterium | reverse complement strand
GCAGCGGCGCGGCAGGCGGCGGCAGCGGCGCAGCAGGTGGCGGCAGCGGCGCAGCAGGTGGCGGCGCAGCAGGCGGCGGCAGCGGCTCGACAGGCGGCCCGGCTGGAGTCTCGCCCGCGGGGGGCGAGCCGTCAGCGGCTGGTTGCGGCGCAGCGCGCCCCTGTGCAGCCGCCAGGATCAACGCAAGCACACAGCCAATACCCAACCCAAGGCGCATAGAAGCCTCTCGCACAGTTCGATGGTACCCCCAGACCCGCGCATGCTCGCACGGCTTTGCCAGGGCCGTCCAGCACTGCCGCCGCACTGGCCGCCCAGTCGCTAACGCAGCAGCTCGAAGAAGGCTGAGAGCATGCGGTAGGTCAGGCCCCAGACCACGTGCGGGCCCACCTGGAAAGCGGGCAGGTTCCAGGTCTCCCCGCGGTGGCGGTACGGGCGGATGGTGTCGACCGCCCCTTCGGCCATGGGCTCGAGCGGTGCCCACAGCGCCTCGTCCACCTCGTCGTTGAGGCGCAGGGGAAGGTCGCGCTCGAGGGCGAACACGAAGGGCACGATCACCAGATCGATCCACTCACCGCGGGCCATCGCACCCAGGCCGTCGAGCTGCCCCATGAGCCGGGCGTGGGCGCCGAGGTCGATGCCGACCTCCTCGCTCGTCTCGCGGATGGCCGTGCCGAGCAAGCTCGTATCCTCGGGATCCATGCGTCCCCCGGGCAAGGCCATGTGGCCAGACCACGGATCGCCGGGCTGCTCAGAGCGACGGATCAACAGCACGCGCGTGGGGCCGTCGAAGCGCAGGATGGCGGCCACCGCGGCCCGCGGGCCATCTCCAGCGTCGTCGGCTGGCGGCTCGAGCGAGAGCCGCTTTCGAATGTGCTCGGCGGACAGATCCACGGCTTCGACCTGGGGCCCCGGCTCGCCTAGCCCGAGTCGGACGGGCATTGGGCTCGCGGGCGAGCGGTGCTGGCCCGCTACCATGCCCTACTCCGCGTCGATGCCCAAGAGGCGACCAGATTGTCCACAGCTTGACCGGTTTTCCCACCTTGCCCACAGGCATGTGGAGATTTCGCGGAAAACGGGGAGCATGTAGGCAAACGGAGTACCGAAGGCTACCTCGTCGCCTGGAACCCGCCGCAACCATGGCGGGAGGTCTTCTTGCAACATCTCGTATTTATTGGCCTTCCCTTCGTGCGCGCGGAAGGCTGACCCTTTGCGCTAGGCTGGATGCAACTATCGGAGCCCTTGGACAGCCCAGGCCGAGGGGCAAGGGGGGCTGCGCCGAAGGGGGATTGCGGTCGTGCAAGGCGCCCGTCCGATTCTGGGGACAACCTGTGTGCCGCGG
>CAYTYV010000269.1:4612-7541 GCA_964441055.1 uncultured Polyangiaceae bacterium | reverse complement strand
CTTGGATCGCGGGCTGCGCCTGATATTCTGAATCGAGGCAACCCGCGAACAGTCGGGGCTTGCCAGGAGGTGCGGACATGATGAAACGGTGGCTTGCGCTCGCAGCGGCGACCTCGTTGATGCTGGCGGCCTTTGCGGGATGGGGCGCTGGTTGCGGCTCGGGCACCATGACCCTCGCAGGCCTGGACGACGCTGGACCGTCTACGACGACCACCAGCAGTGGCCAGGGCGGCAACGGTCAGGGCGGCGACATCGGCATTGGCGGCCTGAACGGCCAGGGGGGCACGGAAAGCCCGCCCTGCGACATCGACTTCCTGTTCGTCATCGACAACTCGGTCTCCATGCGCAACGAGCAGGAGGCGCTCATCGCCAGCTTCCCGAGCTTCATCGAGACCATCGAAGCGACGGTGGACACCTCGAGCGACTACCACATCATGGTGACCGACACCGACGACTGGGGGCGGTGCACGGCCGAGAACTGCCAGACGGGCGAGATGAACGCCCAGGAGCTGTGCATCAATGCCGCTGGCGGCTATGCCTGCAACACCGACTTCGACGACTGCGACAAGACCATCGGCGCGGGCGTGGTCCACCCCGCTGGCAAGGGCGCCAGCAACCAGCCCTGCACCATCTACGGGGGCAACCGCTACATCATCGCGGGCGAGCCCGATCCCGTGGGCACCTTCTCGTGCATGGCCCTGGTGGGGCTGGCCGGGCACCCGTCCGAGCGGCCCATGGATTCGCTGGTCGCGGCCATGTCCGACGAGCTCAATGGGCCGGGCGGCTGCAACGAGGGCTTTTTGCGCGACAATGCCATCCTGGTCGTCACCTTCATCAGCGACGACCCCTGGTACGAGGACTCGGGCACGCCCCAGGACTGGTACGACGCCGTGCTGGCAGCCAAGAACGGCGATCCCGCCGCCGTGGCCGTGCTGGGGCTCACGCCCAACTTCGACGGCTGCCGCGACGGCGCGGGACCGCCCAAGGGCGCCCACTGGGGCGAGTTCGTAGCCATGTGGGGGGACCATGGCCTCGAGGCCTCGGTCTGCAACGACGACTACGGTCCATTCTTCGAGGAGGCGGTGGTCGTGGTAGACCTGACCTGTGACGAGTTCCAGCCGCCGCAGTAGTAAGAAACGAGGCCTGCCCGTCGCGCTCGTGGCGACGCTGCTCACGCTGATCGCCGTGGCGGCCGTGGCCAGCCACCGCACCCACCAAGAGCGCAAGAAAAAGCAGGCCGAACAGGCCCTGGTCCAGGCCTGCCAAGGGGACGAGCGCGCCGCCTGCACCACCCTGTGCGGTCGCACCCGGCCCGAGCTCTGGGCCTGCCTGCGCTTGGGCATCGCGCTTAGCTCAGGGCCGCAGGAGCGGCGCGACGAGCCGCGAGCCGCCGCGCTGTTCCAGCGCGTGTGCCAAAAGGACGGCGACCCCGAGGCCTGCGCGCGCCTCGGCCGAGCTCAGTACAACGGCGTCGGCACCAAGCGGGATCTGCAGGCGGCCAAAGAGAACCTCAAGTCGGCCTGCGACCGCGGCAATCCGCTTGGCTGCTCGGGCTGGGGCCACCTGCTCATGACCGGCCAGGCCGATACCGAGCCGGATCCGACGCGCGCGGTCGAGCTGATGCAGCAATCCTGCTCCCAGGGCGAGCAGCGCGGCTGTGCCCTGCTCGCGGCGGCCTACCTGCGCGGCCAGGGCGTGGAGCCCGACCCGGACAAGGCCTTTGCGCTGTTCGACGCGGCCTGCAACCAGAAGCTGGACCGCGGCTGCGTGGGCAAGGCCGCCATGCTGTTCGAGGGCGTGGGAGGCGTCGAGGCCGATCCCAAGGCCGCGGTCGAGCTGTTCCGCAAGGCCTGCGAGGGCGATGCCAAGGAGGCCTGCGTCAACCTGGCCATGGCGCATCTAGCCGGTCGAGGGGTGGAGCCCAGCCGCGAGCAGGGCATCGCGCTGCTGGCCAAAGTCTGCAACGACTCGCCCCCGATCGGCTGCGCCCTGCTCGGCCAGCTGCACTTGACCGGACACGCGGGCTCGCCCGATCCCGCGCAGGCGGGCAAGTACTTTCAGCGAGCCTGCGACCACGGCCACCCCGAGGGCTGCGTGGCCGTGGGCCAGGCCCTGCTGAGCGGCGCGCTGGGGCTCGAGCGCGATGCCAAAAAGGGCGCGGAGCTCATCGCCAAGGCCTGCAACGAGGACGGAAGCCCGCTCGCCTGTACCCAGCTCGCCATGCTGGAGATGCAGGGGGTAGGGCCCATCGAGCGGAACCCAGCCTCCGCCCAAAAGCGCGCCGAGAAGGCCTGCGAGGACGGTCACGCGCCCGCCTGCTCGCTGCTCGGCACCCTGCTGATCCAGGGCGCGCGCGACAAGGCCGAGCTCGCCAAGGCGCACGCCTACTTCGAGCGGGCCTGCCAGGCGGGCGACGGCGACGGCTGCGGCCTGAGCGGCGCCCAGTACGTCGAGGGCTCGGGCGTTGACAAGGACGTTGCCAAGGGCCTGGAGCTGCTCGAGCGATCGTGCCAGCGCATGGGCTCGGTGCGCGGCTGCTCGATGTTCGCCCGCACGCTGGTGCTGGGCCTGGGCAAGGGCCCGGGCGACGCGAAAAAGGGAGTCGAGATGGCCGCGGCGCTGTGCGCTCGCGGCGATCTTCCTTCGTGCATGCTGGCAGCGGCCGGCTACATCGAGGGACGTGGCGTCGCGCGGGACATGGCGGTCGGAGCGCGCTTCGTCGTCGTCGCCTGCAAGGCCGGCTTGCCCGCGGCCTGCCAGGCGCAGAAGCGGTTGCCGCGCGACGTGGTCGCCAAGGCGGAAAAGCAGGTCGCCGAAGCCCTGGCCAAGGGTGCGGCCGCTGCCGCAGCCCCGAGCGAGCCGCTGCCCAGCGCGCCTCTTCCCAGCGCGCCCTTGCCAGGGTCGCCCTTTGGGCTAACACCACAGTAAG
>CAYTYV010000269.1:1814-4512 GCA_964441055.1 uncultured Polyangiaceae bacterium | reverse complement strand
TAAGGGGGGCAACCCGAGCGTCGCGACAAGCAGCCATGTCCCCATCCAAGGAGACCTTCCCCTCCCTCATCGTGCGCCCGGACGGCTTCGAGCCCCAGGGCGCCTTTGCCGAGGCGCAGGCAGCCTACCTGAGGCCGAGCCCCGAGGCGGTCGCCGAGCTCGGCCGACGCTTGCGAGAGCAGCGGGTCGGGGTGGTGGCCCACTTCTACATGGACCCCGAGCTCCAGGGCGTGCTCAGCGCCTCGGACTGGCCCTACATCCACATCTCGGACTCGCTGCTGATGGCCGACCAGGCGGTGAAGATGGCCGAGGCGGGCATGAGGACCATCGCCGTGCTGGGCGTGGACTTCATGTCGGAGAACGTGCGGGCCATGCTCGATGCGGCCGGCTTCGACGAGGTGCCCGCCTACCGCGTGGCCACCGAGCCCATCGGCTGCTCGCTGGCCGAGGCGGCCGAGTCGCCCGCCTACCAGGCCTACCTCGATCGCGCCGCCGCGCAGCCGCGGTCGCTGCACGTCATCTACGTCAACACGAGCCTGCGGACCAAGGCCCAGGCCCACCACCTGGTGCCCACCATCACCTGCACCTCGTCCAACGCCGTGCGCACCGTGCTGCAGGCCTTCAGCCAGATCCCCGAGCTGCACCTTTGGTACGGCCCCGACAGCTACATGGGCGCCAACCTCCGCGAGCTCTGCGAGCGGCTCGCGCGCATGGACGAGCGCGCCGTGGCCGCCCTGCATCCGGCCCACACGCCGCGCACGGTGGCCGCGCTGCTCGACCGCTACCACTACTTCGAGGAAGGGATCTGCATCGTCCACCACCTCTTTGGCGGCGACGTGGCCAAAGAGGTGCGCGCGGGCTACCCCGACGCCTTTGTGACCGCGCACCTCGAGGTGCCCGGCGAGATGTTCCGACTGGCGCTGGACGCGCAGGAGCAAGGGCGCGGAGTCGTGGGCTCGACCGCCAACATCCTCGGCTTCATCGACGAGCGGGTGAGCGAGGCCCTGCGCTCGGGCGACCGCGCGGGCCGGGCGCGACTTCGCTTCGTGCTCGGCACCGAGGCGGGCATGGTCACGCCCATCGTGCGGCGCGTGCAGGGCCTGCTGCAAAAGGCGCGGGGCGAGGGCGGACGCCCGCTGGAGGTGGAGATCGTCTTTCCCGTGGCCGACGAGGCCATCAGCGCCTCGACCGATCCCGAGCTCGGCGTGGTGCCAGGCGTCTCCGGGGCCGAGGGATGCTCGCCAAGCGGCGGATGCGCCACCTGCCGCTACATGAAGATGAACAGCCTTGACGCGTTGATGACGCTGCTCGAGCGGCTGCCCACGGCCGCGCCTAGCGAGCTCGAGCCGTATCGGCCGCGGCAGTACCGCGAGCTCGTCGGCGGGCGGACGGCTGCCGAGCTCGGCGGCGAGCCCATCTTGCACATGCGGGGCTTTCAGCAGACCGGAAGGCTTCCCGATGCGCTGGAACACGACATCATCGGACGCCAGCAAGCCCGAGCGGCTCCAGGATCTTGCCCCCGCGCGGGCGAGCATGGCAAGGCGCTAGAGGCCAGCGGCACCAAAAACGAGGAACGACATGAAGCTCGAGCACGTCGCAGCAGCCCTTTGCGCAGGGGCGATCTTTCCCACGGCCGCCCAGGCCCAGACGGGCGGGGACGACGGGGGCCTGAGCCCGGAGTACATCATCGAGTCGGCCCCTGACGCCGAGGACAAGGAGGGCAAGCGCGACGGGCTGGACTGGCGGATCAACACGGGCGCCACGGTGAGCCTGAGCGACAACCGCAACGTGGTGGGCCAGGCCGACGGCTCCACCGTCATCTTCGGCTACAAGTTCGACGGCGGGCTGGACTGGCGCGGCAGCGGCCACGAGGTGCGCAACACGCTCGAGGTGGCCGCCTCGGTCACCCAGAACCCGCTGGTCGACCAGCTGACCAAGGCCTCGGACGGGCTCGAGCTCGAGAGCATCTACCTCTACCACGTGCTCGACTGGGTGGGCCCCTTCGCGCGCTTCAACCTGGCGACCACCACCATGGCCGGGATCGACCGCCGACCCGAGCCCGTGGTCTACGCCGTCAGCCATCCCGACGACTCGGTGAGCCGCCACCGGACCACCCGGCTGCTGCTGACCGATCCCTTCAAGCCCCTCAAGCTCAAGGAGTCGGCGGGCGCCTTCTTCCAACCGTTTTCCGAGGATGCCTACAACTTGGAGTTCCGCGTGGGCGCAGGCGGTCGGGAGATCTTCGCCGACGGCCAGCGCGCCATCGCCGACGACGAGGGCACGGAGGACATCGAGGTGAGCGAGCTCCAGGACGTGCTGCAGTTCGGCGCCGAGGCCGCGGCCTCGTTCTGGGGCAACCTGTACACCAAGAAGGTCACCTACAAGGCTGGCGCCGAGGTGATGGTTCCCTTTGCCAACAACCAAGACGACAGGAACGCCCTGGATCTGACCAACGTCGAGCTGCGCGCAGGCCTATCGTTCCGGCTCATCGAGTGGGCCGCGCTGGACTACCAGTTCAAGGCCCTGCGCGAAGCTCAGCTCATCGACGAGTTCCAGCTCCAGAACAACCTGCTGCTCACCTTCGGCCTGTCCACGGGCTCGGCGAGCGCGGAGTAGAGGCGGAGCTAGATAATCGCCAGCCCCAGGCTGAGCGCCAGCTTGACGTAGGGGTAGACCACCTTGACGGTGTGCTTGAGGA
>CAYTYV010000269.1:0-1714 GCA_964441055.1 uncultured Polyangiaceae bacterium | reverse complement strand
AGGCTGAGCGCCAGCTTGACGTAGGGGTAGACCACCTTGACGGTGTGCTTGAGGATGGCGCCAGGCGTCGAGGCCTTGGCAAAGGCCTGCGCTGAGAGCGCGTGAGCGGCGGCCGACAGCGCCCCGAGCTTCATGAACTCCTCGTCGGTCAAGGCTCGGCTGCTCATGACCTTGACGAGCTTCTGGTGCTCCTTGCTTAGGGCCTGGCTGGCGTCCATCAGGTCTTCGACCTTGGAGTCGTCGGCGACGATGTCGATGATCTCATCCAGGCCCTTTTGCACGTCCGGGTCGCGCAGGGCCTGCTCGATGGACAGATCGTCGTCGGCGATCTTCTTAGCCACGGGGGCCAATACGTCCATCAGCTCGCGGAGGGTGTGCTGCCAGGCCATGCTACTTCATCGCCTCCTGTAGGGTCTGGGCAGCGTCGATCAAGACCTCGGCCTGCTGCTTGACGACCCCAGCAGCCGTCTCGCAGCTCATCTTCTTGGCCGGGTCTTCGATGGCTTCGCAACCGAAGCGGCCTTCGGCAGCTTGCAGGGTCTGAGCCACCTGGTGCGTGGTGGTGGCGTGCTGACTTCCGGCTTCCTTGAGCTGGCCGCAGCAACCGGAGACCAGCAGGGCTCCAACGATGATCGGCATGGCGCGCATGGTCTAGCTCCTCGAATCGTCTGGGTTTCGGTGGCGCCGAGCGCCGACCGCGAGGCTGGCACATCGCCGCCACCACAACAAGCTGCTCAGACTCGCCTGGGCTAGCCGGGGCCAGCCTTTGTGTGTGGGGCCCCTCGTGCTACCCAGAGCGCGGCGCTTGGCCCGCACGCTCGTCGGGCACGCCCCGCGGAGTCGACATGTCCCAGCTGCCCGAACACGCTCGATCCTTTCGCGCGCGACGCTTCCTCAACTGGTTCCCCATGGGGCTGACCTACGCGATGCTCTACATGGGGCGCTACAACCTGACGGTCTCCAAGAACGCCCTCGGCGACCTGATGACCAAGGAGGACTTTGGCATCATCTTCGCCGCGGGCACGTTCACCTACGCGTTCGCCTTTCTGGTCAATGGCCCGCTGGTGGACAAGATCGGCGGCCGCAAGGGCATCCTGATCGGCGCGCTGGGCTCAGGGGCGATGAACCTCGCCATGGGCCTGTACATCTCGCTTTTGAGCGCGGGATCGATCTGCGAGACCGCGCCACGGCTGCGGCTGGTCTTCTCGATCCTGTACGCGGTCAACATGTACTTCCAGTCCTATGGGGCGGTGGCCATCGTCAAGGTCAACGCCCACTGGTTCCACGTGCGCGAGCGCGGCGGCTTCTCGGGCATCTTCGGGACCATGATCTCGAGCGGGATCTTCTTCGCCTTCACGGTCAACTTCTGGATCCTGGACCTGGTCGGCGGCAAGGAGTTCTCCGACACCAAGTGGGTGTTCTTCGCACCCGCCGCCTGCTTGTTCATCCTGGCCGCGGTCGAGTACTTCCTGCTGCGGGACAAGCCGAGCGAGGCCGGGCACATGGACTTCGATACGGGCGATGCCTCGAGCGGCGAGGAGCAGGTCCAGGTGCCCGTCCTGCAGATCATCAAGCGCATCCTGACCAACCCGATCATCCTGACCGTGGCCCTCATCGAGTTCTGCACGGGCGTGCTGCGCAACGGGGTGATGCACAGGTATCCCATCTACGCCAAGGAAGTGCTGGCCCTGCCGGGCGATCACTACATGCGCGG
>CAYTYV010000268.1:0-8983 GCA_964441055.1 uncultured Polyangiaceae bacterium | reverse complement strand
TGGTGCACCTCGTCGGGGCTCGGCGGATCGGCGCAGTGCCATCGTAGCAGCGTCGAGAGCATGCCCATGTAGGCCACCGTGTCGGACGGCTCGCTTGTGACGATCAGGTCGCGATCGTCGGTGAGCACGAGATCGGGCTCGGCGTGCGCCGTCACCCCGTGCGTGCCGCCCTCGTAGCGGACGTCCATGTAGAGCAGGGCGCGGGCCACGTCGCCACGACGGCCGACCCAGGCTTCCCAGCCGTCGCTCTGGCGCCAGTTCGAGTTGCCGGGGTATTGTCCCGTGCCGCCGCCGCGCCCGTTGTTGTACTCGGTGGGCCGCTCCGAGCAGCCCGGACCGCAGGAATCAAAGGGCAGGTTGCTGCGCGAGCTGTTGTAGCCCGCGTCGCACAGAAAGAGGTGATGGCAGTCGGTGTGCGGGTAGCGGTCGGCGCCGTCGGGGAGAAGAGACTGGGGCCAGACGTGCTCGCGGTTGTATTCCAAGGCGGCACTGTCGCCCTTGGGGTACGAGGCATTGCGGTACACGTCGAGGATTCGCTGTGCGTCGGTAGGATCCTCGTCGGCCAGCTCGAGGATGTCCCGGGTGTCGATGGCGCCCTGGCTGCTGTACGGAAAGTAGAGATGGTCGTCGATGATCTCGTGGAGGCTTAGCCGCAAAGCCGTGTCGGACGAGGGATCGGCCGAGTCGTAGTAGGTCCCCCACGGCGGGTCGACGACCGGCTCGGGGGCGACGTCGCCAAAGCCATCGCAGTCGTTGTCGAGCAAATCGCATAGCTCGGGCGCCCCGGGGTAGATCGACTCCTCGCCGTCATGGCAATCGCCCGGCTGCGGCGCCCAGCCCGGTTGCTGCTCGCAGGCCATCGCGATCTCGGCCTCGATGCCCCAGCCGTCGCCGTCCTGGTCGCGGTACCAGGTCGTGACGCCCTCGGCGTTCGGCCCGTCCACGTCGCCGTCGCAGTCGTTGTCGATCCCATCGCACAGCTCGGTGGCCCCGGGGTGCACCTGGTCGTCGCCGTCATCGCAGTCGACGTCACTCGGGTAGCCGTCGCGGTCGGCATCCTCCGGCGGTCCACCACCGCTCCCGCCCGTGAGCTGACCCCCGGCTCCTGCCGCGCCTCCGCTGCCCTGCGAAGCGCCCAGCGGACTCGTCTCGGGCGGCACGCAACCATGCAAAAGGACACCAGCCAGCACGAGCAGCGCCTGGCGTTGATGGCATCCCATGACAGTCTATAGCCTACACGTGGGTTCAGGTACCGCAAGTGACTTTTCGATGACGCGGCCGATAGCAGGATGTGTGCCAGCGTCTCCCCCCCAAAGGCGGGCCATTCCCGCAAATTCGTTCGAGTTGTTCGGCGATCCCACGACCGTGCACGCCGCGCGAGGCGCGGCTGCTGCCTCGCTCAGCACCATTGATGCAGCCGATGCGAAAACTGAAGGTTTGTACAGGAATCCATTGCGTAATTCAGCGCCTTTCAGGCACGCAAACCGGGGCAGTCCTTCGGCCCGCGGCGCAGTTTCCGGCTATCATGCGCCGACATGTCGACTCGCGCAGACCTGTCCTTCGAGCACGCCCAGCAGCACACGATTCGCTCCCGTGGTGACGCGGCGGTCTCCTACCAGGTGCTGGGCGAGGGCGAGCAGACCCTGATGCTGGCCAACGGCCTAGGCGGCAGGCTCTATGCTTGGAAGCCGCTCATCGACGAGCTAGGCGAGCGCTATCGGCTCATCACCTGGGACTACCGCGGGCTGTTCGACTCGCCCTACGACGTAGTCTCGCGGCTGTCGGTGCGGGATCACGCCGAGGATGCGCTGGCCATCCTGGACGCCGAAGGGATCGAGCGCGCGGTGTGGGTCGGCTGGAGCATGGGGGTGCAGGTGTCGCTGGAGGCCGCGTCGATTCGGCCCGAGCGCTTCGCTGGCTTGGTGTTGCTGAACGGCACCTATGGCCACGTGTTCTCCTCGGGCTTTCAGCCGTGGTTCCGCATCCCGCTGCTGCCGCGCTATTTGCACGAGGTCACCGAGTGGGTTCGCAAGCATCCAGGGGTCTCGCGGCTGCTCGCAGGCCTGAGCAAGCGCGGTACCGCCGTCACCCTGGGGCTGTTCTGGCTGGTCGCCGGTCGTCGCGCCCTGGGCCTTCGGCCCCTGCTCGAGCAGTACACGGACGACGTGTACAAGCCCGAGAACTTCCCCAACTTCCTCCGGCTCTTTCAGGAGCTCGACGCCCACTCCGCCTACCACCACCTGCCGCGGCTGCGCATTCCAGCGCTGGTGATCTCGGGTCGCTTCGACGTCTTGACCCCGCCCTACCAGTCTCGCGAGATGGCCCGTCGGCTGCCCGATGCCGACCACGAGCACGTCCGCAAGGGCAGCCACTTCGTGCTGCTCGAACGCCCCGAGCAGGTGCTGCCGCGCATCGAACGCTTCCTGCACGAGCGCTCGAGCTGGTAAGGGCTCGCGCAGGCGCGGCTCGTCAGTGCACCGAGCACGACAGGCAGGGATCGTAGGCTCGAACCAGCATGGCGCAGAGCCGCTCTAGCTCGGGGCCGTCCGCGCCCTGGGCGACGAAGTGCTCCACCAGGGCGGACAGATCCTGGTGGATGTTGGCGTTGTTCTGGGTGGTTGGCACCACGCAGTTGGCGCGGACGATGCGACCCCGTCGGTCGTACTCGTAATGGTGAAAGAGAATGCCGCGCGGCGCCTCTACCGCGCCCACGCCCTCGCCAGCTCGCGGGCTGATGGCGGCCATGGTCGGGCCCGGTCGCTCGTCGACCAGGGCATTGATGAGCCGGATGGCCTCGTGGGTGCAGTGAAAGCACTCGGCGAGCTGCGCGGCGTTGTTCATGAAGGGGTTGTGACACACGGGCCTTAGGCCCAGGCTCTCGGCCACCCGACGGGCGTGGTCGTGGATCCAGCGGTGGTTGTTGTTGTAGCGGGCGAGCGCACCCACCGCGTAGGAGCTGCGCGACAGGCGCGTCCACTTGGAGGTGTTGCGCTCGACTACGTACTCGTTGGTCACGGCCAGGTACTCGCGCTCGGGTCGGCGGACGCCGTCGCTGGAGACCAGCTTGTCGCCCACGAAGGGGTAGCGATCCTCGCCCTCGAGCGAGACGAACTCGGTCTCGCGCTCGAAGGCGGGGGCCTCGAAGCCCTTGAACAGCTCCACCACCTGGTCCAGGTCCTCGAGCGAGTGGTAGAGCTGCTCCCGCAGCGCCGCGAGCTCGGACCGATCGGGCATGCGCGCCACGCCGCCCACCTGCAAGGAGATGGGATGCGTGGTGCGCCCAGCCACGGTATCGCACAGCCGGTTGGCCAGCCCCTTGAGCCGCGCAGCGATCTCGACGATCTCGGGCTTTGTATCGATGAGCGGCACCACGCTCGTCAGCCCCAGAAAATCGGGCGCCACCAAGAACAACAGATGCAGCGCGTGGCTCTGCAAGGTCTCGCCGTGCTTGGCGAGCTGCCGCAGCGTCTCCGCCGCTTCGGGTACGGTCACCCCCAGGGCTTGCTCGGTGGCGCGCAGGCTCGCCAGGCAATGGGCGATCGAGCAGATGCCGCAGATCCGCGCGGCCAAAACGCCCGCGGTGGAGTAGTGCTTGCCCTGCAGCATCACCTCGAAAAAGCGCGGCGTCTCCACCGAGTCCCAGCGGGCCTCTTCGAGCTTGCCATCGCGGACCCGGACCACGATGTTGCCGTGGCCCTCCACCCGGCTCAGGTGGTGCACGTCCAAATCGAGATTCAGCTTCATGGCCATCTTCTCCGAGTCGGCCGCACGGCTCACCGGGTGGCAAAGCCGCCGAACAGGCTCAGTCGCTCGTCGATCTCCTCGGCGGCAAAGCCGCAGTCCTGGGCCGCCTTCACGAAGCCGACGCAATTGCAGTCGGCCGCAGCGCCGCGGCAGCCCCAGCAACCGAGCCCTGCCGCAGGACAGGGAGCGCCGCAGCCGCCGCGCGTGATGGGGCCCAGGCACAGTTGCCCGCGCTCGAAGGCGCACACCGTGAAGCGCTGCTTGCACTCGAGGCACACGGGAAAGGCAGGCGGCGTGTAGGGCACGCCCAGCACGAGGTGCCGAACCACCCGCTCCACCTCGAGCTTGGTCACGGGACAGCCGGGGATCTCGAGATCCACACTGATGACCTCGCCGACGGCCCGCGCGGGCGCGGTGTCCTTGGGGCTGTCGCCGTAGACGATGCGATTGGCCTCGTCGAGATCGAAGGCGTTCTTGAGCTTGGCCACCCCGCCGAAGCAGGCGCAGCTTCCGAGCGAGACCACCAAGCTTGCTTGCGCGCGTATCCGCTCGAGGCGGGCCACCTCGTCGTCGCGGGTGACGGCGCCGTCGATGAGCGCGACCTCGTAGTCGTCCCCCTCGGCCGACGAGACCTCGCGAAAGCGCACGATGTCGAGCGCCTGCAGGAACGGCACCAGGGTGTCCTCCTTGTTGGCCAGCTGCAGCTCGCAGCCCTCGCAACCGGTCAGGTCGAACACCGCGACCTTGGGACGACGGGGTTGGATGCCGAGGTACTTCATCGCCTAGATGGCTTCCTTGAGGTTCATCACCGTCCAGTAGTCGAACACGGGACCGTCGATGCAGGTGAAGGTGGAGCCGATGTTGCAGCGACAGCACTTGCCCATGCCGCAGTGCATGCGGCGCTCGAGCGAGACGAACATGCGCTGCATGGGCACGCCGAGCGCGCTCAGCCGCCGACAGACGAACTTGAACATGACGGGAGGTCCGCACACCACCGCGTAGGTCTGGTCGGGCACGATGTGGATGTCGTCCAGCAGCTCGGTGATCATGCCCACGGGCCCGTTCCACGATTCGTCCGGCTGCTCGACGATCACGTGCAGATCGATGTCGTCGATGCGGCGCCACTCCTCGTACTGGTAGTCGAACAGGAGCTGGCTCGGCTGACCCGTCCCGTACAGGATGTGCACATCCCTATAGTCCACGCGGTTTTCGATGGCCTGGAACACGGGCGCGCGCAGCGGCGCCAGCCCGAGGCCGCCCGCGATGAGCAGAATGCTATGGCCCTTCATCTCCTCCATGGGGAAATGGGTGCCAAAGGGACCGCGGATCCCCACGCGGGCCCCGCGGCGCGCGCGGTGTAGTGCGCTGGTCACCAGTCCGGCCTTGCGGATGCACAGCTCGAGAAAGCCCTTCTGCGACGGCGAGCTCGAGAGCGAGATGGGGATCTCGCCGTAGCCGGGCACCTCGACCATGACGAACTGCCCCGCGCGGAACGAGAAGCGGCGTCGCTCGGCCGGGTCGAGGATGCGCAGCTGGAAGAGCTTTTCCGAGTCGGTGAGCCGGATCACGTTGGTGATCTCGGCGCGGATGGCACGATCGACGTGCTTGAGGCGGCTGCGACGATTGAAATCGAGCGCCGCGGTCATCTCGCCTTCCTGCGTGATGTCGTAGCGGTGAAGCCGGTAGCTCGTCACGGGGTCCTCGGTATGGGAGGCGCTCACAGCTCGGTGCCCTTCGAGACAGGCGGAAGATCCTGCCGATCCTCGTCCTGTAGCTCGCGGATGACGTCGGGCGGATTGATGCCCGCGATGCAGGCGCGTCCACAGCGGAAACAGCCCACGCACTTGGACTCGTCGTAGGCCTCTACGTAGCCGCGGTGCTGGTGGTAGTAGCGGTACTTGAGCCGGGTCTTGCGGTCGGGTCGGAAGTTGTGCTTGCCCGCCACCTCGGCGAAGTCGACGATGTTGCAGGAGTACAGCTCTTTGGTCTTGGCGGCCTCGGAAAAGTCCATCGAGATGTTCTCGCGCACGCCGTAGCAGTAGCAGGTGGGGCAGACCATGGCGCAATTGCCGCAGGAAAGGCAGCGCTCGCCCCAGCGCTCCCACACCTCGGACTCGAACTCGATGTCGAGCAGGTTGGGCAGGTTCTGCACGTCCAGCCGCTCGGTGAACAGGCGCGCGATGCGCTTGCGCTCGGCGAGGTAGTCCTGGGTGTCCTGCTCGGTGATGTCCTTGACGCCGACCTGCTGCACCAGGCCGTAGGCGCGGTCGGAGCCGATCGCCGTGAAGTAGCGATCGCCCAAATCGGTGAGGAAAAGATCGAAGCCGTGGGTAACGGTATCCATGTCGAGCGAGCGGCAGAAGCCCCGCTCGCAGGGCTCGTGGTCGATGCCCACGACAAAGGTATTTTTGCGCCGCGAGATGTAGTAGGGGCTCGGGAAAAAGTCGCGGGCCAGCACCTTGTCGAGCTTGACCAGCGCATTGATATCGCAGGCGTGAAGGCCCACGATAGCCCGCGGCTGAATGCGATAGCGCTGCTGCTGCTGCCAGTCGTCGTCGGTGAAGCGAAAGGTGGACAGGTTCTCGCAGAAGGGCAGGAAGTAGGTCTTGGCGGAGATCTCGGTGGTGTCGTAGTCGAGCCGCAGATCCTCGAAGCGCTCGACCGGTACGTAGTGGTAGATGGGCTTTCCGCGGTGACTCGTGGCGACCTCGGTGGGCCCGATGACCTCGTTGCGCTCGAGGATGAGCTCGACGAGGTCTCGAAATCCCGAGTGGGTCAAGGTCCTGAACAGCATGGGCGGCTCCGAGGGTGGCGCGCGGCTGCGATCCCTTTGCACGCAAGGCAGCTCGTCGGCAAGGGGCCCGAGCGCTGGCCGTGCATCCTGCACCGAGCTGGGGGAGCCGTCCAGTGGGGACGGCGGGCGGGGAGGGCGGGCGGCTCGTTGGCGCAGGCATCCTGCCAGCGCGAAGCTCCCGCCCGCGTTCTGCTCGATGCACGCGCGTGCTAGGACGCGGGTGCGATGCGCGTCCGTTCGCCCGTGACTCTGTTGCTGGTGGCCTGCCTTGGAGGCGGGGGCTGCCGCACGGAGGCGGAGCAGGCCGCTGGGGAACGAGATGCCGCTGCTACCGCGGCCGTCCCGAGCCCGAGCCCAGCAGCGGCTTCCGGTCAAGCGGTCGGCTCGGCAAGCGCCTCGGTTGCGCCTGGGCAGCCAGAGGCTCGGGCGAGCGCGTCGGCGTCTGCCCTGGAGGAGGCGCAGCCGGATCCCGATGCTGGAGCGAGCATCGACCCGGCTTGGGTGGGCACCTGGAAGGCCTGCGCCACGGTGTACGATAACGCCGTGCCAGGCGCGCCGCGGCCGGATCCGATTCTGGGGCGCTGCATCACCGCCCGCATCGGCGCAGATGGCCGCGTCGCCTTCGAGGTCGACGAGCACCCCTTGAGCGGCTTCGAGCGCGCGGGCCGCGGGGCCACGTGCCGAACCGAAGGCGAGCTGCGGTGCCAGGGCGAGCAGTGGATCTTCGTCGAACGGGCCACGACCTGCATCAAGGCGGTGCCCCGCCTTCCCTACGAGCACGCCGTGCGCGTGCGGCTGCACACCGCGCGCATTCTGCAATGGACGGTGCAAAAGGGCGGCATCTCTGGCGTGCACGAACAGGTGGGGCTTATCCGACAGAAGAGGGCCCAGGACTAGGAGGAGGGCCGTCCTCCTCTTGCTGCGGGCGTCTGCGCGAGCTCGGCGGCTATGCGAGCGACTGTGGGAATGCCCGTAGGCACTGCCGAAGCCCCAGCGGCGGGCGCGGCCCCCTACTTGGTCGTGCTGCCCGAGCCCTTGCTCGCTCCGCTTTTCGGCGCGTTGCCCGGGGGTGGGACTGGCACAGCAGCGCCAGCATCGGGGGGAGCGACCATCTCCACCGCAGGCGGGCGCTCCCGCACCTCGATGGTCGTCGTGGTCGTCGTGGTCGTCGTGGTCGTAGTCGGCGCGGCGGTCGTGCCGCTCGACGCGGCGTCGGGGTCGATCGGCTCCGAAACGGACGGTGGCTGCTCCCTTACCTCGAGATCCTTGCAGCCGCCCACGGCCGCGCCCATGGCCAATGCTGCGGCCACATGTCCTGCCCGACGCGTCCAGGTCTTCTCGGGCAGGGGCGAGGGCGCTGCCACCCGCGGAGCTGCGCCGTGCACGTGAATGCGGATGCGCCGCGAGCCCACGGCGACTTCGTCGCCCGCGTTGAGAACGACCGGCTTTTCAGCGGGCACGTCGAGCGAGCGGCCCGCGCGATGCACGCCCACGGCCACCGCGCCATCCGGCCGAAGCAGCATGAGCCGATCGTCGGCCGAGACCCATAGCTCGCAGGCTGCCTCGCCATCGGCTTGCCAGTGCGCCACTCCGTCGGCATCGAGCCGCAGCCCTGGCTGGCGTCCCACCAGCGCCACGCAGCGCAGGTAGCGCGGCGCGGATGGCGCCGGATCGAGATCCTCGAGGCAGATAGCTAGCGGCTTGGGCATGGGGGGATCCTTTCGGTGCGTGGTTGGGGTCAGGTATCGATGAGGTGTCGCGAGGGGATGGCGGGCGCGAGCGTCTCGGGGCCGTCGATGCCGCGAGCCTTGGCCTCGGCGAGCAGGTGCGCGGCGGGCCACTCGAGCGCCGAGCTCCGGTCCTCGGCCAGAAGCTCGCAAAGCACGCGCACCCGCCAGGAGCCACAGGCAGGCTCGTTCGCGTCGCCCGTGAGCTGGAGGTTTTCCGCGCGGCAGCCCGCGCCACACAGGGTGCGGAGCGCGCAGTCGACGCAGCGGGGCAAGGTGTCCGCGGGATGGGCGCCAGCCCGCACGCGTCCGAGCGCAGTGGCAAAGCCGATCTCGCCGAGATGGCCCACCCGCTCCTCCATCTTGAAGCAGGTGAAAAGCGCCCCGTCGCTGCGGACGTGCAGGTGATGGCCGAGCGCGCAGGAGCAGCCCTCGCGGCGATCCGCCAGCGGGCTCGGCCGGGTGGCGGCAATGATCTCGCCCGCCTCGAAGGCCACGCGATCGAGCGCCGCCTCGAGCTCGGCGCGCGAGCCAAAAAGATGCGCCGCCGTCGCGCGACCGCTCGAGTAGGCAATGCCCAGCGAAATGGAAATGCCCGACGGCAAGAGCTTGCGAAGCTCGGGAAGATGCTCGGATACGTCGTCTACCTGCTCGGGCAGCAGCATGAGATCGATCGCGGGCAAGGCGCCCGCGCGGGCGAGCGCGCCGATGCCCGCGA
>CAYTYV010000267.1:0-9019 GCA_964441055.1 uncultured Polyangiaceae bacterium | reverse complement strand
ACCCGCCCCAACGTGGCCCTGCGCATGTTCAGCAGGGATGCGCCGTGGACGCGGGCCTACCTGCGGCGCCCGGTGGAGGCCTGGTACGTGGGCTCGGGCTGGTCGTCGCCGTCGCTGCTGGCGGGCGGCGAGGAGGTGCTGGTCCTGGCCGAGCGCCAACCCGACATGGGCGGCATGAAGGTCTCGGGAGCGGGCAGCTACGACGTGCTCCGCTGGGACGGAAGCTGCGTGTCCGTCATGTCGAACGAGATCGCGGTGCGCGGCCGCGCGGCGGGCCAAGTCGCCACCATCTCGTGGCGAGATCTCAACGACGACATCCGCCAGGCCCTCGAGCAAAACCGCCGCGTCCAGCTCCGCCGCAAGGAACAGCGCAAGGCTTGCCGCCAACCCGGCCAGGCCGCCCAGCGCCGCTGCGAGCAAGCCCGCGCCGCGCTCAGCCGCGAGATCGGCACCTACATCCGCCAGGGCGGCGAGCTTCCGTGGCCGGAGTTCTTGTAGCTACGAACGGACTCGTCCCCTCTTTCCCAACAAAACCGTTGGCAACAACGTTGTTGGGAACGTCCCGCGAGCATACCCAAGAAGGTGCTCCACCGAATCTACCCGGTCGGCAGGCGCCCTTCGGGGATTGCTGGAACCGCGAGGCTGGGACGCCCCTCACCCCCACGAGCACACGTCCTCGGGCAAGGGCCCGGGCAGCATGGGCTGGTGGGTGGGCTCGAGCAGGCGAAAGCCGGATCCCGTAACAAGCCGCGGCGGGGTGCCGCTTTCCGGTCCGCCGCGGGCCAGCCATTGCCGCACGGTTAGCGAGTTGTGCTGGACCACGTCGTGCAAGGGGTCGAGCAGCGCGCGGCCGAGGTAGATCTGCATCTGGCTCCAGTCCTCCTCTTCGGCCGCGATGCAGGCCAGCGTATTGTAGGCCAGCCCCAATAGGGGGTAACCGAGCTCCAGGGCTCGGTGCACGTGGCGCTCCGCGCCCTCGAGATCGCCCGCGGCATAGTAGGCCGCGCCGAGGTCCATGTGGGCGGCGTGGTGGTCGCCGAGCCGCTCCAGCACGGCCTGGCAGTCCGCGATCCCCGGTCGGTAGAGATCGTGCAGGCCCGCGTTTTCCTCGAACCACTGCGATAGGAGCGCGGTGACCTCGTCCGAGGCGTCGAAGGGCGCCTTGAGCTCCTGGAAGTCTTCGGTGAAAAACACCTCGGAGTCGATCCGCCCAGCGAGCTCCCAGTCGCGATAGTCGGCGGTGCCTGGATAGATGGACAGGCAGGCGAAGATGTACTGGTGGGGCCTGGCGGCCTGGATGAGCTCGAGGCTCTGGCGCAGGGTATCGGCCGTCTCCCCGCGATTGCCCAGCATCATGAAAAAGCGCACCTCCAGGCCGTAGCGCTTGGCGAGCTCGGTCGTCTGGATGACTCCCTCGGGGGTGATTCTCTTGCCGATGTTCTTGAGCACCGCGATCGAGCCCGACTCCACGCCAAGACTAAGCCGCTGGCAGCCGGCCAGCCGCATCTCGCGCACGAGCTCCTCGTCGAGGGCGTCGGCCCGCGTGTCGCAGCTCCAGATGAAGCGCTGGCCGCGCTCCTGGATGCCGCGGCAGATGGCCAGGCCGCGCTTTCGGTCGGCGGTGAAGGTCTCGTCCTTGACCATGAGCATCTTGACTGGCAGCCGCGCGAGCGCCCGGTCGATCGCGTCCAGCACCGCCTCGGCCGACAGCGCCCGATAGCCCCGCCCCCAAGCGACGCGCGTGGCGCAGAAGGAGCAGCGTCCTGGGCAGCCACGCGCCGTCAGCAATAGGTGTGTGTCGAAGTAGTCGTGCGGCGAGGCCAGCTCGTCCAGATCGGCGATGCGCGCTCGCGCTGGGGCGAGCGTGGGCTTGCCCTTTTGGCGGTGGGCGGTGCCCGCGATCCCCTCGGTCGAGCGACCCTCCTCGAGCCGCTCGACCAGCTCCATGAAGCTATGCTCGCCCTCGCCCAGCACCACCGTGTCGACCGCGTCCCAGTGCGCCAGCGTCTCGATGGGCAGCGCAGTCACGTGCGGTCCGCCCACCGCGATGTGGGCTCGGTCGTGATGCTGCCGCAAAAGGCGCGCGACCAGCTCGACGCCGCGACGGTTGGCCGTGAAGCAGGAAAGGCCGTACAGATCGGCCTCGAGCGCGCCCAGCACGCGCTCGACCTCGACCCACGGAACCGACGAGAGGTTGAGCACCTTGACCTGGTGGCCCGCGCGCATGGCCTGGGCGGCCAGCGACAAAAGGCCGTACGGCATCTGATGGAAGTCCACGTCGATGTCGCCGTCGCGGAAGTCCCGCGGGGGCCCATCCGGACCGAAGTCGGCGATCTCGCCCGAGGCCGCCATCTTCCATGGCGGCGGATAGAGCAAGGCGATCCGCATCAACCGTGCCTCTCGTCCATCGTCTGCTCCCCCATCGTCGCTGCGCTCCGTCGGTCGTTGCGGGCCTCAGCCGCAGCCGCCCTCCGCAGGCGGAAGCCCCACCAGATAGACGGCCTTTCCCAACGGCGCAAAGGCCGCGGAGCCGGTCTCCCAGCGGTAGTCGGGCGCCACCTCGCGGGCCACGACCGCCAGCTCGGCCGGCTCGTGGATGCGCATCACCGAGGCCAGCCAGTCCCATAGACCGGTCGCAGCCAACAGGGGCAGCGGCACCGAGAGCGCGGCCTTGAGCAGGCCGTGGCGCTCGCACACCCAGGGATTTACGAGGAACCCCAGCCCGGCCGCAGGCAGAAAAGCTGCGCCGCGCAGCAGATCGCGAGGAAAGCACTCGGCCACGAACAGCGCCGCGCGGCGCCGCGCCACCTCGGCGATGACCTCGCGGGCGACGGACAAGGGGAAGTGGTGCAGCCCGTTGACGATCGTGACCACCCCGCCAGGCAGCTCGCTTGGGATGCGAGTGGCATCGACCGGCTCGGCCACGAAGTCGACGTGGTCGGGCCACTGCTCGCGCAGCCGCGTCCACGCCGCCACGTTGGGGTACAGGTCGGACAGCAGCACCCGGGGCAGGGGCTCGCCGCGGGCCGCCAGCGCCTCCAGCAGCAGCACGACCGGGCCGCCTGCGCCCGAGCACAGATCGAGCACGCGCGGCTCGTCGACGCGCTCGACGACGCGCGCGAACGCTGGCGCCAGAGCGCGGGCGAGGCCCGAGTAGCGAATGCCCAGGCTCAAGATCTCGACCAGCCCTTCGCGGGCAACGCTTGGGAACCAGGGCTCGTCCTGAAACTCGAACAGCTGACGACGCTTCATGGCAATCACTCGGGCTCGAAGGTACCGCTCGAGCGCACGAAGCGGAAGCGCGCCGCGCGCCTTTCCTCCCACGGCAAGACCAGCGGGGCCACGCCCGCCGACGGCTCGTCGCCCGGGCCAAAGGGGTAGCTATCCTCGCGGAAGCCGACCGACCGCGATGGCACCAGCTCGATGCGCCCCGCGCGGGGATAGCGGATGCCGCCCACGATGCGCTGCGAGCCGATGCTGCGCTCGAGCTCGGCCGCAAAGATGCGCCGAAACGACTCGCCCACGAGCTTGTAGATGTACACCACGCGATGGCGGACCTCGTCGGCCGTCGCCTGCCCGGGCGCCTCGCTACGCATCGCGCCCGTCACGATGACCTCGGCCAGGCCGTCGCCCGTCAGGTCCCGCGCCTTGACCGAGCGGATGTCGCGGTCGCGCGTGAACATCGACAGCGCCAGGACCGAGTATCCCTTGCCCTGGCGAAAGCCCTCGCCAAAGACGACGATGTCGCGGCCGTGCACCACCAGCCGCTCCTTTTCGCGATCACCCGCCAGGTTGGCGCGAAGGTCGAAGCGCGGCCCCCCGCGCACCCCGGCCTGCTTGCGGTAGTGCGCGTACACCCGATCGAGATCGGGGGGCGGAGCCGACGGCCGAGACACGGCGCTGGACTGGCGCCTCGGGGCGACGCGAGGTGGCGATGGCGGCGCAGCCGGGGCGGACGGACGGCTCCGCTCCCCGGTCAGGGCGAACTTGCCCGCGCGCAGGGTGTAGGTCTGCGAGGCCACCTCGCCCCACGGCAGGATCAGCAGCTCGGCATCAGTGCTGCGCAGCGCCTCGAAGGCCTCGCGCTCGGCCTCGCTGGCCCGGCGATTGCGACCTGGGCGGACGACGCTGCGCGTCCGCCGCCCGGCGGGAAAAAAGCGCACGGCGTTGTCGATGCGGCGGCCGCCGCGCTCCACGGCGACCTCGTGGGCGAAGATGATCTCAGGCGCGGCATCGGCCTGGCGGAAGCTCAGCACCTCGAGCGTCTCGGCCTTGCCCGGGCCATCGGCGTAGCGACGTCGAAGCACGATCTCCGCGCGGCCATCGCCAGTCAGCTCGCGCAGCATGCACTGGGGCAGCCCGCCCTTGTCGGCGTCCACGCCCAGCTCGCGGTAGTAGTACTGCTTGCCCTGGTCGTAGCTCGGCCCCAGCACGACGAGGTAACGCCCGTAGACCAGTATCCGCTCCTTTTGACGGTCGCCCTTGACGTTGCCGAGCAGGTTGTAGCGAGGCGCCTGGTAGAGCCCGTGCTCGCGCAAAAGCCCGAAGCTGAGCGCGATCTCCGGCTCGGTGGACACGGCGGGCAGCGAGCGGTAGGCGCGCGAGGGCGCTGTGCCCATCACCGTCTCGACGGCGCGCGAGCGGTCGGCATCGTAGACGAAGACGCCGCCGCGCAGACCGAGTCGTATAGTCGACGAGCGGGGGATCCGCTTCCACGGGATGCGCGCCTCCAGCCCGTAGCCCCCGTCGATGGGCGCCTCGACCACCTCGACGTCGGCAAGCAGGGCGCCCCAGCTGCTGAGCGCGCGCGCGGCGCTCCGGCCGGCCACGCCCGGGTACAGGCGCAGCGACCAGACCGTGCCACCGGGGATGCCGAGCACCAGCTCGACGTAGTCGCCGCGGCCGACCAACCGCTCGTCCTGCACCTCGGCCGCCAAGTACACGTTCTCGCGGTCGTAGCTCAGGGCGGCGCGCGCCCTCAGATCGGCCGAGCCGGGCTTGGCGCCGCGCAGCCGAAAGCCGAGCTCGCGCCAGCCCACGCCCCACTCGTTGGGCAGGCCGTCGATGATCGGTCGATCCGGGGCCCAATGGGCGTGTAGCGCCCGCGCGCGTCCGCCGCCAGCCCAGGCCGTGCTCGGGCGCCCGCAGAGCAAGCCCGCGGCGAGCAGCAACAGCGCGATGGCGGCAAGTCGGCGTCCCATAGAAGCTCGGGCGGCGCGCGTTCGAGGCGGCCGAGCCTTCGATGCTAGCGGCAGACGCGGCGAGCGGCTAGTACACCCCTCGCAGACCCCCGCCTAAGAGCCCCGCCCATGTCGCCTCGCCGAACGCGCCTTCACCACGCCATCGAGCAGCACGGCGTGGTGCTCGCGCCCGGCTGCCACGATGCGCTCTCGGCGCGCTTGCTCGCTAGGGCGGGCTTTTCCGCGGGCTTCATCTCGGGCTACGCCGTCTCGGCCTCGCTGCTGGCCCAGCCCGATGTGGGCTTGCTCACGCCCACCGAGATGGTGGAGGTAGCTCGACGCATCTGCGCCGCGGCCGCCCCAGTGCCGATGATCGCCGATGCCGACACGGGCGGCGGCAACCCGCTGAACGTCCAGCGCACGGTTCGCGATCTCATCGCCGCTGGCGCTGCGGGCTGCTTCATCGAGGACCAGGTCTGGCCCAAGCGCTGCGGCCACATGCGCGGCAAGCGCGTCATCGAGACGGGCGAGCAGGTGCAGAAGATCCGCGCGGCTCGCGATGCGGCCGAAGACGCCGACTTCTTCATCGTGGCCCGCACCGATGCCCGCGCGGTTCTCGGCCTGGACGAGGCCATCGAGCGCGCCAATGCCTACGTGGGGGCGGGCGCGGACGGCAGCTTCGTCGAGGCTCCCCATAGCGACGCCGAGCTCGCTGCCATTGGCGAGCGCACCCCGGGCCTGCGGGTGGCCAATATGATCGAAGGCGGCGCCACCCCGCTTCACAGTCCCGAAGAGCTCGGCGAGCTCGGCTTCCACATCGCGATCCACCCGCTGTCGCCGATCTACGCCACGGCGCGCGCGCTGCTCGACGTCTACGCCGAGCTCCGCTCGAGCGGCTCAACCCGCGACCGGCTCGACCGGCTCGCCACCTTCGAGCAGTTCAACGACTTGGTCGAGCTCGAGACCATCTACCATACCGCGCGCCGCTACGGCGCGGATGACGACTGATCGCTGTCGAGCGTCAGGCCAGCGATGCTGTGGGGTCCGCCTTGGTGACGCAACGCATCCACGACGAGCCCAAGCGCCGCGGTAGGGCCGACTCCGAGCTTCGCGATCCAGCGATGTGGGTGCTGCTCGCGCTGACCGTCTTCGTGGCGAACACCGCCATTCGCTTTGCCAAGCTCTACCGCTTCAACGCGGTCGACGACGCCTACATCTCGTTTCAATACGCCAAGAACTGGGTGCTGGGCCACGGCCTGGTCTTCAACCTGGGCGAGGCGGTCGAGGGCTACACCAACTTCCTCTGGGTGGTGGTGCTCGCCCCGCTGTACGCCGCCACGCACGCCCTCGGCACCGATTTCACGCGCGCCGCCATCACGCTCAACGTCATCATCGCGCTGCTCGATCTGGCGCTGCTCTACGCCGTGGCGCGCCAGCTCTTCCGCCGCGATTGGATCGCCACCGCGGTGGCGCTGCTATTCTGCGCGCTCGACGGCTCCTACCTGGGCTATGCGATGAGCGCCCTGGAGGGCCACCTGGTCATCTTCCTGTCGCTTCTGGCGGTGTACGTCTGGCAGGTGAAGCCGCGGCGGGCGGGCTGGTGGCTGGGCCTGCTCTTCGCGCTGATCACCATGGCCCGGCCCGACGGCGCGCTCTTGCCGCTCGCCTTCTTCATCGCGGTAGGCCCGGGGGCCCTGCTGCCCACTCGGCGCCGCTCCAAGACCGCGCGAAAGCGCTTGCGCCGAACGCTGGCGGCCGCGCTGCTCGGCGCAGCGGGCATCTACGGCGCCTACTTTGCCTGGCGCTATCTCTACTACGGCGCGCTCCTGCCCAATACCTTCTACCTCAAGGTGGGCGACAGCTTCGCCGCCATCGATCGGGGCATCGAGTACACCCGCACCTTTTTCGACGACCGGCTCTACCTTCCGGCCCTGGCCGCATTGGGCACGCTGGGCCTGCGCCAGCCCGTGGTGCGCTGGCTGACGCTCTACCTGCTGCTTCACACCGCGTACATCATCTACGTCGGCGGCGACTTCTACTCGGGGCATCGCTTCTACGTGGTGCTGCTGCCCATCTACAGCTTGCTCATCGGCACGGCGGTATACCTGGTGCGAGCGTGGGGCCGCGGCAGTCGCGCCTGGCGCTGGATCCGCCGCCGCACGGTTGCCGCCTGCGCGATGGTCGCCATCTGGGGAGGCGCCCTCGGCGGGGCGCTCTATCTTCTCGGCCAGCGCGGCTACGAGCGCAGCGTGTACACCTTCGAGATCCTGCGCTGGGGCGAGACGGTCGACAACAACGTCCGCTACATGAAATGGCTGGGCACGATCGCACCGCCCGGGGCCAGCATGGTGGTGGGCGACATCGGCGCCGCTGGCTTCTTTGGGGATCTGCGCGTGGTCGATGCCTATGGCGTCATCGACCCCGAGGTGGCGCGCAAGAAGGTCCCGTCCTTCGGCCGGGGCAAGCCGGGCCACGAAAAACGCGCGGCCCGGCAGGCCATGCTGGCGCGCAATCCCACCTACATCAAGTGGGGCTACATCCGCGGCGAGCTCGAGCGCAGCGGCTACTTCGTCTTCACGGACTTCCCGCCCGAGCTGGACGTCCCCGGCCTTTGGGTGAAGGACAACCGCGACAGGCGGGGGCTCATCGGCCACGGCGCCATCCATTTCAACCGATCCGAGCTCAAGGCCTGGAGCCGGACGGGCGATGCCTTTCGCACCAGCCCCGCCTACGGGAACCCCACGGGGCAGCGCGGCGTGACCGGGCAATCCGGCGGCTACCTGAGCTCCTTTGCCCCGCGGCTGGGCGATCGCGCCACGGGCCGCATGCTATCGCCACCATTTCAATTGGAGGGCGAGCTCATGCTGCTGCGCGTGGGCGGCGGCCGCGATCCCGAGCGACTGCGCGTCTCGCTGCTGGTCGGCAGCCGCCGAGTCCACTCGGCCACGGGCCACAACCACGACGTGCTCGGAAGGCGCGAATGGGACATCGCGCGCTTCCGGGGCCAGCTCGGGCGCCTCGAGGTCGTGGATCAGGCCCAAGGCAGCTGGGGCCACATCATGGTCGACGAGGTGGTGCAGTGGAGCCCACCCGTCGCGGCCGAATGAGGGCGCGGTTCCCGCCTATATCCGCTCGGTCCGCTCCTGGCAGACGATATCGAGCGTCTCCAGCTCGTCGAGGATCGGCTCGTAGAAGCTCGGCTTGACGGGCGCGTGCACGCCCGGCTCGGCGATGGTGCCCTCGAGGATCATGCGAGTGCCGATCGCCACGGGCAGCGAGACCGTGCGCGCCATGGAGGAGTCGCCATCCGGGATGCCGAAGTCGACCAGATCCATGATGGTGCGCTCCTTGTGGTCGGCGAACTCCGAGACCACATCGTGGTGCATGACGATCATGTCGCGCTCGCCTGGGCGGTACTCCATGCGCGCCAGCATGGCGGCGGCCAGGGCGTCCAGCGGGGACTTGGCGCCCTCGGGCAAGGGCTGCTCGTCGAACATGCCGAGCCAGTCCAGGGTCTCGACCGCGTCGGCCTTGGCCGCGCCCAGCTTGTCGGCCGCGGCCTGGCGCAGGTTGCCGTCCGTGGGCGCGCCCAGCACGGTGCGCATCACGCCCGCGTAGCTGCGCTCGTCGAAGGTGCGCGTCTCGATGTCGAACAGCCCCAGATCCACGTAGGCCTTCCAGCGCGCGCAGTGGCCCAGGTTGCGGAACGTGCCGCGATACATGGTGTGGACGTGTTCGAGGCCGTAGGTCTCGATGTAGCCCAAGGAGTCGCGGTTCGGATAGGCCTCGAAGCGGCCCGCGCCCTCCATGAGCGCATCGACCGTCCGAACGTCTACATC
>CAYTYV010000266.1:0-9045 GCA_964441055.1 uncultured Polyangiaceae bacterium | reverse complement strand
CATCTCCACTTCGGTCTCGGTGATGCGGGCATCCGGGGGCGGGCGGAGCGACGGGCGAGACAGCAGGCGGCCGCCAACTCGGGTGATGGCTGCCACGGGCGCGAGCAGCAGGTCGAAGGGCCGAAGAAAGCGCGCGGCGACCAGCGCCAGCCAGTCGGCACCGCTGCGCCCGGCCATGGCGGTGCACTGGGTAAGCGCGCTGACCACCAGAAAGGCCACCACGGCCGCCACCGCCTTGTGGAGCGGGCGCGCGGACCAGCCGATAAGCCACGCGGTGAACAGCGCCACTGCGCCGCTGAGCGCCAGCACCCGGCCGACCAAGTAGCGCGCCAGCAGCACGTTGCGCCGCTCGGCGAGGCGCTCTAGAGCCTTGCGTCGCCGCGGCTCGTCCGTTTCTTTGGCGAGCGCACCCAGCCTCGCCGGGCTGAGCGAGGTCAGTGCCGCATCGGCACCGGCGAACAGCGCTCCCACCAAGGCGATAGCAACGGCCGCCAAAAGCGGCGCGGTACTTGGTTCTGGACCGGCTTCCAACTTCCAGTATCTATCGTAGCGACGCCGCCAAATGGGTGCAACCAGAGCTCCCGATCTCGCGGCGCCCTCGCGGGCTTGGGGGCGAGGCTAGGGGAGCAGAACGGAGCGCGCCGTCAGCGCGAGCCAAAGCCCCGGCGCACGCGGCCCTGGCCGCGCTCGTCGAGATCGCCAATCGCCGCCAGCTCGCCCGACGGCTCCAGCCAAGCGGAGGGCCGCCCTGGCGGCGGCGGTTTTGCGAAGTCGGCCACGTCGAGGCGCTGGCCAAGCCGCGCCCGGCGCAGTCCCGACTCGCCGAGCACCGCCGCGGGTAGGGCCATTTGCGCCGCCGCAGCCAGGGGAATCAGCGCCCGGCGTAGGGCCTCTGGGCCAGCATCTAGCCGGACGGCTTGCTCGAGGAGGAAGGGCCCGCTGGCGGTTCTCACGAGCGCGCGCAGATGCGCGGGCAGCCCCAGCCGCAGGCCCAGGTCTCGCGCCAGCGATCGAACGTAGTAACCCTTGCTAACGCGCAGGACGAGCTCGAGCTCGCCGTGGGCGGTGGCGCCGCCCGGCTCGAGCACCGAGCGGTAGCGTTGCAGCTCCAGGTCGAACACCTCGACGGAGCGCGGCTCGAGCTCGAGCGGTTGACCGGCCCGGGCGCGCGCGTACGCCCGCTGGCCAGCCACCTTCACGGCGGAGTGGGCTGGGGGCTGCTGAGCCGTGCGGGCGCGTTCGGCTTGCAAGGCCTCGTCGAGCCCGGCGCGTGCCCGCGGCTCGTCGTCGAACCACGTCGGCAGCGGCGCCTGCGCGGTGAGAGTGCCGTCCGCGTCCAGAGTGGTGGTGGCGGTGCCGAGCCACACCACCGCCCGATAGCTCTTGGCATCGGCCGACAGAAAAGGCGCGAGCTTGGTGGCCTGGCCCACCATCACCACGAGCACGCCTTGGGCCAGGGGGTCGAGCGTGCCAGCGTGGCCGATCCGGCGCGTGCCCAGCGCGCGCCGCAGCCGAGCCACCACGTCGTGGCTTGTCGGGCCGCTCGGCTTGTTGACCACCAGCACGCCCTCGGGGGTTGGGGAGCTCGGCGGCGGGGCAGCGGGTCTGCTTGGCGCGCTCACCCGAGGAAGACCGATGGGCGCTTGGCTACCATCTCATCCAGCATCCCCTGGATGGTGGCCCGCACGCGGTCGGACAGGCGGCCGACCAACACCTCGTCGTCGGCGGCCTCGGGACCGTAGCCGTCGAAGACCATGGGCTCGCCAAAGCGCAGGATGCACTTGGTGGGCGCGGGCAGCAGGCCCAGCGGTCCCAGCCAGGGGAAGGTGGGAGTGATCGGCAGGTAGGGCACCCGCAGCGCGCGCGTCAGATACTCCAGCCGGTAGAGCATGGGATTGGCTTCCTCCGTGCCCACCAGCGCACAGGGCACCAGCGGGGTCCCGGTTCGCAGACACAGGCGGATGTAGCCTCCGCGGCCGAAGCGCTGCAGGCGATAGCGGTTGCGGTAGAGCTTGCCCACGCCTTGGACTCCCTCGGGAAAGACCGCCACCACGTGCCCCTCACCGAGCAGGCGCTGGGCGTTTTCCTGGCACGCGCGCACCGCGCCCAGGCGGGTCAAGAAGGTGCCCACGAAGGGCAGGTGATGAAAGGCGTCCTCGCCCAACCACCGGAGCTCGCGCTTGCGCGGATGCTCCAGCCGCAGGGCAGATCGCAGCAGCAAGCCGTCGTAGGGGATGGGCCCGCCAGCATGGTTGGCCACGATCAAGCAGCGGCCCGAGGCGGGCACGTGGTGGACGCACTGCACGTCCACGCGGAAGTAGTTGGTGAAGGCAAAATCGATCAGCGGTCTGAGCCGCTGCTCGTAGTCGTGGTCCAGGCCGTACTCGTCCAGCTCCTCGGCGCGCCGACGAATGCCCAGCCGGCCCCACTTGCGCATGAAGTACTCGCTTGCGAGCAGCGCCCGATGGGCGTCTCGCTCGGGTGGCTCGAGCGCGATGTCGGCAGGCTCGCTCGTCGTCGCTCGGCCGGGCGCTTCGTCCGCCAGAGCCGTCGCCGCGGGCTGGTCCGCCGAGGGAGCCGCTGTGTCGTCGTCCTCTGGTGCTGGGGGAGCAGACGCGGCCGTGGCCGTTCGCGCGCGGTCGAGCTCCTGCTCCAGCTCGTCGATACGAGCCTTCAGGGACTCGATGAGCGCGGCCTGGTCGGCAGCGGCTTTTTTGCGCGGGCGCTTGGTCTTGCCCCCGCGGCGCTCCGTTGCCGCGCCCGAGCGGCGGCCAGAGCGCGGCTCGGAGCGGGTGCCGCGAGCTCCGCTAGGGGAGGAGGGGGCAGGCTTTTCGTCGGTCTTGCCCATGGCTCGTCAGGTCTCCAGCTCATGCGCCAGCCGCAGGTCGCGCAGCCGCTGTGCGCTCACGAAGTCCAGCAGCGCCTCCTGGGTGGTGTACAGCGGGCGGAAGCCCAGTACCTCGGCCGCTCGCTGGCCGTCGGCCACGCAAAGAAAGCGCTGGTACGGGACGAAGGCTGGCGGCCACGGACCCAGGCCGGCCGCCCACGCCACGGCCGCCGCCGAGGTCGCCACCCGACGCGGCAGCGGCAGCCGCGGACGGCCCGTGATCCGCACTACCTTGGACAGCGGCAGGATGCCCCCGCCGACGATGTTGAAGGTTCCGCTGACGGCGCGGTCCATGGCGATCTTGAGCGCCGCGACCGCATCCACCTCGTGGACGAACTGCCACAGCGGGTCGAAGCCGAGCAGCGTGGAAATGACCGGCTGCGAGAGGTAGCGCGTCATGAAGTTACGCACCGTCGGTCCGACGATGGGGGCGGTCCGCAGAATCGTCGTGGTCGTCTCCGGGCGTTGTTTGGCGTAGCGGGCCACCTCGCGCTCGGCGGCGACCTTGTCGGCGAAGAAGGGCTCGTCGGACGGCGCGCCCAGGGCGGCGTCCTCAGCGAGGTAGTTCGGGTTGGTCCGCAGCGCCCCGTACAGCCATGTCTGGCTCCAAAGGATGAGCTGAGCCGGCGGCGCCTGTCGCGCGCCGTTGAGCAGGTGCATGGTGCCCACCGCTTCGAGCTCGTGAGCCCAAGCCGAGCCATGGGTGGGCGTAGACAGGAAGGCCAGGTGGAGCAGGGTGTCAATGCCCTCGGCCTCCAGGATTTCGGCGACGCGCTCGTCAGCGGTGGGCACCGTCAAATCGACGTCGTAAGCGCGCGTCTTCTGGCCGCCGGTTTCCGGCCGGCCGACGTCGATAGCCACGATGCGTCCGACGCCCGGATCCTCCTCCAGCATCCCGATCAGGTTCGTGCCCAGGAAAGAACAGGCCCCGGTCAGCCCCACGGCTCGAGCCGTGGGGGGCTTTCTCACGATAGATTGATGAGGATCGGCCATGGGTCCACCCGAGCGCGATAGTGTATGCCAGATTGGGCGGGGGACGAAAGCGGGGAGGCGTCCGGAACTGGCGCGGCGGCGGGAACAGTGCTACCCGGCCGGGAGTTCCCATCTGTGGGCTGTGGTGACGGCGACCGATGATGAGTCCTGAGCAGCCGACCGTGGATCCGTCCGAGGCGATGAGCCCGGCGCCGCACGGCGTGCTTGCCGTCGGGGCGGCGGCCCCAGTGGCCGTTCGGCCCCAGCGCTGGCGCTCGCGGATCGGCGTCGCCGCGATGGCTGCAGCCGTGGCCCTGACGATGGCCGGGGTAGACGATGTGCCCGTGGGCCGCGCCGACCGCAGCACTGGCCTCGGCCAGGCGCTCGAGCGGCGTGGTCTGTGGGTCGATCCCGAGGGCGTCCTGTGGCTGGATGAGCCGCCTCTCGGCCTGTGGAGCGCTGCGGCTGGGACCGCCCACGCGGTCGTGCGGGCGCGGCCAGCGCCGGACGAGCCACACGATATCTACCTGGTCCACGCCCGGCTCTCTCCCGAGGGGGCGCTGCTCGAGGTGGGAGGCGCCTACAACCTGACCGAGACCAGCGCGGTCGACGAGCGCCCACCGCTGGGCTGTAGGCGCAGGTTCGCCTTCGTCGAGCAGCCCTTGGAGGCCGCTCGAGCGGCAGATCGCGTACGCGTGATCGATCTGCAGGCTGACGGGGGCGACCGCTCCGATCCGGCGGCGGGGCAGGACCGGAGCTCGTGGAGCTGGCTCGAGCGGCTGCAGGCTGCCGTCACTCGCTGGCAAGACACGGGACGCCCGGGCGGCGTGGCGCGGTGGAGCTACACGGTCCAACCAACGCCCGAGCAGCTGACCATCGCCGCGGGCCCCGAGCACCTGCGCATCCAGGCCGATGGGCGAACGGCCGAGCTTCGCTGGGTCGAGCCCCGCGCCGCTGCGCCGTGGCTGATGGTCGAGCCCGGCCTGGAGAGCAGGCCGGGCAACCTGGTCACCTGGGCGGTCGACCGCGTGCGGGCCGTGCCGTGGATTGGCGACACCACCATGCAATACGTCAAGGCGGTGGCCTTTTCGGCGTTGGACTTCGTGCTGCGCAACAAGGAGGCGGTCACCGGCGACACGGGCGAGGAGGGCATCGCCGCCGACCTGGGCCAGGACTCGCTCGAGCCGCCCACTCGGGTCGTGCCCGTCGACCCCGAGATCGGCTTCCCGCCGCCGCCGCTCGAGCCCTGGATCACGCCCAAGCTGCCCGGCGAAGGGGGCTGGAACCTCAAGAACGACGATCCGTTCATCCACACCATGCCCGGGGTGCCCGCCGTGTTCGCCACCACCTTTTTGCGCAGCGACCGGAAGCGCCGAGCCACGCGGGTGTACGTCGCGCTGTGGGACCCGCGCGTGGTCGAGCTACACACCATGGCGGGCGTGGCCGAGCCCAAGAGCGCCACGGGCGAGACCGGTCCGGGCTTCATCCCGCGCGAGCCCGACGTGATGAATCGGCTGGTTGCCGCGTGCAACGCGGGGTTCCAGTCGCTACACGGCGAGTACGGCATGATGTCCGACGGCGTCATCTACCTGCCGCCCAAGCCCTATGGTGCCACCGTAGCGGTGCTGCGAGACGGCAGCACGGCCTTTGGTAGCTGGCCCACCGACCCCACCATCCCCGACGGCATGCGGTCGTTCCGGCAAAACATGACGGTGATGGTGCAGGACCGGAAGTTCAACCCCTACGGCCGAACCTGGTGGGGCGGCACCCCGCCCGGCTGGGAGGACAAGACCCACACGGTGCGGACGGGCATCTGCCTGACCGAGGAGCAGTTCGTCGGCTACTTCTACGGCATGGATCTGTCGCCCGCCGCCCTGGCGCGGGCCATGATCCAGGCGCGCTGCAGCTATGGCATCGCCCTGGACATGAATGCCGGTCACAGCGGGCTGGAGTACTACAAGGTCGCGCTCGCCGCGGAGCTCGAGCCGCTCGGCAGGCCCGTGCGCCGCGACTGGGAGCGCGAGGGGGAGGTGCGCGGCATGGACGGCTGGCGCTTTCGGGCGCGGCGGCTCGTCCGCGGCATGGGGCTGATGTACTTTCCGCGCTACATCGGTCGCGAGGGACGGGACTTCTTCTACCTGACCATGAGGCACGTCCTGCCCGGACCGCCCATTCCCGAGGCGCTCGGCCTGCCAGGGGTCGAGGACCGCTCGTGGCGGGTCGCGGGGCTGCCGCAGCACGGCTTCCCCTACGCCCTGGCCGTCGGCCGCGTGCGCCTGCCTTCCGGGGGGCAGGCGCAGGTGCTCCAACTGGACCCCCGCATGGTCACCGCCTACCGCTCACGCGCCATCGGGCGCTCGCCCGATGCGGATAGCGACGACGCGGCCGACGGAGGCGTCGAGGAGCCGCCCGTCGTGGCCGTGGTCCAGCCCGGGCCGGAACCGAGCGGCAGCCAGCACCTATCGCTCTGGTGGTCGCCTGACGCCTTCAGCGTGGCCGCCGAGCCCCTCCTTCCCGCTACAGTGCGGGTCGCCACAGGAGTGGCTCGCCGGGCGGCGCCCGAGCGGGCTCGGGCGGCCCTCGGCGTGCGGCAGGCAGCGGGCATGCTGGTTTACGTCCAGCCTTCCGGCGATGCGACCGAGGTGCCGACTCGCGACCTGCTGGCCGTGTTGGATGGCCTGGGGGCGGGCTCGCCCGTGGTGCTCGCCGATCGGCTGCCGCTGGCCTTGGGGGGCGACACCGACCTCGCCGGGCAAGCGACCCGGCTACCGGCGGGAGCGATCGAGCTGCGGCTGTTCCGCAAGCAGGGACCAGGGGCGCGACGAATGTTCCAGGACACCCCGGTCGTGCCGCTCCAGGAGTGGTACCCTCTGCAGGCCCGTCGCATCCGGTACTTCAAGAAGAAGAAGACCAAGGACGACGAGAAAAAGGGGTCGGGCTCCTAGCCTCTAGCAAAGCGCCGACTGCTCCGGTTATGCTTCGGAGCTTGACGCAGGCGAGTGTGGCGCATACCGGTGCCCCGGCGATTGCGGCCGCGGATAGCGGAACGCCCCAGGGTCCAGAAACGGCGGTTTACCCCTACTCATCCCCTCAGAGATGTGGGTATCGTGCAGTCTGGAGCGAGTGCATGCGCATCGCAAGTCGCGAGGAGTGCGAAAAAAATGGCTGACGACACGGGTGGCAGCGACCTCGATGTCTTCGAAGGTCTGGCGAAGAAGAGCTCGTCTTCTTCCGAATCAGGTGCGCCACCGGCCGATCCCTCCGGTCCCGAAGCGGGCGTGCCCGAGTCGCCCAGAACGCTTCGCGGGGGCCTGGCCACGCCCACCCCTTGGCCGGCGCCGTCGCATCCGGATGCGGACGCGGCCAAGTCGGCGACCCCCACGGCCCGACCGCTGCCCAAGCCGACGCCGCCTCCGCCGCGCTCGGCCAGGTCCGCGGAGCGGGTCGTCCTGCCCAAGCCCACGCCGCCTCCGTCCAAGCGACCTTCGGTGGCGCCTCCGGAGGCGGGTTCCGACCTCGAATACGCCCAACCGGCAACGGCCGAGGCGTCGGCCGACCTCGTTGTCGGCACGGCCGACGGGATATTCCCCGACGACGAAGACATCCCCGGAAGCGTGCTGCCCGGCGGCGTCAGCGCCGACTTGGACTGGGACGACGAGGATGCCGAAACCCACGTCTTCGACCGCGACGACACCGAGGACTTGTTCGCCGACCTGGCGGGCCGCCAAGGGCCGTACGCGACCGAGGAGGCCGATGAAGAGCCCGTGGTGCGGCGCGAGATCGCCGGTGCCGCGGCGCTGCTGAGCCAGTCGGGCCGCGCTGCGGCGCCGTTGCCTCAGCCCGAGCCACCTCCTGTGGTGCAACCGTTCTCGGTACCCGCCGATGCGGCCGTCGAGATCCCAGCTCCGGCACCGCTGCCCCGCGAGATGAAGCCGGCCGAGGCGTCGGTTCCAGCGGTGTCTCCCTCCATGCCGCCTGAGCCTGCGCGGTCCAGCTACGCGCCGTCGATGCCGCCGACAGCGCGCTCCAGCAATCTGGCGATCTACATCCTGTCGGGCGTGGCTTTGGTGGTGGTCGTGGCAGCGGTGGTGTTCTACTTCCAGCACACCAGCACGGGCACGGCTACGATCGCCGTGAGCGGCCCTGGCGGCCAGCCGATCGAGACGGCCAAGGTCTACATCGACGGTCAGGAGCGCTGTCAGTTCACCCCGTGCAAGATCGAGGATCTGTCGCCAGGCGAGAAGAGGATCAGGGTCGTGGCGGGCGACCAGATGGGCGAGCAACGGGTCACGATCGAGGGAGGCGGCAAGCACCAGATCACGGTAGCCGTCGCCGAGGCGCAGGCCACGGCGGACGCCAAGCCCGGGCGGGCCACTCTCAAGATGAGCAGCAAGCTCGCGGACGTGCGGGTCTCCGTCAACGGGGTGGACAAGGGCAAGTTGCCGCTGGAGCTCCGCGACCTGGAGCCCGGCACGCTGTCGTTGAAGTTCGAGGGCGGCGGGGACCGCTATGGGGTTCGCTCCAGCAGCGTAGAGCTCAAGCCCGGCGAGACTCGTGTACTCGACGACATCATGCTGCCCTTGGTCAAGGTCAAGGTCACCTTCGAGCTCGTCACGAAGGGGGCTGACGTCAAGCTCATCTCCAGCAAGACCAAGCGGGCCGAGTCGCTTGATTTCAAGGGCAAGACGCTGTCCAAGACGCTGGACACCTCCGAGAGCTGGACGGTGGAGGCGACCAAGAAGAACCACGAGCCGTTCAAAAAGGAGCTGTCCTTCGACGACGGCAAGTCCGAGCAGACCGTCGCCATTGAGCTCGACGAGAAGAAGGTGGCGACCGCCCCCACGACGGGGCCCGTCGGCACGACCACCGCGCCCGAGACCAAGCCGGAAACCGGCGGGAAGGCCACCATCAACGTCAGCGCTCTGCCGGTCGCCAAGGCCATCGTCGACGGCCGCCCGATCGGCAGCACGCCCGCCAGCGCGACGGTCTCCCCCGGCACGCACTCGGTGGTGTGCTTCCACAAGAAGTACGGGCGCAAGTCGCGCAGCGTCACGGTCAGTGCAGGCCAGAGCAAGACGGTGATCTGCCGCTTCAAGAAGAAGTCGGATTAGCGGCGGGCCGTCGCCAGGATTGATTTGACGATGGGGGCTCCGGTCGTCGCGTTGCTCCTTCCTCTGCCCCCAAAC
>CAYTYV010000265.1:0-9052 GCA_964441055.1 uncultured Polyangiaceae bacterium | reverse complement strand
GGACCGTGATCGCGTTGTGGGTGTGCTTTCGTGCTCGGGATTGTTGGTCGAGCTGCTCGGCACGGGCACGCTCATTGCTCAGGGGCGGATCCTGACCGCTCGTCACGTGGTGCTTGACCGGCGCAAGAATCAGGACCGGGCGGTGCCGGGCATCCATGTGGCTCGCGAGGGCGCGGTCGATCAACGCGTGCCGGCAACCGTGGAGTGGCACGGAGGGGGGGCGGCGGGGGACCTCGACGTGGCGCTGCTCGCTGCCAAGCTCCCAGAACCCGCCGACCTGGAGCCGCTCCGTGACCTCGAAGCGCGTCCCATCGAGCCTAACGAAAAGTGGGAGGCTCAGGGATACCCTCAAGTGCGGCGCAGCGGGCCTGCAAGCACGAAGCTGGAAAAGGTCGGGGGCATTGCGCGCTCGTGTGGGCTCCAAGAGACCGATCTCCGGCTCGACGTGCCCACGGGCCCGGAAGCCTGGGGCGGGCTTTCCGGGGCGGCCGTCGTGGTTGACGACCGCATCGTCGGCGTGATGCGCGCCGAGCCCAAGGGATGGGACGGCGAACGGCTCAGCGCCACGCCTGTGTCGGCGTTTCTGCACGATTGCGGATTCGTTCGCAGCGTGCTGGGGAAAGAATGCGCCGAGGCGCAGGACAAGCGGCTCGCGGATCTCGAGGGCAGACTCCTTGCGATTCTCGCTGGCCACCCTGAGCTGCGCCGCGAGCTCGTGGAGCGGCTCGGCGGGACCTCACTGGACGAGCAGGCGGTGGTCGACGCGCTCGTGCGCACGCGCGGCGCAGCGGCTGTCCTCGAAGTGCTCCACGATCTCCGATTGGATTGGATGAGGCGTGGAACCCGGTCGGAAGATGCTCGCGCCCTGCGTGACCTGGTGGACGTGCTCCTCCCGCTCTGCCTCGACTGGCGCTCGCTCATCTGGCGCGTTCGCCGCGAAATCGATGCAGGTCAGCATGCCGTGGAGATCGACGTTGTCCAGGAGACGATTGTCGAGGCGGTGATGGCTGGCGTGGATGCGCGAACGGCCAGGTTGGGGTTGTCCTTGCGCGGCGGCGCTGCCGCTGGCGGCTTGCCCGTCTCGCGCGGGGGCGAGCGCTATGAGCCGAAGAAGGATCTGTTCATGGATGGAGGAAAGCTCATCGCGGAAGACATCGTGAGCTTCCTTGCGGATGAGCATCATGTGGCAGGTCAGACTCCGGCAGACCGGGCCGCCCCCCTCGACCGGTATCTAGCCCTCGAGCTCAAGAATGCTCAACGAGGCGCGGGAGGACCATTCTACCTCCTTTTCGTTGGCGGCGAGGATATCGCCCGGGCGGTGGGAAAGGATTGGAGCGGCATCGTATCCCACGTGGGTCGGCTCCTACCGTCGTTGCGGCTCGTTCGCCTGGTCGGGCGCGGCGTGCAGCTCGACGAGGTGACCATTTCCTGGGTCATTAAGGAGATGCTTCGGGACCCATAGACGAACTCTGCTACGACCTGAGCCATGCCTCCCTACCTCCCCGACACCGCCGAGATGATCGTGCCCTTGCCGGCGCGCAAGGGCCTGCCCGAGTCCGTGCACGTGATGGACGTGAAGTCCATCCTCGCCATCAACACCGCGCTCGCCACCGGCCGCCCGCTGCTCGTGCGCGGGCTGCCCGGCACGGGCAAGAGCCAGCTCGCCCGCGCCGCCGCCGAGGTGCTCGACCGATCGTTCGTGTCGCTCGTGGTCGACGGTCAGACCGAGACGCGCGACCTGCTTTGGACCATCGACGCGGTGGCGCGCCTGGCCCAGGCCCAGGTGCTCGGTGCCAGCCGTAGCGAAGCGCCGATCGATCCGGAAAAGCTCGTTGCGGTCGAGAAGTTCGTCCAGCCAGGTCCGTTGTGGTGGGCCTTTGCATGGCGTGATGCAGAGGAGCAAGCTGAGCTAGGCGGCTACGGCACCTGCCTTCGCGTGCTGCCGGAGGACGGCTCGACGGCGCGCGGCGCCGTGGTGCTCATCGACGAGATCGACAAGGCAGATTCGTCGGTTCCCAACGGCCTGCTCGAGGCGCTCGGCAACGGCTGCTTCCCCAAGCCGACGGGCAACGCCGAGGTGAGCATGGATCCAGAGCACCCTCCGCTCGTGGTGATCACGACCAACGAGGAGCGGTCTCTGCCCGACGCGTTCCTGCGCCGTTGTATGGTCCGGCGGCTCGAGCTGCCGGAAGGGCGCGATGATCTGGTGGACTATCTCGAAAAATGCGGTCGCGCCCACTTCAAGAAGGCAGCAGAGAACGTTCTCCGCAAGGCAGCGGTGCTGGTGGCAGACGACCGCGAGGAGGTCATGCGCCGCGGGCAGAGCCCGCCCGGGCTCGCCGAGTACATCGACCTCGTTCGAGCGGTGCTGGCGCAACGGCGCAAGCCGACTGAGCAGGAGAAGCTGCTCGGCCGCATCGCCACATTTGCGCTGCAGAAGCATCCCCGAGAGCGGTCGCCGTGAGCGCGAGCGCGGCAGCGGCCCAGCCGCGGCGGAGCGCGGTCGGGCGGGCCGATCTGGCGATCGTGCTCGGCTCGATGAGCGCTGATGCGGCCAGGCGCGCGGCCGCGTTTCTCGGCTACGAGGAGCGCAAGCGGCCCGAGGATCGGCAGGCCGAGGCCGCGGTCACGCCACCTGAGCGAGTCGCGCCCGAGATCGCCCCGGCGCCGCCGATCGAGAGGCCGTTGCCTCCGGGACCCATGTCCTTCTGGCGGCTCGAGTCGATGAGCTTCGAGGAGCGCGTCGACCAGGATGCCGAGCCAGAGGCGGAGGTCGTAGCGCTCGCGCCCGACGAGATCTCCGGCCCCCATCGGACGCTGCTCGATCTGCCTACCACGCCTCCGCTCGCCCCGTGGTCCAGGCTCTGGCCGCTCGTCCGCAGCATGATCGCAGGCGATGCCCGCAGCAGCCGGCCGGACGTGCGCGCGCTCGTGCGGGCGCTGGCGCGAGGCCGGGTCGTCCGCCGGATCCCGCGCGCGATCCGGCGCGGCTGGCCGAGCGACATCGAGCTCTGGATCGATAGGTCGCGGCGCCTGGTTCCGTTCTGGGCCGACCAGAACGACCTCGCCCGCCGCATCGAGCTCGCCTGCGGCTGCCACGCCGTTCGCCAGCGTACGCTGACCGACCGCGACCAGGCGAGCCTGCTCCGCCGTTCGGGCGACTTTGCCGAGCGGCACTGCGCGATCGCGCCAGGCACGGCCGTGCTGGTGCTCGGCGATCTGGGCTCCTATGCCGATGCGGACCTACGCCGCGCCTGGCTGCTCACGGCCCGCCGCCTGCGTCGCGCCGACCAGCGCCTGGCCGCGCTCGTCCCGTGCCCCAAGGCTCGCTGGGACCGCGAGGCCGCGAGCGCCTGGGCTGCCGAGCCGTGGGAACGAGCTCGAGCCGATGCGCAGGCGCCCGCGCTCGAGCCCGAGGAGCTCGCCGCGCGTGCTGATCACCTGTTGAAGCTGGTCTCGCCGAGCGCGCGGACCGAGCCAGGACTACTCCGCGCCGTGCGCCACCTCCTGCCGAGGAGGGAGGCCGACGCGGGCACCGAGGTCGACGTCTGGCGCCACCCCGACGTGTGGACCGGCCTCTCCAGCGCCATGCTCCTCGACCCGGCCGCTGCTCGTCGACTGCGCCGCGACTTTGCTGCGCGTCGTGACGAGCAGCTCCAGCGCGACGTGGCGCGGCTCATCTGCGAGTGGCATGAGCGACTTCCGGCGGAGCTGCTCCACGGCGAGACGCTGATCTGGCAGGCTGCGGGCATTGCCGCGGAGCCGCCTGGCGATCCGGTCGCCGCCCGCCAGCTCATCCATCGCATGGCTGGCACCGCGCAGCGCAGCTCGGCCGACGAGGACGCCTGCCTTGTCGCTGGCTACGGGGGCGCGCTCTTCGAGCAGCTTCCCAACGAGGTCCTCACCGACCCCGAGATGGGCGAGTCGTACCGCGTGCTGTGGGTCTACTCTCGCCGCGGCAAGGGCGGCTCGCCGCCCGCAGGCGTGGACGTCCAGGATGCCTACCGTAGGCTCGACCGCAGCCGCAAGCCGCGCTGGTGGTCGCTCCGGCAGGTCGGGAGCCGACTCGTCGCCTTCACATCCAACGGGAATTGGGACGATCGTGCTGGCATTCCCGGGAGCCCGGTGGCGTGGCTGGAGGCTGCTTGGCCGGAGGTGACGCCACGGGCCGACGGCAGGGCAGCCGCGCCGATCGAGCTCGAGGGACCCGAGCCGGAGGTGGAGCTTCGCGCTGGGGCTCCCCTCGATCTGCGAACGGGTCGCTGCGCTCTGCGCGTAGGACTGTGGCGCCGAAAGCAGCGCTGGACCGTCGCAGCAGGACGCGACCGCTTTGGCCTGTGGCAGGACGTGGATATCCACGGCATTCCCCACCGCTTCCGCTGGATCCCGCCGGGCCGCTTCGTGATGGGCTCGCCCGAGTCGGAAGCGGGGCGGGACAGCGACGAAGGCCCGCAGCACGAGGTCACGCTGACCAAGGGGTACTGGCTCGGCGAGACCCCCGTGACGCAGGCGCTGTGGACGGCGGTGATGGGCGACAACCCGAGCGAGTATCAGAGCGACGATCGCCCGGTAGAGCAGGTGAGCTGGGAGGAATGCGAGCGCTTTGTACGGAGCGTGAACGACGCGATGCCAGAGCTCGCGCTGCGGTTGCCGACCGAGGCGGAGTGGGAGCACGCTTGCCGGGCGGGCACGAGCACGGCGACCTGGCTCGGGGACCTGGAGATCCGGGGGCGGAACAACGCGCCTCTGTTGGACCCCATCGCGTGGTATGGCGGGAACTGCGGGGTGGATTTCGAGCTGGAGAACGGATGGGACACGAAGGGTGAGCTCTGGGAGGAGAAGCAGTACGAGTTCTCCCAGGGCGGAACGCATCCGGTCAGGCTGAAGCAGCCCAACCCGTTCGGGCTCTACGACATGCTGGGCAACGTGTTGGAGTGGTGCGCGGACTGGTACGGCCCATATACGAGCGAGCCTATGACCGACCCCCGCGGCCCCGAGTCGGGCTCGTACCGGGTGTTCCGCGGCGGCTCCTGGTACTCGTTCGCCAGGCTCGTCCGCGCGGCGTACCGCTACTGGTACCACCCGTCCGCCCGGAACGACGGCTTGGGCTTCCGGCTTGCCCGAGGTCAGGTGCTCGAGCCAGGGGCGGAGCCCCAAGTAGCGGAGCCAAGGCGCCCGCCCATTCGGGTCGCGGGACGCGACCCCACGGGCGGTGCGCCCTGGCGAGGACCGGCGAGCGGCGAGCCGGCCGGGCGCGGCGACGCCGAGCAGCGCGATGCCGAGCGCCCGCCGTCGAGGAACAAGAAAAAGCCATGAGACTGCACTTTGCCACGGTGCCGGTCTTCTCGGGCACCCAAGCAGCCGAGGCCGAGCTCAACGCCTTTTTGGCCTCGCATCGGGTCGATTCGGTGGACCGCCAGCTCGTGGTCGACGGGCCTCGCTCCGCCTGGGCCATCTGCGTGGCCTACGTGGACGGGCCCGAGCCCGGCAGCAAGGCCGCGTCCAAGAAGGGCCGGGTCGACTACCGCGAGGTGCTGCCGCCCGAGCAGTTCCAGGTCTTCGCTCGGCTCCGCGAGCTGCGAAAGAAGCTGGCCGAGCGCGAGGGCGTGCCGCCCTACGCGCTTTTCACCAACGAGCAGCTAGCCGAGATGGTGCGGCGGCGGGCAGCGAGCCTGGCGGCGCTGGGCGCCATCGATGGAGTAGGGCCCGCGCGCCTGGAAAAGTACGGGGCGGCGTTTCTCGAGGTCTTGCAGGGCACACCGGATGCCGCCGCCGCTCCGGGCGAGGGGGGCTGAGGTGCCGCGCCGGAGCGCCGTGAGCCTGGCCGATGTGGCGAGCTTCGACGCGCTCGCCGCGGCCTTTTGGCAGGCGGCCCGCGGCAAGCGCGACCGGCCAGAGGTTCGCCGCTTCGCCGCTGCCTTCGACGTGGAGCTGCCGCGGCTTCGCCACGAGATCCTGTCCGGCCGGGCCCCTCGCGGGCAGTGGACCTCGTTCCAGATCCGCGACCCCAAGCCGCGGCGCATCCTGGCTCCCTGCTTCCGCGACCGCGTGCTGCACCACGCGCTCATGGCGCAGATGGCGCCGGTGCTGGAGAGAGCCCTGGTCGACGACACCTTTGCCTGCCGCCCGGGCAAGGGCACCCTGGCCGCGGTGCAGCGAGCCCAGCAGCACATGCGGCGCTTTTCCTGGTTCGTCAAGGTCGACGTCCGGGCCTACTTCGCGAGCATCGAGCACCAGACCTTGCAGGCCATCCTGCGCCGCCGCTTCGCCGATCCAGGCCTGCTCGGCCTGTGCGACCGCATCCTCGCGCGCACGCCCGACGGTCCGGGGCGCGGGCTGCCCATCGGCGCGCTCAGCTCGCAGCACTTTGCCAACACCTACCTCGACGCGCTGGACCGCTTCCTGCTGGAGCGGCTGCGGGCTCGCGGCATGGTCCGCTACATGGATGATATCGTGTGGTGGTGCGACAGCCGACAGGAGGCGCGGGCGAGCCTCGCCGCGGCGCGCGACTTTGTGGCGCAAGAGCGCGGCTTGGAGCTGAAGCCGAGCGCCCAGATCGGCCGGAGTAAGCACGGGTTACCGTTTCTGGGCTTTCGCGTGCTGCCCGGGGCGCTGCGGCTCTCGCTACGCCGCCGCAGGCGCTATGCCAGGACCCGCGCGCGCTGGGAGGCGGCGTTCCTCGCTGGCGAGATCGACGGCCGCGGCCTGCAAGCGGGCGCGGCCTCGGCGCTGGCCATCACGGCCCACGCCGATGCTGCTGCCTGGCGCCGCGCGGAGCTCGCGCGCCGTCCGCCCATCGACGCGTGAAGGGGATCGCAGTATGAAAGCTTGGTGCGGCGCAGGTCGAATGGGCTCGAACCGGGTGATCCGCGGCGGCTCCTGGAACTCGAACGCCAGGAACGTCCGCGCGGCGAACCGCAACTGGAACCACCCGTCCGACCGGAACGACAACTTGGGCTTCCGGCTTGCCCGAGAGCAAGAGCGGGTCGGAGGACCTGCCCCTGACCAGACCGGCGTCGCGTCCGGCCCCTTGCGGTCCGGCGAAAACCAAGCGGGCCCCGGCGTGGGAGTAGCGGCAGCAGAAGCGCCGTCGAAACCTCGCCGGGTGCCCACCCTTTCTGCGGGGGGCACGCCATGAGCATCGTGCTCGGCCGCCATCCGCTGGTCGACGGCTTGCCTCCGGACTGGGCAGCCGAGTGGGGCGAGGACCCGTACGGCGTGCTCGTCGGCTTCGCGGTGGGCGAGGTGGTGCAGCGGATGCGATGGATCGGGCCGGGAACCTTCACCATGGGCTCGCCCGACTCGGAGGCGGGGCGGCTTGACAGGGAGGGCCTGCAGCACGAGGTGACGCTGACCAAGGGCTACTGGCTGGGCGACACGCCCGTCACGCAGGCCCTGTGGAAGGCGGTGATGGGCGGCGACAACCCGAGCCGCTTTCAGAGCGACGACCGCCCGGTCGAGCAGGTGAGCTGGAAAGATTGCGAGCGCTTCGTGGGCAGGCTGAACGAGCTGGTTCCAGGGATGGAAGCGCGACTGCCGACCGAGGCGGAGTGGGAGCATGCTTGCCGGGCGGGGAAGCAGACCGCGACGTGGCTCGGAGACCTGGAGATCCTCGGGGCGAACAACGCGCCGCTGCTGGACGAGATTGCCTGGTACGGAGGCAATAGCGGCCACCACTTCGACTTGGAGGAGGGGGCCGAGTCGAGCGGCTGGCCGGAGAAACAGTACCCGCACACCCGGGCGGGCACTAGGCCGGTCGGGCAGAAGCAGCCCAACCCGTTCGGGCTCTACGATATGCTTGGCAACGTCTACGAGTGGTGCGCGGACTGGTACGGCCCGTACGCGAATGAGCCCGTGTGCGACCCTCGTGGTCCCGACGAGGGCTCGGACCGGGTGGTCCGCGGCGGCTCCTGGTACTCGCACGCCAGGGGCGTCCGCGCGGCGCTCCGCCTCTGGGGCCCCCCGTCCGGCCGGAACGACTACTTGGGCTTCCGGCTTGCCCGAGGTCAGGTGCTCTAGCCAGGGGGCGGAGCCCCAGGCCGCGGAGCGAGGGCGCCCCTCCACTGGAGGTCGCGGGACGCGACCCCACGGGCGGGCGCCAGGGCCGGCTAGGGACGAGCCGGCCGGGGTAGGCGGCAGCCGCAGGAGCCATCGTGCTATGCTCAAAGTGGCAGGCCCTGGAGATCGGGATGAGCGACCCGACCGCCCCTCAGTATCGGATGACGGAGGACGAGTACCTGGCCTTCGAGCGCGACGCGGAGGTCAAGCACGAGCTCATCAACGGCGAGGTAGTGGCCATGGCGGGCGGCTCGCCCCGCCACGGGCTCATCGCGGCGAACATCACCGGCGCGCTCATCGCGCGGCTGCGTGACAGCTCTTGTCGGCCGGTCTCCAGCGACGTCCGGGTGCACGTTTCGGCGACGGGCCTTTACACCTACCCCGACGTGACGGTGATCTGCGGCCCCCCCGAGACCCACCCGCGCGACCGCAACGCCGTAACCAACCCGCGGGTCGTCTTCGAGGTCCTTTCGGCATCGACCGAGAGCTTCGACCGGGGGGCCAAGTTCGACCACCTCCGTCGCTGCCCGAGCCTCGCGGAGTACGTGCTCGTCGCCCAGCGCGAGCAGCGCGTGTTGCACTACCGCCGCGTCGAGAGCGGCTGGCTGCTCACCGAGGCCGGGCCGGGCGAGGCCCTGTCCCTCGAAGCGCTCGCCTGCGAGGTGCCGCTAGCGGAGATCTACCACCGCACCGCGGACTACCCCGCCGACGAGGACGAGCCGACCGACGAGGCCTGAGAAGAGCTACCGCAGCGTCCCCACGTAGTGCGCGGTGAGCTGGCGCTGGCGCACGCATGGGTCGGTGTAGTCGGGCAGCAGCATGGGCGAGACGCGGCCCTCGTCGCAGCCGGTCTCGGCGCACTCGGCGTTGTACTTGCGCGCGTGATCGATGCTGAGCGCGCCGTCCTTGTAGCCGTTCTTGATGTAGTCGGCCGCCGACTTGCCCGAGATGCGGCCGAAGACCACGATGTCCAAGAGCGAGTTGCCCATCAGGC
>CAYTYV010000264.1:0-9057 GCA_964441055.1 uncultured Polyangiaceae bacterium | reverse complement strand
GCGGGGACATCCCCTGTGCCACTTGCGCCACCAACAACGAGTCGGACGAGTTCGTTGGCGCCTTCACTCCGTAGGCGTTCAGCAATAGACAGAGCGGACACTCCCCCAACGCAGCCCTGGCTCGGGGTTCGCGCGCGCAGACGACGGTCGGAGGCGCCATGTTTGAGCGTGCGCCCCTCCGCCCGCTCATAGCGGGGTCCGCGCCTGCCAACACGAACGCGGCAGGGCGCGCGCGAGTTTGGAAGGCCCCGCCGTCGCCGAGCACGTGAACCCCGAGCCAGGGCGATTGGCGGTACCCCATAATCCTCACCAACTCACGCCAGCTGCACGCCCAACCACGACCACGACCACGACCACAACCACCGCGACGACCGCGACTACGAGCAGATCGCTTCAGCCCGGCAAAGGGCCAAGCGCTCGCTTGACGCCTATGCTCGCTCCGCCGCGTCCGCAGCTCGCTCCGCCGCTTCCGTAGCTCACTCCGCGGCGTCTGCCACGCCGCCGTCCTCCACCACGCCGCCGCCATCGGCATCGGGACCCGCATCAGCATCGGTCGCCCCGCACTCGCCCGGAGGGCACGGCTCCGCGCTCGAGGTGAGCACCGTCGGCTCCGCCGCCGCGCTCGCGGCCGCCGTCGCCTCGGGCACGGGGATGGGCTCGGGAGGCGTCGTCTTAATGGTCACCTTGGGCTCGCCTGCGCAGCCTCCAGCAAGCAACGAGCCCGCCACCACCGCAGCCGTCGCAGTAGCCCAGCCCATACGAACAAGCACTCCCAGACTACCCATCGAATCCCTCGAGCTCCCTCAAAACCGCCCCCCTACCCCAAGGCCCACTAGCCCTGGCCCCACCGCCAATCCGACCTGCTCGCTCGCCTCGGGCGCATCGCTTGCCTTGGGCGCCTTGACTGGCTTCGCGGTCGGCTGCGACAGATCGGGCTCGTCGAACATGTACAGCCCCAAGCCCGCCAACAGCAGCGCTGCCGTGGCGCCCCCGCCGATGCCCGCGGCCAGCACCAGATCGTCGCGGCGCTCGATGGCGCTGTTGTACTCGTCGCGCTGGGCCGCATCGATACCCGCGGCCTCGCGCTGCGCGTCGATGTCCTCGGCCTTGTCCTCCGCCGCAAAGGCCATAGCCGCGAGCACGCCCGTGGCCACGGCTCCTGCCGCGCTCGCGCCGAAGAGCCCATACGAAGCGCGGCGCTGGCCCGTCGTGGGAAGCTCGAGATCGATGTCGGTCAGCGAGCCGCGCTCCAAAAAAAGCTCTTGAGCGTACGGCAGGTGCCCATTTAGGCCCACGGCCACGAAGCGGTTGCCCTCGCCGATCTCGACGGGCTCGGCGCTCGGCAGCGTGGCCAAGCGCTTGCCGTCGACGTAGAGCTCGCCGCCTTCGGCGCCGTCCACCTGCACCCTGGCGGGCATGGGCTCGAGCGGGACGTGCAGCGCCACAAGATCGTCGCGCACGGCCAGCACGGCGTCGCTCACCTCGTGATGGCCTGGCGCGCGGACCACGACGGCGTGCCTGCCAGGCGAGACCTCGGCCACGAGCGGCGAGCGCGTCCAGGGGCCGCCGTCCAGCGACACCACGGCGTCCGGGGCACGCGAGGAGACGAGCACGCGCGTGGTTGGCTTGGCGCTCGATGCGCCGCCCGCGCCGTCTAGCAACGCCTCGTGGGGGCCGAGCTGGGCCAAGCCCTGCACCGCTTCCGCCCGTCGCTTTCCCGTGGGGACCTTGGCCAGGTACGAGCGGTAGAGCTCAAGGGCGAGCCTGAGGTGCTCGGGCGAGCGACCTATGAAGAACTGCATGCGGTAGGCCTGCGCGGCCGAGAACTCGAGCGCGGGGCTCGGCCGTAGCGCGTTCGCCTTGAGAAAGGCCTCGGCCGCCACCAGGTACTGCGCCGCGCCAAAGGCCTCCGCGCCCGCCAAGAAATAGGTCTTGGCGCGCTCGGTGTCCTCGCGGCCCTGCGCGCTCGCCCGCGCCGAGCCCAGGGCCAGCACCAGCGCTCCGACGAGAGCGACACAGCGCGGCCCGCGCGCCCGCCTTCGTCCGCAAGCCCGCTGCCGAGCATATCCTCGCTTCATGGCCATCGCGGTACGCTCCTTAGCACGTTGAAGTGGGACATCGAGCCGGCCACGAGCATATCGGGCAGGCCGTCGCCGTCGACGTCGCCTGCTGCGGCCGCGACAAAGTCGAGATGGTCAACTGGGGGCAACCTGACGAGATCGTTACCCAGCGCATGTCGCCACTCGAGCGTCCGGCTCGCGGGGTCTACGTCGTAGAGATCGAGCTTTGCCTGGCCCACCACCGCTACCTCCACAGCCGGGTCGGCATCCGCACTAAGCACCGCAAAGCCGGGCCCCAGAACCTTTTCGTCTCTTCCTATTACGCGCAGGTCCACATCGTCGTTCCGAACGAGCGCCTCGACCTCGAAGCTCCCGTCCCCCTGCCCCCAGAAGGCGACGATGTCGTTTCCGTCCGACGCCGCCAGCACGTCGAGGTGACCATCGCCATCCAGATCGACCACCGAAGGCTGCGGCGCGTGCCGTGCTGGCTGATCAAGGTAGTAGGCCCGAAAGCTGTACGAGGTCGAAAAGTCGCCCTTACGCGTGAAGCCCGAGTCGCCGTCTGCGTCGAACACCGACACGTCCTGACCATTGAGAATCAGCAGCTCGTCGAGCTCGTCGCCATCGACATCCTCGTCGCCATCGACGTCGATGGCGACCAGCACGCAGGCATCGCACTCGATATCTTCGCCTGTCCCTTCGGCGGGGAATGGCTGGTAGAGCTCTTCGGCCTCGTCGTGCACCTCGAGCCGCCAAAGGGGCCCTTCGCTCGGCTGCTCGGCGCCCGGAACGCCGTTCCCGCTGGGGCTGGTCAGCACCGCCAGACCGTAGCCCGCGGCCGAGAAGCGACCGCGCTCGACCGCTACGACGTCGTATCTCACGGGCGGGCTCTCCCCGTTTCCAGAGCCACCCGCCTTGAAATAGAGAGGGGCGAGCAGCGTGCGGGTCGTGCGCCCCTCGGCCAAGGCCATGGCAAGGGGCGGATCGAGCAAGCCCGTCGGGGCGACCGCAGCCAGGTTATCGACATGCACGGACACATCTTCGCCCACGGGAACGCCCGCAGCCAGGCTGCGAGCGGCACCCATTGCGGGGAAACGACCTGCAACGCGCGTTTCCAATAGCTGCGAGGTGGGCGCGCCGTAGAGCACGGTGAGCACAGCGTAGGGCTCAGCCGCAGGCGCGCCCGCGTCGCCGCTGTCGTTGGCCTCGCCGTAGTCCTCGACCTGGTCGAAAAAGGCCACGTCGTCGAACAGGTCGCCGTCGAAGTCGCCGACCGTCAGATGGGTAGGCGGACAGGTGGTAGCCACCGCGAAGCGGGTGAAGGTCCCGTCGCCTACGCCCTTTTGCAGGGACAGGTCGGTGGCGTTCGCCTGAATGCTTACCACGTCCTGGTCGCCGTCGCCGTCGAAGTCGACCACCGCGGCCTGGCACTTCGATGCGAACTCCAGGCCGAGGCACGCGGGCGAGGTGGTCGGCGGCACGTGGTGATAGGGGACCTCCACGATGTCGGGCGGCTCGCCAGGGGCCGCGCCAAACCAGTCGACCACGAACAGCCCGCCCGTTAGCTCCGTCCCCAAGAGCGAGGTGGTCTCATCGGCATCCACGTTGTCGTCACGCACGTCCGCGAGCTGACCTTCATCCGAGTGGAATCGCCCGTCGCCGACGCCATAGGCAATGTGACGCCTTTGCCCCACGGCGCCAGCCACCAGGTCCAAACGGTCATCACCATTGTAATCGACCACCGCGATGGTGGCCGGTTGGGGCGGATCTTCCGGACTCGAGGGCAGCTCGGGAAACTGCCCACCGCCCGCGAGCGCGACCTCGCCGACCACGCTCCAGCTCGGCGTCGATCCCTCGGCAACGCAGATCGACAGCACCCGCATGGCGCTGCCGCCAGGCTCGGCTAAGACGATCTCCTCGGCATCCATCGCGCCCTCTACGGCGCAGTTCGATGGCGGCTGCAGATTGCCGACGGCGTGGACAATGATCTGCGATGGCGCGATCGGCTCTGGCCCCGTCATGGCCGTCAGCTGCCCTTTCGGGTCGAACAGGCCGAAGAGAGAGCCCGGCGGCGGGTCCCCTTGCTGCCCGCCAGGGACCGGCAGCAAGCCCGTGAACACCACGAAGCCGTGCCGACCCGCACCGAGCCCGATGGCCACTACCAGCGCATCATTTAGCGTGATCGGCGCGTCATTCTGCGCGAGCGGCATGCCCAGGTAAAACAGCGGCCTCAGCGCTGGCTCGTCGTCCGCCAGGAAGGTATACAGCCCGTCGCCAGTATTGCCCTTGCTCCCAATGGCCAGGGCGTTCCAACCGTCCGCCCCGCCCAGCTTACCGAGCGCGGGCACAGCCATGTTGTCGGCGACATTCTGGTCGTCCTCCGCGGCGCCTTGGTCGCCCTCCGCGGCATCTTGATTGCCGTCCTCCACCTGGGGCGGTCCGCCCAGAGGTAGCTCCTGCTCCAAAGCGGGGCAGCTGTGCGCGTAGGCATCGAGGCTCTGGAGCGAGGTCACGCCGTAGCCCTGGGGGAGCTTTCGCACGATCTCGGCGCAGCCGTCGCCATTGATGTCGCCGACGCTGTAGCTGGTGGTATGGGAGGTGGCCTGGCTGAGCAGCGGCTCGAAGCTGCCCGAGGGCTGGCGGCAGACGCTGTCGGCGCCGCAATGGTAGCCGGCTGGGCAGGAGGCATCGCCAGCCGGATCGCAACCATAGCGACAGGGGTAGTAGCCGCTGCTCGGCGACCGACAATTGGACTGGCCGTCGCAGTCCTCGCCCGCCGCAGGCTCGACCACCAGGTTGCCACATACGTTGTCCTCGATGGCCGCCAGATCGGCGCACCCTACGAGCCACGCGCCCGCGGCAGCCAGCAAGGGCGTCGCCCAGCGGCTCGGGCCAAGGCAGGCTCGTCCGATTGTCAGCACGCTTGCCATCGTCGCTCTCCAGCCTAGCACTACTGCCGACAATTTTTTCGGCAGTAGTGCTAGTCCCCGCCCGCCCATTCAGGGGCAGCCACGCCCGAGGGGATGGTCTTGGGCGCGGTCGGACCGGTCGCGGTCGACCGAGGCGACGGAAGCGGGCGCAGCGCGATCCGCTCCCACAGCTCCCGGTCGGGCGTCACGGTCAAGGAGGACGGCTCGTAGCCCTTGCGGCGGACGCGCAGCACCACCGCCTGGTCGCCGCGTGGAAGCGACAGGGGCTGGTCTGCCCGGCCTAGCGACTCCTCGCCGAGGAGCACCTCGACGTCGGCAGGGGTGGCCTCGAGGTGGAGAACGACCTGCTCGGTGGGCGCTGCCGTGACGGCCGCCACAGCAGAGGCCCGAGGCTCGGGCGGCTTGGCGGTGGCCGAGTCGGTCGCGGCAGCTGGCACAGCCGAGCTCGTCGGCGCGTCCGCAGCCCCGTCACCGTTGCGCGTAAGCGCAAAGGCCACCACCAGGCCCACGACGACCACGGCAGCCACCGCGGCCAGCAGGCCGCGCCGCCCGGTTGAAACCTCGCGCTTGCCAGACGTGCGCCTGGAGACCACCTGCAAGGTCGATCCAGGCGACCAGCGTTCGTCCTGCTGCTCGTCGACCACTGCAGACGCGGCGGTCGCGGCGGACTCGGGACTGGCTTCAGCAGCGTCCGTCGCGTGCGCTGGCGCTGAGGGCAGCGTCGGCGCGGGGTTGACCGGGGGCTCGACCGCAGGCGCATCCGACTCAGGGGCGGCGTCCGCGACCGTGGCCGCCTCAGCTCTGCCAACGGCTAGGGTCGACCCCTCGTTCGCAACGCGGCGCGTCCCTGGGACGGTAGAGACTGGCTCTATGGCCGTCTCCGCGCTGCCCAAATCGTCCGTGCGACGCGGCGAAGGCACGCCCTCGAGCAGCGCCGCCGCCGAGCTATCGAGCTCCATTCCCGCATCGGCCGCGGCCTGACAGAGCGCCTCCAGCGCGGCGGTGGCGCTGGGCGGCCGCTCGGCGGGCCGCTTGGCCAGCATGCGCAGCACGGGCTCGTCGAGCTCGGGCGGCAGCTCGGGGCTCATGCTGGACATGGGCGGCGGCGGCTCGCTCATGTGCTGGACGAAGATGTCCATGGCCGTGTCGCCATCGAACACCACCTTGCCCGTGAGCAGCTCGTGAACCACCACGCCAAAGGAGTAGATGTCCACGAGGAAGCCGACCTTCTTGCCGCGGCACTGCTCGGGCGCCATGTAGCTGGGCGTGCCCACGGCCATGCCCGTGGCGGTCTTGTGCTGAGCCCACTCGTCGCCCACCAGCTTGGCGATGCCGAAGTCGAGCAGCTTGGGCGAATAGCCCCCGTCGCGCTCGCGCACCAAGAAGATGTTGTCGGGCTTGAGATCCCGATGGGTGATGCCCTTTTCGTGCGCGGCGTCCAGGGCGTCGGCCACGGCGCGCAAGATCGGCAGCGCGTCGGCAAAGGCGAAGCGCCCGCGGCGGCGCAGCTCGGCTTGCAGGGTGCAACCGTCGAGCAGCTCCATGATGAGGTAGTGCTGCTTGCTCGGGAGCATGCCGAACGAAAAGATGTCGACGATGTTGCGGTGGCGGATGCGGTTGACCGCGCGGGCCTCGGCCATGAAGCGCGAGACCGTCTGCGGATCGGCCGAGTACTGACGGCTGAGCACCTTGATGGCAGCCCGCTTGCCGATGAGGGGATGCTCGGCCGCGTACACCTCGCCGAAGCTGCCCGCGCCGATCTTGTCCACGACGAAGTACTCGCCCACCTCGTCGCCAGCCCGTAGCGGCTCGTCCGCGGCTTCGAAGACCTCGTCGGGGAGCAGCGCCTCGCCGTCGTCAGGGCACGCGCTCTCGCCCGCGGGATACTGCTTGCGGCAGGCTGGACAGGTGGGCATCGAGCTATCCGCGCACTATACGCCGAGGCCCTTGCATTGACCAGGCGGCCCCAGCGCGCGGGTGTGGTTGGAAGCGGCCAGGGACAAGACCCCGCCCTACGGCGCGCGCCGCTCGAGCGCGCGCAGCGCCTGAGCCACCCCGCGGGCTGCCGTCGCGCCCAGAACCAGCAGCACCAGCGCCGAGACGTCGTCCCGCTGGCCCAGCGACCACAGCCCCAGCGCAAAGGCAACGGCCGCAATCGCCAGCAGCGCGACGAGCAGAGCGAGCTCCCGGTCGAACACCTCAGCACCCTAACGCCCCGCCGGGCGCACGTGAAGCTATGGATGCGTGAGCTTGAGCAGCACGGCTAGCGCGATGAGCGCCGTCACGAGCAGCAAGGTGGTTCTCAGCGGGCGGGGCAAGCTCTGCGGCCGCGACTTGCGGCTGTGGGCTCTACGCTCGAGACGGGCCGTGCCGACAGCTGCGCTCGAGCTCAGGGTCAAGAGCACCACGGCGCAGGCCACGGCCACGGCCTGCGCCAGCACTTCCCGGCTGGGCTCGGTCGCCCGCCAGGCAAGCGCCAAACAAGTCGCGCTCGCCACCACCCCGAAAACGGCCAGGGCGAGCGAGAAGCGCGGAAAGCGGCGACGGGGACGGAGATCGGCGCTCGTGCCCGCAGGCACGCGGCGCAGCCGATGCACGGGAACGCTCCACGGGTGGAACCACGAGACCGCGAACACCAGCCAGGCCAACATGCCCAGGGCAGCGCGGTAGCCGCCGTGGCCCGCGAGCGCGCCCGAGAGGCTGGCCCACAGCCACGAGCAGCCGGCCAGCGCCAAAAACGCGCTAATCCCCACGTGGCGCACCGCGCGCGGTCCTTGCCGCACGAGAAGCGGCCCGCCCGCTCCAGCCACCAGCGCCGCGCAAACCAGCGCGGCAAGCGGCGCGGGCGCCTTGGTCGAGAGCGCCAACGGAGCCAGCGTGATGCCCCAGGCGACCGCAGCTGCAAGGCTCTGGCGCAATGCGGACGCGTGGCGCTCGAGCCCTTGAGAAAGCCGCGCGCCCACGGACGCTCGGGCAACCACGGCGCGACCACGCTCGGGCTCGTCGTCAGCTTGGGCTGGCGACTCGGGGGCGGGCTTTGCTCGAGCGGTCATTGCATCGCCGCTAGGGAGCATCCGTATCTGGCCCGTCGCTTGCGCCATCGACCTCGAGCCACCCATCGGCGCTCGCTGGCGCCTCGTCCCCGTCGCCCTCCCGCGCTGCGGCCAGCCCGAGCTTGCGCCACAGCTCCACATCCAGCAGATGGCTCGGCCGCACGTTCCGAAGGGCGCGCAGCATGTGGGCGCGGCAGCCCGGATAGCGCTGGTCTAGCTCGCCGAGTAGCTCGCTCGCCGCGCTGCGCTGGGCAGAGCCGGTCTCGCTGCAAAAGCCGCAGGGCTGCACGGGAAAGGCCTGTTCGGTGGCAAAGGCCGCCAGATCGGCCTCGGCGCAATAGGCCAGCGGACGGATCACCTCGAGGTCGCCGTCGTCGTTCACGAGCTTAGGCGGCATGGATTTCAACTGGCCCGAGAAGACCAGGTTGAGCAGCAGCGTGGCGAGCAGATCGTCGCGATGATGGCCGAGCGCGATCTTGTTGTAGCCGAGCTCGCGCGCAGTCCGGTACAAGATCCCGCGCCGCAGCCTGGAGCAGAGCACGCAGGGCGTCTGTCCGGGCGAGAGCTTGGCCTTCACGATCGAGTACGTGTCCTCGGTCGCGGTGTGCAGGGGCAGCCCCCGCGCGTCCCCGAAGCCCGTGACGAGCTCGCCGCGGTAGTCGGGGTGGCCCTGGTCGACGTTGATGGCCAGAAGCTCGAAGCGCACGGGCGCGCGCCGCTGCTGGTCGGCCAGAAGCGCCCAGAGCGCGTAGCTGTCCTTGCCGCCAGAGACGGCGCAGAGGATGCGGTCCCCCTCGGCGATCAACGAGAAGTCGGCGATGCACTCGGCCATCGCCCGCGCCAGGCGTCGATGCAGGCGAGTGCGCCGAGCTCTCATGCAGCCGAGTCGCCGCCCGTCGGCTCGACGGCGGTCAGGGCGTCGATCAGCTCGAGGTAGGTCAGCACCCCGTGGCCCGTCCCGCCCTTGGAGTAGATGTCGTAGTCCTTGGTCGCCATCGACGGACCGGCCACGTC
>CAYTYV010000263.1:0-9086 GCA_964441055.1 uncultured Polyangiaceae bacterium | reverse complement strand
CAGACCGGCGACCGCTTCGAGCTGATGGTCACCACCGAGGGCACCATCGCCTTTACCCCCGACGGCGAGATCGGCATCGCGGTCGTCGACACCAGCAGCGGAACCGGCAAGCTCGGCGTGTTCGGCTGGGATGCCGATGGTCATCCCCAGGTCATCCACACCGCCTTCCAGGGCTCGTTCAACCCGGCCGCCGTGGTCATGGCCCCGGGCGGCAAGCAGGCCTACCTGCTCGACAGCCAAACCCGCGACAACGGCGGCGGGGTCTATCTGGTGAGCATCGGCTGCGACGGCGCGCTCGCCGATGAGGGGCTGCTCGTGCCCACCGAGCTTCTCTACGAGCTGTTGCCGCTGCCCGGCCAATCCGACCGCGTCGTGCTGGCCGCCAACGACGCCTTCGACTCGCCGAGCGATCTCGACGCGCATCTGCTCGCCTGGGGCAGCGCGCCGTCCTGGTTGGCGGGGATCGATGCGTTCCCCGACGACGACGCCATCATCGGCTCGGGGGCGGTCACCGCCGACGGCAAGTACGCGCTACTCGGCGACACTTCCATGGTCGCGGGAAACCGCGTGGGCGTGGTCGAGATCGAGACGGGCGCACTAGAGGCGACGCAGGTGCTGGAGGAGGTCGCAGATCCCTACGCGATCGTCACCTCGCCCTTCGACGATGCCGCCCTGGTGGTGAGCGGCTACGGCGATGCCGTCATCGAGATCGCCTACGACGCGGGCAACCCGACCGAGCCCTTTTCCGTGGTCGGCGAGGTCAGCGCGCCGCTTTTGCCGGGCAAGGCCGTCATGGTGGAGCGCGGCGATCTGGCGGGATTGGTGCTGGTGGCCGAGCTCATGGGTGTTCGTCGGCTGCGCTTCGACGGGGCAGGGCAGGTCACCGATCTCGGGGTGAGCTCCTTCGGAGGCCCGTTCGAGCGCAACGCTGGGGCCATCGGCATCCAGCCCTAGCGGCGCTCCACAGTCGCCCCTTGCGCCAATCGCCTTGCTTCAGACGCTGCGAACGAGGATGGTGCGGCGATGAAGCGAGACGAGCCGAGAGCCGGAGCCGACCGCTGGCGCGCGGCAGCCAGCGTGCCGTCGGCGCCGGATTGGGGACGGCGCGGGCTTTCGCGCGCGAGCTGGCAGATCGCCCGCGCGGCTTGCCAGACCTTTCTGACCGATAGGGACGAGCGCGGGCGGCTGGTGGCTCCCAGCGATGCCGAGTGCCGCGCGATCGTCGATGCCTACGACCTAGGCGTGGGCGGCGCCAGTCGTACGCTGCGCGCTCCTTTGCAGGTGATGTTCCAGGCCCTGGAGTGGCTGCCCGCCGCGGTCCTTCGGCGGCCCGGTCGCTTCAGCCGCATGCCGCTGGGCGAGCGCATCGCCTATCTCGAGGCGCTGGAGAACAGCCGCACGGGGATGCTCTCGATGCTGCTGTTGGCCATCAAGGTGCCGATGCTCATCCACGCCTTTGAGCACGGCGAGGCGCTGCGCCAGACGGGCTTCGATCGCCCTAGCATTGCCAGCCGACGCCGCTGGAGCGATCCCGCGGCCACCGAGTCCGCCGTGCCGCCGCGGGCGGCGCCTCGTCAGGAGACCTCGTCATGAGGTGGCGACGAGCTGCGCTGGAGGCGGCCCCGCCCATCGTTCACGGGCGGGATCTCGGCCGCGGCTTTGACGAGCGCTGCGACGTGGTGGTGGTCGGCTCGGGCGCGGGTGGAGCGACCGCGGCGGCGCTGTTGACCGAGGCTGGGCTGCGGGTCATCGTGCTCGAAGAGGGGCCGTACTACCGCGCCGAGGACTACCGCCGCTTCATCCCGTCCGAGGCGGTCCGAAGGCTGTTCCGCGAGGCCGGGATGATGGCGGCGCTGCCAGTGGGTCAGACCCCCGTCATGAGCGTGACCGCGGGACGAGCCGTGGGCGGCTCGTCCATTTTGACCGGCGGCGTGTGCTTTCGGATCCCCTCGGCCGTGCACGAGCGCTGGGTGCGCGAGCTGGGGCTGCGCGCGCTCGACGAGCGTCGTTTGGAGGCGGCCTACGAGGACGTCGAGCAGCGCATGGCGGTGACGGAGGTGCCCGCCGAGCTGCGCTCGGCCTCCACCCGGGTCTTCGTCGACGGCGCGGCCCGGCTGGGTGTCGCGATGAAGCCGCTGCGCCGCAACACGGGCGACGGCTGCGAGGGCAGCGGCCGCTGCACCTTTGGCTGCCCGGCCATGGTCAAGCGATCGGTGGACATCGCCTACTTGCCCCAGGCGGTCCGCCACGGCGCCACCATCGTCTCCGATGCGCTGGTCGAGCGTGTGCTGGTTCGACGCGGCCGGGCGGCGGGCGTGCGTGGGCGGCTTTTGGGCGGGCGCTACGGCGCGCCGTCGCATCGCTTCCGCGTGCGGGCCGAGGCCGTGGTGGTGGCTTGTGGCACGCTGCACACCCCGCTGCTTCTGTGGGCCTCGGGCCTGCGTTCGCCGCTGCTCGGCCGCGACATCACCATCCATCCAGGGCTGCGCATCGTCGGGCGATTTCCCGACGAGCTCAAGGGCTGGGACGGCGCCATGCAGAGCGTCTACTCGGACCATTACGAGGGCGAGGGCATCACTCTGGTAGGCGTGTACTCCGCGCCCAACGTGCTCGCCGCGAGCTTGACCGGGATCGGTCCCGAGCTGCTCGGCCGGGTGCGCCAGCTCTCGCGCTTCGGGGTCTTCGGCGCGATGATCCACGACCAGGGTGGCGGCCGGCTTCGCCCCGGGCCTGGGCGCGAGCCCGTGTTCAGCTATCGCATGGCGCCTCGGGACCTCGGCCGGCTGCGGCGCGCCATCACGGTGATGGCCGAGATGGCGCTCAGCGGCGGGGCCGAGGAGGTCTACCCGCCCGTGTTCGGCGTGCCGCCCATTCGCTCGATAGCCCAGGCCCGGGCGCTGGAGCACGAGCCCATCGATGCCCGCCGCACCGAGTGCATGGCCTTCCATCCGCTAGGCAGCGCGCGCATGGGCGTCGACGCCCGCCAAGGCGTGGTGGATCAACAGGGGCAGTGCTACGAGCTGCCCGGCCTGTTCGTGGCCGACGGCTCGGTGCTGCCGACCAGCATTGGCGTCAACTCGCAGGTGCCCGTCATGACGCTGGCCACCCACGTGGCCTGGCGGCTCGGCGAGCGCTTAGTCAGCCGGAGCTGAGCGAACGATGTTCGACCTACGATCCGATACCGTGAGCCGTCCCACCGAGGCCATGCGCCAGGCCATGGCCGAGGCCGAGGTGGGCGACGACGTGTTGCGCGACGACCCGACCGTCGCGCGGCTCGAGCAGCGGGCGGCCGAGCTGACGGGCAAGGAGGCGGCGCTGTTCGTGCCGAGCGGCACCATGGCCAACCAGATCGCCATGCTGTGTCACTGCCGACCCGGCGACGAGGTCATCATCGGCCGCGGCTCGCACTGCGCCTACCACGAGTCCGGAGCCGCCGCGGCCTGGGCTGGCGTGCAGTTCATCGAGGTGGGCTCGGGCGGGCTGCTGTCGGCCGACGACGTGGCCGGGGCCATCAAGCCGCGCGTCTATCATCTTCCCCGCACGCGCCTGGTCGTCGTCGAGAACACCCACAACCGCGCGGGCGGCCGGGTGTTTCCCCAAAACGACGTCGAAGCCATCGTCGAGCTGGCCCACGCCGAGGGTTTGGCCGTGCATATGGACGGCGCGCGCATCTGGAACGCCGCGGTGGCCACTGCAAAGCCGCCTTGCTCGCTGGCCGCGGGCGTGGACACGGTGAGCGTGTGCTTTTCCAAAGGGCTCGGCGCGCCCGTGGGCTCGGCCCTGTGCGGCGACGCAGGCAGCATCGAGGCGGCGCTGCGCTTTCGCAAGATGCTGGGCGGCGCCATGCGGCAGGCGGGCATCGTGGCGGCGGGCGCGCTCTACGCGCTCGAGCACCACCGCGATCGCCTGGCCCGCGATCACGAGGCCGCGCGCGAGCTCGGTCGGGCGCTTGGCGAGCTCGAGGCCGTGAAGGTTGGCCCGGTCGAGACCAACATGGTCGTCGTGGACCTGCCAGTACCCGCAGAGCGCGCGGTGGCGGCGGCGCGTGCGCGCGGCGTGCTGTTGGCGGCGGCTGCTCCCGCGCGTCTGCGCCTGGTAACGCATCTGGACGTGAGCGGGGCGGAACGGTTCGCGGAGGTCGTCCGAGCCGTGGTCGATGCCCTTCGAGAGGCCCTGGGTGATGGGTGAAGCGGCGGTCGCGCTCGTGATTCGCCGCTTCGCTCGGCTGCTGTGCCTGCTCGGCGGACTGCTCTTGTGGGGCTGTGTGCCCGCCTCGGGCGAGGCCTTCCTGGACGCGTTCTACGCTGCAAAGCGCGCCTACCAGGCGGGCCGCTACGAGGAGGCGGCGAGCCACTACCGCCGCGCGGCCGAGGTGGCTCGCAGGGTCAAGGATCGCGACGAAGCGCTGTTCCTCGAGGCGCGCATGCGCGAGCGCCAAAAAAGGCCGCTCGAAGCGCAGCAGATCTACCAAGAGCTAGTGGATGTATCGCCAGAGGGACCGCGTACGGCACGGGCGGTCTTCGAGATCGCCGAGATCGAGATCGCCCACGGCGAGAGCGAGCGCGGCTGGGCCATGCTGCGCGCAGCCGTGGTGCGCTATCCCGACCACGGCTCGGCGCGTCGAGGCCTGACGCGCTGGGTGGAGCGGGTCGCCGAGCGCGATGGCGAGGAGCAAGCGCGCGCCATGATCCAGCAGGATCTGCCTCGCTTTTCGGGCACCGAGGCCGAGCAGCAGGCCAAGTACGAGCACGCCCTGTCGCTCGAGCGATCCGGCCTGCTCGAGCAGGCCCGGGATGCGCTGGTCCAGCTCGCCCGGGAGCATCCCTATCCGCTGGGCAACCTGACCGACGACGCGCTGTGGCGGGCCTCCTTGCTCGACGAAAAGCTCGGCCGCCCCGAGCGCGCGGTCGAGGACCTGCGCGAGATGCTGGCGACTCACGAGGACACCGCTGGCGGCCAGCGCTACGAGCGGCCGCGCTTTCCCGATGCGCAGATGCGCATCGCCGAGCTCTATCGCGATGAGCTGGGCGATCCGCGCGCGGCGCGGCAGGAGTTTCGCAAGGTCTATCGCAACCACCCGGAGTCGATTCTGGGCGACGACGCCATGTGGGAGGAGGCGGCGCTGGCCCATCGGGCAGGGGAGGCAGCCGAAGCCTGCGAGCTATGCGCCGAGCTTCGCGAGGACTATCCCGACTCGCGCTACCTGCGCTGTGTTGACTTGCTGTGCCCGAGCGCGCGGCCCGCTGCGAACGCGCGCCCCTGTCCTCGCTACATCGTCGAGGCGCTGGCCGAGGGGCGATCGGTGCACGGGCAGGACTGAGAGGGTGTTTCACAGCCTACCGCGCGCGGCAGGCCCCCGGCTCGGACAGCACCTCCTGAGCGAGCTGACGGATGGCCATCGGCACGCGGGGGTGCAGCAGGGGCCGGATGCGGGCGCCCAGATCGGCGGGGCCGATCGCGCCTAGCGAGCCCAGCGCGGCCAGGCCCAGCGGGCGGTCGTAGGGCAGCACGGTCGCGCCCGCGCGCACGGCGAGCTTGGTCAGCAGATCGACCGCCTCGGCATCGCAGAGCGCGCCCAGGGCCCGAATGGCAGCCACCCGCACCCGCGTGGACTCCTTGGGGTCGTCGGCGACGTCGCGGATGTCCTCGGCCGCGTGGATGGCCCTTCGGGCGCCGAGCACGTGCAGCACCCGTGCGCGTACGAGCGGCGCGGGATCCTCGAGCGCCTCGAGCAGGGCTGCGTCGAGCTCGGTCGACGGCGCGGCCGCCTCGAGCGCGCGGGCAGCGGCTTGCCGCACGAAGGTCCACGGATCGGCCCTGAGCAGCGCGGCCGCGGCGCTGGCGGTCGCCGCGTCCACGGCGCCCGGCGTCGTGCGCAGCGCCTCGAGTGCGGCCTGTCGCACGCGCGGTCCCCGATCGCGCAGCGCTAGCCGCAGGGCAGAGCCGAGCGCGGGCACCTCGGCGCTGGCGCGCGCCGCCTGGGCGCGGACGTGCTGGCTCGGGTCGCCAAGCAGGCTCTGGCGGACGAAATCGAGCGCCACCGGATCGCCGCCGCGCCCGAGGTGCCCGGCGGGCACCTGCAGCAAGTAGCGCGTGCGAAAGGACCGATCCGTGGAAAGGATCTGTTGCAGGGCCCCGCGGGCTCCGGAGAGCGCCTCGAGCTCGGGCCCGATGGCGCGGAGCAGGTCGATTCTCACGAGAAGCGATCGGCTGGCAAAGCGTTCGGGCTCGAGCGCACGCTCGAGGGCGGGGCGGGCTCGACGCATGCGTGCCGCGGTGGACAGCACGCCCCGAAGCTGTCGGCGCAACTGCTCCGACGAGCGGCCCAGCAGCTCGACGATGGGGCCCACGGCTTGCCGCGGCGCGATGAGGGCCAGCTCGGCGGCGGCCGCGGCCTGCTCGGCGCCCGCGGGTAGCTCGGTCAGCGCCTTGCCGAGCGCCTCGGCCGCCTCGGGGCCGCAGCTTCGCAGGCGGCGCTCGGCGCGGCGCACGATGCGCTCGCGGTCCTCCGAGCCGCCCGCCCTGTCCTCGACCAGCCGAGCCGCGTAGAAGCTCGCCGTCTCGGTGCAGCTGCCCGCGTCGATGACGTCCAGGGCCCGGGCCCGGCCTTTCGGCTGGAGCCGTTCGTATCCCTGCATGGTCGCCGCGATCGCGGCTGGGCCGCCACGGCTGAGCAGCGCGGCCGCGGCCGCTGCCTCGGGCGAAGCGGCGGCCAGCCGGTCGACCAGCTCGGGCCAGCCGAGCCCGTCGAGCTCCGTTCGGGCCCGGAGCTCGGCCACGGTGATCTCGGCGTCGACCCCTGTGCCGTGGACATCGGCCAGCACCAGGGCGACGCAGCTCGTGTTCACGGCGCGGGGCAGATCCACGCGGTAGCGGGTTCCGGCCGGCTCGAGCCAGGCGTCCTCGCGGAGCTCGACCGCGAACAGCTCCTCGGCCGTGGCGAGCAGGATCGTGCGCGGCGCTGCGCCCCGGGCCGCAGCCGGTCGGGCGCTCTGCTCTGGCGGGGCCTTGGCGACGGGCCGCAGCACTAGCTCGAAGCCGGTTATGGCCACCGCGCTCGACGACGAGCTGAGCACGAACTCGCCGAGACCTGGCCCAGGCCGCCCTTCGGCCCAGCGCGTGCTCGGATCGCCGTCGGTCAGCCCGGCGGCGCTGCCCGACGCCGAGCTCGAGGCTGCCACGGCGTGCAGCAGTCGCGGCGCCGTCGGGTCGAAGGACCCCTCCAAGCGGCTGGCGAGCAGCCGCACGGCGCCGCTCTGCTGCTCGTTCGAGAGGCTGCGCGCGCCTGCCGAGCGCCACCTGAGCGTCACCGGATCGAGCTCGCGCACCCCGACGGTGGCAGGTCGGCCGCACACGGTCAGGTGCTCGTAGCGCTTGCCGACCGCGAGCCGTATGCCCCGTGGCCTCCGCTCGCGCAGGATCGCGTTGGTGACCCGCTCGCCCGGCTCCCCCTTTGGCCGCCCGAGCCATGCCTTGAGCAGGGCCACGGGCGCGGGCGGCTCGCCCTCGGGCGTGGCGCCGAGCAGCAGCACCCAGCGCGCCGACGAGCCAGGCTCAGGCAGCACGAGCTGGGCAAGGCGCTTGCCGCTCTCGAGCTCGACGGCCTCGAGCTCGGCCTGCGCCCACGAGCTCGCCACCTCAGCAGGCAGCGCAAAGCGCTGGCCGCCCGCAGCGCCACACGGCGTCCCTGTGCGGCACGCCCTCGCGAGCACCGCGCCCGGCTCGACGCGCACCGCGAAGGCATGCTGGTCGGCGCTCGCTGCCAGATCGAGCTCGAGCGGCCCGGGCGCGGCCGCGGCAACAGGGGTCCCTAGCAGGGCCGCGAGCAGCGAAGTGGCGCTGACGGTCCCGAGCGACGACAATGGGCGGGTGGCCATGGTCTTGGTATTCGATGCGGCCCGAGGGCCGAGGAGCGGGGTGCTGGCGATATCCAGCTTCGGTCGATGGCCTGCGGGCTCGGCAGACCATGGCCGGACCCTAGCACCGTCAGCAGCGGCGGTGGCAGGTGCACCTGCGCTCGAGGCCGCTCGCAAGGGACCGCAGCCATGAGCTCGAGCGAGCTTGCCGTCGTTCAGGACATCCGGATCGGCTTTGGCACGCCCCGTAAGCTGCCACGGCCGGCCTCGCTGCCAGGCGAGGTCGTGGTGCTCGACATCGCCTTTGCCGCCAAGGGCGGTGGCAAAGGCTTCGCCAAGCTCACCGAGCCGTTCATCGACGCGCTCGGCGAGCGGCTGCTGGCGTGGGTGGACCACCACGACAGCCAGCACCACCGCCGCTACCGTGCCGATCCGCGCTTCGTGCTGGCCACCAAGGCCGAGCACGGCGCCTGTCCCGAGATGATCACGCCCGAGCTGGTCGCCCGCTTCGCGCGGCCCGAGACCATCGTCTGCCACACCGACTTCGACGGCTTGGTGAGCGCGGCCAAGTGGATCTGCGCGGGCCGCGAGCCCTACCCAGGAGCAGACGACGACGCGCGGGCCGTCGATACCTGCCTGGGTCGGCCGGGCCCCGTGGGAACGCGCATCGAGCGGTCGTTGCGGGCCCGTCCGCGCGACCTCGGGCTGCGCGCGCACGTGGTGGAGCATCTAGTCCAGGGCGCGGCAATGCCAGGCGCGTGGGCGCCGATCGACGAGGCGGCGGCCGATCTCGTCCCGCTCGAAGAGCGCGCCCACGAGCTCGCCCGAGGCTATCGAGCGCTCGGCCCCGAGCTGGTGATCGTGGACGCCACGGCTGCCCGAGCGCCCTACGACAAGACGCTGCTGCTGCTGCTCGGCCAGCAGCGGGCCGCAATGTCGGCGGTCATCGACGGCGATACCGTCACCTTTGCCGCGCCCTTTGACAGCGGCATCGACTTCCTCGAGCGCTTCGGCCTGTCGGGCGGCATGCCGACCCGCGTCTCCATCCGCCGCGCCGATCTAGCTCGGGCCCTCAGCGCGCTCGGCATCGACGAAGCCTCCGCCGCACGGCTCATCTAGAGTCCCTGGAGAATGGTCTCGTTGGCGAGTGAGTGAAGTTTATTCCCGGAGATCCACGCGGGGGTTTGGGGGCAGAGGGAGGAGCGCAGCGACGACCGGAGCCCCCAACGT
>CAYTYV010000262.1:0-9101 GCA_964441055.1 uncultured Polyangiaceae bacterium | reverse complement strand
CCATGATCTCGATCTGCTGCTCGTTGGCATCGATGATGTCGGGGATGCTGACCGCCACGATGAGCCCGTTGAGCGGCTTGTGGCTGCGGTACTTGAGCAGCATCTCCAGGAAGGCCATCCACTCGCTCTGGTCCTCGTGCTCCGTGGCGTAGCGACCCGCGGTATCGAGCAGAATCGCCTCGTTGGTGAACCACCAGTCGCAGTTGCGCGTGCCGCCCACGCCGCGAACGGAGCTGTCGGCGTAGGGGAAGATGAGCCCGGAGTGCTTGATCGCCGTGGTCTTGCCTGCGCCCGGCGGACCGACGATGGCGTACCACGGCAAGGAGTAGAGGGCCGAGGCGCCCTTCTTGCCACCGATCTTGGACCGCTTGATGGCCTGGATGCCGTCGAGGATCTGCTTCTGCAGCGCCTGGATCTCGGCCCGCCGCTCGGGCCGAGCGTTCATGGCCTGCTGTTTGCCTTGCTCGGCAATGGCGCGCTCGAGCGCGGCTGCTGAACGGCGCGCGCGGACGAAGCGGAACACCAGCAGGACGCCGCTGACCACGATCGCCACGCCGGTCACCACCAAGGGGAGCCACAGCCACGCCGCCTGGTCCTGAACGAGGAAGAACCAAAAGGCCCACGTACCGCCGACGATGAGAGCAATCAGTATCCAAATCACGGTACCGCCCACCATAGCACTAGCGGCTTCGCCAGTCGCCCCTTGCGCCAGGCGCCTTGCCCCAGCTGAAGGTGAGGGCAAGGCGCCTGGCGCAAGGGGCGATCGCTGCTCGCCGCCTGGATGAGTTAACGATGGGGGCGCTCCTCTGCCCCGACGCCCTGTAGGGGTCTGTTCGTGACCGACTTGGTCGGTTGGCAACGAGCTCTCGACCTCTACGTCACTCGCGAGCTGCCGATAGACAGCCCGCTGGCGCTGGCCCGCCTTAAGCGTAGTCGGCCGGGCCGTAGGTGCGGGGGCCGTCGGGATCGGCGAGCGCCCGGCCCATCAGCGCGTCGAGGGCGATGTCGATGACCTCCAGCCGGGTCGAGGGCGCGTAGTACTCCTGCTCGGAGACGGCGGGCAGCTCCGCCAGCCGCGCCCAGACCACCGCGCGGTCGTCGTCGCGAAGCCCGAAACCCGGATCGCCCTCGTCGTCGTCATCGCCAGCCCGCGCCTCGTCGTCGTCACCCGCCCGACCCAGGGCCGCGTACACCGCCTGGACCGGGTAGAACGACAGCAAAGCGTGGGCGAAGTCCAGCCGCCAGCGGGCCGGATCCGGGTCGTCGAGGCACCACCAACAGTGGTGAATGCGCCGGATGACCTCGCCCAGATAGGCCCCCACCGCCTCGGCCACCAGCGGGGCTGCCTCGGGGCGGCCCTGAAGAGACTCGCGGGCCTGCTCGACGTAGTGATCCAACACCCCGAGGGTCTCGCGGGTGAAGTCCAGCTCGAATTCCAGGCTGCCCGAGACGAAGCGCACGCAGCTCGCCACCCGCTCCAGCACCGCCTCGGGAGCCGACTCGAGCGGCCGCTCGGGCTCGTCCGCGGTCATAGCAGCGGCTGTAGCGTGGTGCCCATCTCGGCAGGTGTGGGCGCCACGGCGATACCGGCCTCGCGGAGCGCGGCCTGCTTGGCAGCGGCAGTGCCCTTGCCGCCCGCGATGATGGCACCCGCGTGTCCCATCCGCTTGCCCGGCGGTGCGGTGGCCCCAGCGATGAACGCCGCCACCGGCTTGTTCATGTTGGCCTTCACCCAAGCCGCGGCGTTTTCCTCGGCCGAGCCGCCGATCTCGCCGATCATCACCACCCCGTGGGTATCGGGGTCCTCGTTGAACAGCGTGAGGATGTCGATGAAGTCCATGCCGCCGACCGGATCGCCGCCGATACCGATGCACGTCGACTGCCCGATGCCGAGCGCGGTGAGCTGCCCCACGGCCTCATAGGTCAGGGTACCCGACCGCGAGACCACGCCTACATTGCCAGGAACGTGGACGTGGCCGGGCATGATGCCCACCTTGCACTGTCCCGGCGTGATCACGCCCGGGCAGTTCGGCCCGATGAGGCGGCTCTGGCTGCCCCGCAGGTAGGCCCGCACCCGCACCATGTCGAGGGTGGGGATCCCCTCGGTGATGCACACCACCAGCCCGCAGCCCGCGTCGACCGCCTCGCAGATGGCGTCGCCCGAGAAGGCCGCGGGTACCATGATGCACGAGACGTTGGCACCGGTCGCCTCGACCGCGTCGGCCACGGTGTCGAAGATGGGCACGCGGTCCTCGAACTTCTGCCCGCCGCGGCCGGGAACCACGCCGCCGACGACCTGGGTGCCGTACTCCATGCAGGCCTTGGCGTGCATGGATCCGAAGGCGCCCGTGATGCCCTGGAAGATGACCTTGCTGTCCTTGTTGACCAGAATGCTCATTTGCTCACCGCTGCCACGACCTTCTGCGCCCCGTCCGCCATCGAGCTGGCCGACTGGATGGTCAGCCCGCTGTCGTCGAGGATCTTCCGTCCCAGCTCCACGTTGGTGCCCTCCAGGCGAACCACCAGAGGCACCTTCAAGCCCAGCTCCTCAACCGCAGCTGTGACCCCCTTGGCGATGACGTCGCAGCGCATGATGCCGCCGAAGATGTTGACCAGGATGGCCTGGACCTTGTCGCTCGACAGGATCATGCGGAAGGCCTGGGTCACCGCTTCTTGCGAGGCGCTGCCGCCTACGTCGAGGAAGTTCGCCGGCTCGCCGCCGTAGTGCTTGATGATGTCCATGGTGGACATGGCCAGGCCCGCGCCGTTGACCAGGCAGCCGATGTTGCCGTCCAACGAGACGTAGGACAGCCCGTGCTGCTTGGCCTCGAGCTCGCGCGGATCCTCCTCGTCGACGTCGCGCAGCTCGGCCCACTGCTTGTGTCGGTAGTCGGCGTTGTCGTCGAGGTTGACCTTGGCGTCCAAGGCCACCACCTCACCGCCCTTGGTCACCACCAGCGGGTTGATCTCGAGCAGCGAGCAGTCCTCTTTGACGAAGCAGTCGTAGAGCTTGGTCACCAGCGCGCCGAAGGAGCGCATGGTGCCCTTTTCGCGCAGCCCGAGGGAGAAGGCGATTTGACGCGCCTGGAAGGACGCCAGCCCCAGCAGCGGGTCGATGTGGGTGGTGACGATCTTCTCAGGCGTCTTGGCCGCCACCTCTTCGATCTCCATGCCGCCCTCGGTAGACGAGATCACCGCGACCTGGCGCTTGTCGCGGTCGATCAGCATGGCCAGGTACAGCTCGCGGGCGATGTCCAGGCCCTGCTCGACGTACAGCCGACGGACCTTCTGGCCGGCTGGTCCGGTCTGCTTGGTCACCAGCTGCATGCCCAGCATGTCGGAGGCCACCCGGGCGGCCTTGTCGGCGCCCTTGACCACCTTGACGCCGCCGCCCTTACCGCGGCCGCCAGCGTGGATCTGCGCCTTGACGACCAGCACCTCGGCGGCCGTCTTGGCGATCAGCTCTTCGGCGATCGGCTTGACCTCGGCGACCTCGAAGGCCGGCTTGCCTTGGGGAATGGGGGCGCCGTAGCGCGCAAACATTTGCTTGGCTTGATATTCGTGCAGCTTCATGGCTCAGGGCTCCGGCTCATAGCACAGCTCGGCGGGGTTGTGGGACATCAGCCTTACGGACCCAGGCCCGTGACCCGCTCGATGTCGGCGCCGAGCGCCTGGAGCTTCTGCTCCATGAGCTCGTAGCCACGATCGAGGTGGTAAACGCGCCGGATCAGGGTCTCGCCCCGCGAGGCGATGAGGCCTGCGATGACCAGCGAGGCGCTGGCCCGTAGATCGGTGGCCATGACCGTGGCCCCGGTGAGCCGCTCCACCCCGCGGACGTACGCGCTGTTGCCCCTACACTCGATGCTCGCCCCCATGCGGGCGAGCTCGGGCACGTGCATGAAGCGGTTTTCGAACACGGTCTCGGTGATGCGTGCGGTGCCGCGGCTCAGGCACATGAGCACCATGAACTGGGCCTGCATATCGGTGGGGAAGCCGGGGTATGGTGCGGTCGTCACGTCGACCGCACGGAGCGGCGCCGTGCGGACCACCCGCACGCCCGTGCCGTCCGGCTCGATCGTCACCTCTGCCGCGCGCAGCTTGGCGATGAGCGACTCGAGGTAGTCGACCGGCACGCGCTCGATCATCACCTCGCCGCCCGCGGCCGCCGCCGCCACCAGGTAGGTGCCAGCCTCGATGCGGTCGGCGATGATGGCGTGGTCGAAGGGCGCGAGCTCCCGCGCGCCCTCGATGCGCACCACCGTGGTGCCCGCGCCGCTTACCTTGGCGCCCATCTTGTTGAGCACGCGGGCCAGCTCGACCACCTCGGGCTCGCGCGCGGCGTTGACCAGGGTGGTTCGGCCGCGGGCCAGCGCTGCCGCCATCATCAGGTTCTCGCTTCCGGTCACCGTGGGCAGGTCGAAGACGACCTCCGCGCCCTCGAGACGCGAGGCTCGGGCTTGGACGTAGCCCTGCTCGATGTCGATGCGGGCACCGAGCGCGCGCAGCCCCTTCAAGTGCTGGTCGATGGGACGGGTGCCGATCTGACAGCCGCCCGGCAGCGAAACGCGAGCCCGGCCGTGGCGTGCTACCAACGGCCCGAGCACCAGCACGCTGGCACGCATCTGCTTGACCAGCTCGTAGGGAGCCTCGGGGCTGACGTCGCTGCCCGCGTGCACCCGCACCTCGGGCGGCTCGGCCACGGTCTCGCGGCCCAGGGTGCGCAGCAGCCGAGCGGTGGTGGCGATGTCCCGGAGCTTGGGCACGTTGCGCAGCAAGCTCTCGCCATCGGAAAGCAGCGTCGCGCACAGAATGGGCAGCGCGGCGTTCTTGGCCCCGCTGATGCGAACCGATCCCCGCAGCTGTCTCCCGCCTCGAACGCGGATGCCGTCCATGCGCCCGGCTATGGCACAGCCTCGCTCGCGGCGAAACGGTCCTTCGGGACAAGCCGGAAACGACTTCGGGTGTCAAAAACGTTTTCCACCTTCGCCGAGCCCGCTACCTTCGCCAACAGCCATGACACCCGAGCTCTCGCCACTTCGTGCCGCTCTCTGGGCTGTTGCGACCGCGGCGCTCGCGCTGACGTCTCGCCAGGCCTTGGCCGACCCCAACCCGTCGCTGGACCTGCGCGGCTTCAACCCGCCGACCGATCCGGCCTCGGGGCTGCAGCTCGAGCCCGCACGCTGCCCAGACACGCTCGAGTGGAACGCGGCGCTGTGGACGAGCTACGCCTACCGTCCCATCACCTTGCGCGATCCGGCCACGGGCGACGTCGGCTTCGACGTCATCGAGCACCAGCTCAGCGGCGACTTGGTGGCCAACGTGGGCATCGCTCGGCGCTTGGCCTTGGGCCTGGACTTGCCTTGGGTGCTCATGCAGATGGGCGACGACGCCAACGCGAAGTCCCGCGAGACCCTCGGCGAGTTCGCGGTGCCGCGCCAGGCCGTGGGCGACCTCAAGCTGGTGGGCAAGCTCACCCTGGTGCCGCCGACCAACGACGAGCTGGGCGGCTTTGCCCTCGGCCTGCACGAGCGCGTGGGCATCCCGATCGGCGACGGCTCCTCCTTCGTGGCCGAGGGACACGCCAGCAGCGAGACGCGGCTTCTGGTCGAGTACAGCGTGGTGGCCATGTCGGTCCACGCCGCCACGGGCATCAAGTTCCGCGACCACGAGCCCTTTGGTTGCGCCCAGCGCACGGTCGCGGCCGCGGGCGAGCAGGCCGAGTGCCTCACCACCTTCGGCCACGAGATCCCCTGGAGCCTGGGCGTGGCCTTTCGTCCCCGAGCCGTGGGCATCGACGACGCGGGCCGCTGGACCTGGTTCGCCGAGAGCTACGGCTATCTGCCAGCCGGACCGGAAGCTCCGTTCACCCGCGAGGCCCTGTCGCAGGCCCAGGTGGCGCTCGGCGCTCGCTACGCCGTGGGGGACGTCTCCTTACTGGGCGCGGTCGAGGCGGCGCTCCTGGGCGGCATCGGCACGGCCCCGTTTCGAGCCACGCTGGCGCTCGGCTGGGCGCCGCGCAAGCACGACGCCGACGACGACGGGGTCCACGACGACCGCGACAAATGCCCCGACCTCCAAGAGGACCGCGACGGCCACGAGGACCACGACGGGTGCCCGGATTGGGATGACGACGGCGACGGCGTTCCCGACGACGAGGACCGCTGCCAGGGCGAGCTCGAGGACGAGGACTACTTCGAGGACGAGGACGGCTGCCCCGACCCAGACAACGACGCCGACGGCATCCGGGACGACGAGGATGCCTGTCCGGACCAAGCGGGCATCCCCTCGGCAGACCCGATCGAGCGCGGCTGCCCCCCGCCGACGGCCGACGGGCCGCCGAGCGAGCCGCCCCCGAGCGAGCCGCCCCCGAGCGAGCCACCCCCGCCACCGGGAACCTAACCGGACTACAGCCACGCCACCCGGCGGATGGGCACGCTGGCGGCGGGAAGCTCGGCATAGCGACGCCCCGTAGCGGGATCGGCCGCGTCCGCCACCAGCTCTAACAGCGGCACGAGCGCAAAGGGGCGCTCGGCCAGGCGCGGATGGGGAATGGCGAGCCCAGGCTCCTGCACCTGGCCTTGCGGCGTCCACAAAAGGTCGACGTCGATGGTCCTGGGACCCCAGCGCACGGCATCGGGGCGATGCCTGCCAAGTCGACGCTCCACCCGATGCGCCCGCTCGAGCAGCGCCCTGGGCGCGAGCTTCGCTTGCACCAACACGGCGGCGTTGAGGTAGTCCGGCTGGGGCGGCCCGCCCGCTGGGGCCGTTTCGTACACGCTCGAGCGGCCGACGAGCCGTATCTCGGGCTGGTCGGCTATCGCGGCCGCGGCGGCGCGCAAAGCCGCCAAGCGATCGCCCAAGTTGGCACCTAGGCCGAGCACCACGGACCAAGCTGGTTGCGGTGGGGCAGCTCTGGCAGGCGGCACGCTCACGCCGTCGAGTGTAGCCCGGCCGCGCGGCGGCGCTGCAACAAGCCTGCCCCGCTGGCGTCGCGAGGCGCGGTCCTGAGCGCGCTGCCTGCCCTGCAATTGCTCGCCCAGCGGCCGCGTTTGCCCTATGGTCCCCTCGACCCGCGGACCTGCGGCCCGAGCCGGCCTCGCGGACCTGCGGGCGGCCCGAGCGATCTCGACCGACACCGATGATGCGCCCTCTTGCTCACCGTCTGCCCGCCCTGGCCATGCTCGGGGCAGTGGCGTGGGCTGGCGCAACGCTGGGCTGCGGGCAGTCCAAGCAGCCGATGCCGCGGCTGTCCAAGTTCGGCGACCAGCTGCCCACCGAGCTTCCCGCCCTGCCGTCCGCGCCGCCACCGCAAGCCGAGACCGAGGCCTTCGCGGGCACGGTGGCCGAGGCCGCCGACCAGGGCTGCAGCACGACCATCGTGGCGGGGCTGTCCGAGCAGATCATCGCCGAGGGCAACTGCATGAGGGCGGACAGCTTCGGGCGCGTGCCCGAGCTCGACAACCTGCTCCTCGGCGCGGCGGTCTTTCCCTACCTTCAGCAACCTGCCCGCGACGCGCTGGTGCGCGTCTTGGAGGCCACCCCGCGCGCGACGATGGAGGTCAGCTCGATGCTGCGCACCGTGGCGCAGCAGTACCTGCTGTACGACTGGTACCGCCAGAGTCGTTGCGGCATCTCGCTGGCCGCCAAACCCGGCAAGAGCAACCACGAGACCGGGCTGGCCGTCGACATCGGTAACTACGGCCACTGGCGCAAGCACCTGCGCCGCTATCGCTTCCGCTGGTACGGCCAGCAGGACCCGTGGCACTTCGACTACGTGGGCGAGGACGCTCAGTCGTGCGGCGGTTGGGACGTCGAGGCCTTCCAGCGGCTGTGGAACCACAACCACCCCGACGACCCCATCCGCGAGGACGGCGACTACGGGCCGGCCACCGAACAGCGGCTCGAGCAGACGCCCGCCCAGGGCTTCCAGCTAGGCCCCACCTGCGGGGCCGAGGGCTAGCCGCGCCGAAAGCAGACGAGCGGCACGTCCAGCCGCTTTCGCAGCGGCTCGCTCGATCGGATGAAGCGGGTCGTGACCGGATCGCCGTAGCCGCTGGCCGCGGCGATGGAGCCGTCCAGCCGCTGGTAGAAGCGCACGATGCGCGCCATCAACAGCTCGCGCAGGTACTTGCCGACCAGCGAAGCCAGTCCCACCAAGAGGTCGCTCTGGTCGCAGTTGCGGACGAAGGCGACCTCGCCCAGACCGGCAAAGCGATAGGCGCTGCGGCGGGGGGACTGCTCCAGCACGGCGCAAGGCAGGCCGCCGAGTGGCCCGAAGACCTGGCCGTAGCGCTGGTAGCCGCCGACCTTGCCGCACACGGCCGCGATGGGCTCTCCGGCCAGCTCGCGGCAGGCGAGGACCAGCCGCTCCATGGCGTGTAGATCCACCACCAGCCGGCTGTGGCCCTGGCGAGCCGCCTCGTTCAGGCGCCAGCAGCAGGTCACCACGCTGCGCACGGCGATCAGCTCGACGCCCGCCTCGGCCAGGCGCTCGAGATCCTGCTCCACCTGCCCGAGCAGCTGCACAAAGCGCGGCCCAGCGGACAACGCTTCGCCCTCGGCGCTCCAGCACTGCGCCTCTAGCTCGGCCGGGCAAGGCGCGACGAGCCAGCTCGGCTCGTCCAAGCACAGGGCTCGGAGCAAGTCGTCGGGACGGCTCGCGCGCCGCCTTCGGCCCGCTTTCCGAGCCACCACGGCCCGCGTCCAGGCCTCGCCCAGCGCCATCTTGCCGTGCGCCACCAGCCTCTTGGAGTCGCCCAGCCGCTCGCCCAGCGCACCCGCGGCCTGCCCGTTCACGATGGCCTCGGCCCCCGAGCGGAGACGGGCCATGGCAGCGGTCACCACCAGCGGCCCGAGCCTCGGTCCAAGGCCGTTTTCATCGACGCCCACGCGAAAGCCGCCGCCTGAAGTGCCCATCGCCTGCCCGTGTGCCACAGCCGCGGGGCGGCGTCTCGCCCCGGCCTTCCGCCGCGGGCCCGCCCCCGCGCCGTGCGCCGCAGCGTTGACAGCCGCCAAGGGGCGAACGACACTCCGCCCGCCATCACCCCGGGGAATAGCACAGCCTGGCAGTGCGCGAGCTTTGGGAGCTCGAAGTCGGGGGT
>CAYTYV010000261.1:0-9126 GCA_964441055.1 uncultured Polyangiaceae bacterium | reverse complement strand
GAGCCCCAGCACCGCCGGATCGGCCTCGAAGGCCACCCCCCATGAGATGGCGTCGCACGGATCGGTCGGTCCCCCCAAACCGTCCTCGAGGACGTCGCGGGCATTGCAGAAGGGCTGCTTGGCCGTGGGGTAGAGCGCATTGTCCGTGCACAGGGCGTGGCCCTGGTTGTCGCGGTAGCTGCTGAGCGCCTCGAACAGACCATCGGCGCCAATGCGGCCCGCGATGACGCCGTCGCGTAGGCCCATGCCCGCATCCTGCAGCTCGAGCCGGCCCATGACCCCGCCCCCGGTGAGCTTGATGGCGAAGCGGCTGAGCCCGCTGCCCAGCACGAGGGTCGACTTGGGCAGGCTAGCCACCACCACGCCGCCCGTGACGTAGGCGTTTTCGTCGACGTACAGCGGCTCGGTGATGTCGTAGCCGCCGTCGGACCCGATAACAAAGGAGGTTCGCGAGATGTCCCATTGGTCCCCTCCGTCCCAGGCTGGCGGGCGCTCGGCGGCCGGGATGCCCGTGGTGAGGTACCAAACGAGCTTCACCTGCCCGTCGTTGGAGTCGCCGTTGTACTCCTCGATGCGCAGCAGAATCGACCACTCGCCGTTTTCCGCGCCGTCCGAGTAGAACGCGTTGATGTCGCCCACGAGCAGCACCGTCTCGAGCAACTCGAAGAGAACCGCCATGGCGTTGTCGCGCCCCTCGTCGTCGTCGCACTGCGAGCCAGCGCCCGATGGCTTGAGGCAGCTCGGCCCGGCGCCCTCGCATTCGCAGCAGGTGCACATCCGGTCGAGATCGATCCCGATGCTGCCCCCGTCTCGAGAGACGACCTGGATGCTCCGCACCGCCACGGTGATGCGCTGGCTGCCGCCTGCGGGGGCTCCGTCGGGCGGCGGCGGATAGCCCGCGTGTGGGCACGGACCCAGGCCCCCGCCGCCTCCGCCTCCACCTGCCGCACCCGCGTCGGTGCCACCGTCCGACCCACCGTCGGGCAGCGGCAGCTCGCCGCGCTCGAACCCCGCCAACACGCAGCTACCTGCCAGGGCGGTGACGAGGGCGACGGCCAAAGCGACGAAGGCAAGCCGAAAGCGCAGCACGCCGCTATGATAGTGCATCTTGCACATGCCTTGCACCGTGCATTGACGATGGGGGCTCCGGGCGTTGCTCCGCTCCTTCCTCCGCCCCCAAACCCCGCAGGAGTCTTCGGAGGACAAACTTGATTCACTCTTCCACGAAGCCATTCCTCAAGGACTCTGGGAAGCCATTCTTCAACGACTCTGGCGCTCCTCCCAACATCGATGCGGCCATCGAGGACAAGGTCGCCTGGGCCGAGGCCTGCTTTCAACAGCGGGGCCGCGAGCTGGCGCAGGACCCGGACGCCGCCAAGCTGCTCGCCGAGCTCGGCGTGGCCATCGAACGCAGTCACCAGACCATGTGCGAGATCGGCGTCGTTCGCTACTGTCGCGCCTGCGACGAGCAGGACGGCGGCTCCTGCTGCGGAGCCGAGCTCGAAAACCGCTATGACGCCGTGCTGCTGCTCATCAATCGGCTGCTGGGCGTGCGGCTACCCGGGCGCCGCCTGGACGCCCGCTCCTGCTTCTTCCTCGGCGAGCGCGGCTGCGTGCTCAAGGCGCGCCAGGTCATCTGCGTCAACTACCTGTGCCGCGCCATCACCGATCGCCTGGACCCGGCGGCGCTCGCGGCGCTGCACGAGCGGGAGGGCACCGAGCTCGAGGCCCTGTTCGTGCTGCACGGCCGCATCACCGCTCAGCTGAACAGCGCGCGGAGCTTCTCGACGAAGGTCTGACGCTGAGGCTGCACCGACTCGCCCAGCTCGTCGGCCAGCGCCATGATGAGCTCCTTCTGCCGATCGCTGAGCTGCGTGGGGATCTCCACCTGGATCTCCACCAGCTGGTCGCCGCGGCCGCCCCTTCTGCGGCGGGGGATCCCTTTGCCCCGCACCCGCAGCGCCGTGCCAGGCTGCGTCCCTGCGGGAATGCGCATGACGCCCTTGCCCTCCAGCGTGGGGATCTCGATCTCGTCGCCCAGCGTGGCCTGCGCAAAGGTGATGGGCAGCGAGCACACGATGTTGTCGCCCGAGCGGCGAAAAAACGCGTGCGGCTTGACCTGCACCGTCAGCTCGAGATCGCCCGGTCGGCGGCCGCTGCGCGTGACGTTGCCCATCCCCTCCAGGCGGCGGCTGGAGCCTGCCTCGACCCCGGGTGGAATGGACACCTCCACGGTGTGCTTGCACGTGGTCAGACCGACGCCGTGGCACTCGGAGCAGGGCTTGAGCACCACGCGGCCCGTGCCGCGGCAGCGCGAGCAGGTTCGCTCGACCGCGATGGGCAGGATCCCCTGTTGGTAGCGAACGCGGCCGCGACCGTTGCACGCGCTGCAGTCCTCCAGCCGACTGCCCGGCTCGGCGCCGCTGCCGCCGCAGCTCTCGCAGGGCACCGCGCGGTCGTAGCTGACCTGCTGCGTGCAGCCCATGGCGGCTTGCTCGAAGCTGATGGTCAGCTCCTGCCGAATGTCCCCGCGGTCGCCGAAGCGGATGCCGAGCGCGTCGAGCAGGTCTCCGAAGATGCCGTCGATGTTGATGTCGCTCAGGTCGATGGGCACGCCCGGAAAGGGACCATCGTGCCCAGCGCGCGCCGCCCCCAGCCCAACGGCACCAAAGCGATCGTACAGCGATCGCTTCTTGTCATCGCTGAGGATCTGATGGGCGGCATTGAGCTCCTTGAAGCGCTGCACCGCATGCGAGTCGTCCGGGTTCTTGTCCGGGTGGTGCTTGGCGGCGAGCTTGCGAAACGCTCGGTTGATCTCTTGGGTCGTCGCCGAGCGAGCGATGCCAAGCACCTCGTAGGGGTCTTTCACGCGCCAGCAGATAACACCGAAGCTCGCCGCGGTCAGCCCCGTTGGCGCGAGGCTCGACTGGCGAACGCCGCAATCGGGCGCTTGGGGCGACGCCGTGAATAATTCAGGCTAGGCTTGGCGGGTGATTTCCTCGGCTCGCCTCGACACGGGCGGCTCCCCGCAGCCCCTTCGGCGTCGGCGTCGCTGCGCATCGCGGTGCGCTGCCGCGCTGGTCGCGGCGGTCGTCGGCTTGGCGCTGCCAGCTTGCGACCCTGCGGGCAAGCCGCCCAAGAGCCCGGCGGCGACGGGCGAGAGCCCGAGCGCGCTGCCACCGGTCGAGCTCAGCGACCAGCAGTTCGCCGCGGCCGTCCGACGCCTGATGCGGGAGGACACGCCCAGCCCCGAGCGCTCGGCTCTGCTCGCTGGAGCGATCGCGCGGCAAATGAGCCATGCGGCGGTGCACTTTGCGCGGGGCGATGCCGATCGAGGCAGCGCCGCCGTCACGGGTGCCCTGTACCTGCTGCGCATCGGCGAGGGCCGAGCGGACATGTTCGGCCCGGACGGCGATCGCGCCCTGGCGGGTGCCATCCGCAAGTTCAGCGCGCGCGGCGACGAGGGGCGCTCGCTGGCGCTGATGTTGATGCGCGCCTCGCTGCTGCCCGCGGGCTCGGCCGAACGCCGCGAGCTGGATCAGCACCTGGACGCGCTGCAGCGGTGGATGAAGGACACCCATACGGGCGGCGAGATGACCACGCGGGCAGCCGACATGCACGCCGCCGTGGCGCGAGCCTTGGTCGAGCCCACCGAGGACGCTCTCGACCGAGCGGTGCAAGCGCTCGCCCGCTGGATCGATCGAGCGGTGAAGTACAACCAGAGCTTCCGTCGCACGGGGCAGCCGCCACCGCGAAAGGAGGCCATGGAGGCCTTTGCCGCGCTGCAGGCAGGAGGCGCAGCCATGGCAGCGCTACTACTTCGCTACGGTCGTGCGGCCGAGGCCCTGCAGCACATCGAGGGCTCTTCGGCCGATACCGTGGTGCCCGGCGGATTGCGGCGCGCTCTGGCGGCGGCCGCGGACGACGACACCGCCGCGGACTGGCGACAGCTCGCGCTGGCCTATGCGCACCGATCCGGCGAGCTCGGCGCGTCGCTGGACCCCCAGCTGCGGATGGCGGCCGTCTGGGGAGCGGCGATCGAATCGTACCGACGGGACCCCACCGACATGGCGGTCGCCCACCTGCTGTCCGAGCTGCTCGTGGCCTATGGGATGCCAGAGGTGGCGCCGCTGGTGCTCAGCGACGCGCTCGGACCGCAACCCTCGGCCTCGTCGCTGTCGAGCGCCTGCGCCGTCGTCATGGAAGCGCTGGCAGCGGAGCTGGATACTGGCACGACTGCCACGGCGCGGCGCATCTTCGCCGCGAGCGGGCTCATCCTGCAGCTGGCCGATCGAAGCGAGTATCGCGGGCGGGTCGATCCGTCGGCCGCGGCGCTTCGGCAGCTGATGGCGGGTATCGAGATACGCTCGGGCCACGCCGATGCCGCGCGCCCGCTGATGCTGGCCGCGCTCAAGGCCGAGCCCTCGGTCTGGGGCTGGACCATGCTGGCCATGCTGGAGCGGCAGGTGGGCAACGACCAGCAGGCGCTCGGGCACGCCGCGCGGGCAGCCAACCTACCGGAGGTCGCGGTGCAGCTGCCGGGCAGCGCCCACCAGCTCGATGCCGCTGAAGCGCAGCTCATCGTTTTCGCCATCCAACGCGACCGCGGCGAGCGCCCCCAAGCCGAGCGGGCGCTCGAGGCAGCGCTGGAGATCGCCCTGGCCACGCGAAAAGGGCGGCTTTCCCCGGGCGGCCAGGTGCGCGCCGAGCGGGTGCTGGCCAAGGTGCTCGACGGCTATGGCGAGCATCGCGGTGCGGCCAAGGCTATGGCGCGAGCTCTGGAGCTGGCGGCCAGCCATCGCCCGCTCTTGGGCTCGACCATGCTGGCGGCGATCCATCGAGCGCTGGTGCACAAGGAGCTGGATGCCGCCCGGCTGGCGCTGCGCGCGGGCCTCGAGGCGGAGGTGGAGCAGGACGACTTGGTCTACGGGGCGCTGTGGGTCATGCTCCTCGAGCAGCAGCTCGACGAGACGCCCGATGGCAGCGTGGAGCGGGTGCTCGGGCCTGCGGTGAACAGCCCATCGTGGACGGGCCAGCTCGCCCGATGGGCGCAGCGCCAGCTAGACGATGCCGCCCTGCGCCGGGCCGCCGCGAGCCACCTGCAGCGGATCGAGGCCGAGTTCTACATCGCGATGCGCGCCCTCGGTAAGGGCGACGCCTCGGCCAGCGAGCCGTTGCGCCGGATCGGATACAACCCGCTCATCGATCTGATGGAGGTCCACATCGCCCGCGAGCTATTGGCCCCCCACATGGAGCTGAAGGTCCCGAGCAAGTACGTCTTGCCGTAGCGCAACGGCTGGCGGCGACTCAGCGAACGCGCAGCGAGGCGATGGCGGCGCTCACGGCCTTTTCGGCTTGCTCGAAGTAGGCCTGGTCGCCACCGGTCTCCACCACCACCACCGCCTCGTCGGTGCTGAACACGGTGGCCCAGAAGATATGGGGGCGAGAGGCCCGCGTTCTGCGGTAGCGCAGCTGCCGACCAGGTACCCCGTCGGCGGACTTCAGCTCCTTGACCTTCTGGGCCACGTAGCCATCGCGGCGCAGATGGGCGTCCACCGCCCCCGCCCAGAAGTGCAGATCGCCCCACGGTTGGTTGTCCTCGCGGCGTACGGCAATGACCACGCCCTCGGCGCTGGTCGCGCGGTAGCCGTAGGGCTCTTGGTCTTCGAGCTCGGCAAAGCCGGCCGGGGTATTGATGGCAAAGCCGCGGCTGCAGCCGGGCGAGCCGAGCAGCGCGGTGACGGCAGCGAGCGCCAGGGTGACGCGAACGGCAAATCGGCTCATGGCGGTCCTCGCGGTCGTTCAGTTCAGATCCAACAGCCGGTCGAGCCCCACGCCGTCGAGCCAGTCGATGGGCAGGGCGATGGTGGTGGGCGCTGCCGGGGGTTGGTCCTCGGCCTCCACCACCACCTGCTGCTCGGGTTGGGGTTGGAAGATCGCGATGATGGTCGAGAAGGCCGCCTGGGAGGCCAAAAAGCGCATGCGGCCCTCGATGCGGTCGACCTCGGCGTTGAGCCGGGACAGCTCTTTTTCGACCTGGAGCACCTCGGCGATGTTCTTGGCACGCGCCAAAAACTGCTCGAGCCGGTCGCGGGTCGCGCGCAGGCTTTTCAGCCGAACGGCCAGGTCGTGGTACTCCTCCGAGACGTCTTTGGCCTGCACCTTGCGGCTGGTCACCTCGCCCAGCTTCTCGATGGCTCGCAGCGCCTCGCGAAAACGCGCCGACGGCACCCGCACCTGTACCCGTTGGTTGTCGTGCTGGGAGACGTAGCCCCCCATCGACACGGCGATGTCGACCACCCGATCGATGTTCTCCGCAAAGCTCGTGCGCTCGACCTGGATCTGCAGCTCGGCCAGGTAGACGAGCATCTGGGCAAGCTCGGCGGGCGGCCGCTTGGCCTCGTCCGGATCGAGCTCCTTGGCCTGCGCGGCCGAGTCCGCACCTGCGGGATCTTGGCCAGGCGAGGCGCCAGCAGGCGCGGGCGAGCCCCCAAAGCGACCCGCACCCGGCGATGGAGCGAAGCCGGGAGCGACGCTAGGGCGAGCAGCCGCGGCGGCGGGGCTGGCGCCCGGATCCATGGCCTGGTCGGCTTGTGGCTGGGCCATCCCGTCACTAGCCCGCTCCGCGGCCATCGGCGCCTTGGCCGACGGCAACGCCTCAGCGGCGCAGGCGGGCAAAAGCCACAGCAGCAGCAGCCAAACCGAAAGCCAGCTGGACACCTCTCTGGCTCGGCAGCGCAGTGCAACCATTCGTTCCATGGTAGACCTCGCGGCTACGCTAGCACGACTCGATGACAGGCGCTGGAGGATGAGACCTTGGCTGACGAGCTGTTCCCACGGGTGACGGAGGACGGGACCGTCATTGGCTCGGTGCGCCGCGCCGATGCCCACGGAAAGCCCTCGTTGATCCATCCTGTAGTGCACTGCCTGGTCACTAGCCGCCGCGGCGAGCTGCTGCTTCAGCTGCGCAGCCGTCACAAGGACGTCCAGCCGGGCAAGTGGGACACCTCGGTGGGCGGCCACGTGGGCTACGGCGAGGACATCGAGCACGCCCTGGAGCGGGAGCTCGCCGAGGAGATCGGGCTCGCGGCCCACGCGGTCGAGCTGCGCTTTCTCTACCGCTATCTCAATCGCAGCGACATCGAGACCGAGCTGGTTCACACCTACACCTGCGTGCACGACGGCCCGTTCCGCCGTCAGGCTGCGGAGATCGACGAGCTGCGCTTCTGGAGCAGGGCCGCCATCGAGACCGCGCTGGGCAGCGGCGTGCTCACCCCCAACTTCGAGTACGAGTACGCCCGCTACGCGGCCTCGGGCGAGGCGTGACGAGCGCAGTCGCGGTCTCCACTGCGGTCGCGCAGCAAACTTGCGCGGTCGCGCAGCAGGCTTGCGCGCCGAGCCGGCCCCGCTATGATCGCGGCTCCATCATGCCGACGCATTCGTTCCCACCGTGCTGGCGGCCAGCCGCCTTGGCCGCCTTGCTGTGCTGTGCCGCCTCGAGCTGCAGCTCCTATCGGCCAGCCGAGAGCGCCATCCCCACCTTTCGCGTTGACGAGCTGGCCTCCGAGGTGATCGCCAAGGGGCCTGGCGCGGGCGACAACGTCACCGCCACGGTTCGCACGCAGATCGCCAATGCGCTGGCGGAGATGATGGAGGACCGCCCCGATCTCATCAAGGCCAAGCCCGCCCGCTTCAAGGCCGAGGTGAACTACGATCTGAGCTACTGGCCGATGGCGGCTTGCTTGGGTGTCCTCTATCTATTCGGCTGCCCCATGACCACCACCGAGGTGACGCTGGAGCTCACGCTCGAGGTCGACGGCAAGAGCTACCGCGGAAAGGGCAGCAACTCGGCGGCGGGCGGGATCTACTATAACGGCGATGGCAGCAGCACGACCGCGGGCGCTGTGGAGCAAGCCATGCGGGAAGCGCTCGGCGAGGTGGAGCAAGCCATGGGCCGCGAGCAGCGAGGGGGACTGCTATGAGAGCATTGTTGTGGATCTGGTTGGGCCTAGGCGTGGGCTTGAGCTCGAGCTCGCTCGGCTGCGTACCCTCGGAGGCGGTGGCGGTGCTGCGAGCCGGTCCCACCGAGGACTTCCCCGTTCCCTGGCACGAGCAGCTCGCCAGCAGAGCCGGCGAGCGCGAGCGCCGCGCCCGCGCCAAGGCCGATGTGCCCGAGGAGCTGCGGCCTCGCGACGGCGCGATTGCCCGACCCAAGGCCGTGGCGATGGTGATCGGCATCGAGTCGTACAGCAAGGACCTGCCCGAGGCCTCGGGGGCCGAGCACGACGCCGAGCTGTTTGCCGAGCTCGCCCATCGCACGCTCGGGCTCAAGCGCAGTCGCATCCGCTTGCTGGTCGGCAGCGACGCCACCAAGTCCTCCATCGATGCCGAGCTCGACGAGTGGCTTGCCAAAAACGCCGATCCCGCGGGCGAGGCCTTCTTCTTCTTCGCCGGTCACGGCGCGCCCGATCCCGAGTCGGGCGAGAGCTATCTCGTTCCCTGGGATGCCGACCCGAAGTACGTGCGCACCCAGGGCATTGCCGTGTCCGAGCTGGTCGGCAAGCTGGCGGGCTCGAACGCGCAGCATACCTATGCCTTTTTGGACGCCTGCTTCAGCGGCAGCGGAGGCCGCAGCGTGCTCGCCAAAGGCACCCGACCGCTCGTGCGCGTGCGCGACCTTCAAGCGCCGTCGGGCGGCCTGAGCCTGCTGACCGCTGCGGCCGCCGACGAGGTCACGGGCGCGGCCCCGTCGGGCAACGGCCTGTTCTCCTACCACCTGCTCGCGGGGCTGAACGGCAGGGCCGACGCCGATCGCGACGGCGCCATCACGCTAGCCGAGCTAGTCGAATACACCCAGGCGAACGTCACCGAGCAGGCGGCCGAGGCTAACCGCGACCAGTCCCCCCAAGCACCCGGACTGACCGAGGAGGCCGCAAAGGCGGTGCTCACGCGGCTGCCGCCGCGGCGGGAATGAGGCGAAACAATTCGCCGCCGACCCTGCTGGCTACAGCGCCCCATGGACGTCATAACGGGAGACGAAGTCCCAGATCACCGTGTTCACGTCGGCGCCTCCGAAGCGTTCATCGAACCAGACATGCTCGCCATCGATGACTCGGTAGTGATCGA
>CAYTYV010000260.1:7416-9147 GCA_964441055.1 uncultured Polyangiaceae bacterium | reverse complement strand
ACTGACTTGTGCCGCGCTGAGCAAGCTCTGGAAGGGATCGGAGGCGATGAGCGCGTCGGCCGCGGCCCGATCCGCCACGGGATACACGAACGTGCCATCCGGCCAGGCGAAATCCATGAACGGTGTGGGCTCGATGGCTCCGTCGAGGGTCTCCATCAGCAATTGAGCCACCTTGAAGCCCGCGAAGTGCAGCTGGGACTCCATGTCGTCCGCCGCCGCCTCGAGCGCCGCGTGCGGCGCTGCGACCTGGTGCAGCAGGAAGCTCCCGCTCATCGGTGGCATCAGCGGGCCGTTCGGATCGCATCCTACGAAGCAGCGCACAAACGCCCATTGGTAATGAGGCTGCACCCCGCCCTCCTTGTGGGGGGCGGCCTGGGTCGTGTACTGCTCGCTCGTAATCATGTCGAGGAGGGCCTGCGCGCTCGGATAGAGCGGGATGGCGAGGCGCTCTTGCGTCCACGGCCCCCCGAGCGGCGTGGTGCCCGACGGCACCGAGATCACCTCGGTCTGCTGTCCGACAATCAGGATCCGCGCCCCTAGCCCCAGCAAGAGCGGCCTCACGGCGTCGTCGTAGGCCTTCAGCACATCCGGGTCGTCCGCGGAGAAGAAGTTCATCGCCGCGAGCGGCCCTTCGATGTCGTGACAGGCGTCGAGCCCGCGCACCAGCATGGCCGCGGGCTCTGCGCCCTGCCACGGCATTTCGGCCCGCAGAGTGTCGCCCGGCTGCTCGTCGCAGCCCAAGGCGGGAGCGTCGGAGGAGGACTCGGAGCCGCAAGCCAACAGGCCCAGGGCGAACAGCAGCTGCCAGGTGCGCACGAAGGGCAGCATCGCACGAAGGGTGGCGTTTCTCGACGGGTTCGTACGAGACGCGGCGCTAAATCGTAGCGCGGACGCGAGCCCGTCGCGCTAGGCTGGCACGATGAGACGTGCTGGCATCCCGCTCGCCGCGTGGACCTGGCTGCTGGGCGTGCTCAGCCTGGCAATCGGATGTGACGACGGCGACGCCGAAACCGATCCTGGCGCTGCTTCCGGCGGCGCGGCCGCACAGAGCCAGCGCAATTCGCGCTACTGCGAGGTCATCCCGCTGTACCAGGAAGCCGGGGCTCTGCACGCTCACGTGTGGAACACACGCCCGTTCAACGATTGCCCCCAAGCCGCGTGGGACGCGCTCGACGCGACGGACATCGGTGCCGAGCTGGGCGCGGCCTATGTGCTCATGAACGGTCCCCGCTACTTCCTGATGGACGCCGCCGACATGGTGGCCCCCGACGACCCGCCGACCCATACCTTTGGCTCCCTCCAGATGGCGCGCTTCGCCACCTTCGACCTCGACCCGGCCACGGTGACACAGCAGGCCTACATCGAGCGAGCCATCGCGCGCGACACGCAGTTCTGGTTCTGGGCTGGCGTCGAGATCTACGAGCTGCTGGCGCCCGACGGCGCGGCCTACGTGATGCAGTCGTACGCGCTCATCGTCGATCCGTCGCTCAGCCTGGCCGATCTGCCCAGCTTGGGCGCTCGCCTGCAGCTTCCCGCTGGCTGGACGTATCGGGCCCGGGTGCTCAGCGAGACACTCGAGGTGAACACCACGGACGGCGAGGCGATTGTCCTACAGGACGAGCTGCAGAACACGTACCAGCGGTATCTGGCCCCTTGACGAGCCGAACCATTCGTCAGCGCCGCCCCCGGGCGCCACCCGCGCCCTCCAACGCGAGAGCGGCCGAGTCGGTG
>CAYTYV010000260.1:0-7316 GCA_964441055.1 uncultured Polyangiaceae bacterium | reverse complement strand
GCGCCGCCCCCGGGCGCCACCCGCGCCCTCCAACGCGAGAGCGGCCGAGTCGGTGCGGCTAGCGGCGGGGATGCTAAGGAGCTCGGCGAGCTACCGCGCTACCATGATGGTTGCGGGGGTCTCGACGGTCGCCTGCGCGCGTCCTGCGCGCAAGCCCTGGCGATGAGTGGTCCACCAGGCCCGGGCGCGCTTCTGGGTCCAGTCGTCGCCGTCGAAGTCCTCACAGGCCTCGAGGCGGCTCAGCAGCTCTCGAGCGCTCTGTGGCCGGTCGGCGGGGTCCTTGGCCAAGCAGTCGAGAATCAACTGCTCGAGGGGCCGGGGTACGGGCACGGGGGTGCGTTCCGATGGAGGTACCGGAGCTGTGTGCAGGTGGTGGGCGCAAATCTCCACGACGCTCTTGGCCTCGAACACCTGATCGCCAGTGAGCATGAAGTAGGCCGTCGCGCCCAGCGAGTAGAGATCACTGCGGGCATCGACGGCCTTGTCGTCAGCGATGCCCTCCGGAGCCATGAATTGGGGCGTGCCAGTGATGACGCCCTCCCGGGTCAAGGACGTGTCGTCGTCCCGCACTTCCTTGACCAGGCCGAAGTCCAACACCTTGGCCACGTCGACGTACCCGCCCTGCTCGCACAGGAAGATATTGGCGGGCTTGATGTCCCGATGGATCAGATCCCGCCCGTGCGCCTCGGCCAAGGCGTCGGCTACCATCTGGAGCACGCGGTGTACCCGGGCCGGTGGTTGTGCGCCGTCGAGCTGGACGATGTCCTCCACCGTCGCGCCTTCGAGCAGCTCCATGGCGTAGTACAGGACGCCGTCGGGGGTTCGTCCGTAGTCGAAGATGGTGATGGTGTTGGGATGGGTGAGCTCGGCGGTGAGCTGAACTTCCCGCTCGAACCGCTCGAGGGTGGCGTCGCCAGCCTTCTCGGGCAACACCAGCTTGACGGCCGTGGGCCTTCGCATGAGGGCGTGCTTGGCGCGGTAGACGGCGCCCATGCCGCCCTCGCCCAGCTTCTCCTGCAGGGTGTACTGGCCCATCTGGAGGGCTTTGCGCACCTCGCTCCGAAGGTCGTAGACGAATTTGGACACCGCGGTGCACACCGCCGTGATGACCAGCCACGTGACGCCGCTGAACACGACCGAGAAGATGCGCCGCTGTCCCGCCACTGCCGCAGGGACGGCCACTTCCTCCCCGACCTGGTGCATCCCCAAGCCATTGATGAGCACCAGTGGAATCACCACCAGGCCGGTCAAGATGGCCGTGTGCCGAACCGAGCTCGGCACGAAGGCCGCGCGCAACACGAAGACGAACGCCAAAACGAGTGTCAGCAGCGACCCGGTGAAATACTGGACGATGACAGCGAGGATCGACCAGGCCTCGGGGCTGAACACGGTCCGGTCCAGGCCTTGGGTCATCGCGTTCACCGCGAGCTCGTTGCCGAGCCGCCCGATGTTCAGCACCACGTCGGCCAAACCCAAGAGCGTCACGCCTTCCGCGATGGCGACGGAAGAGCGAGACCACTGGCCACGACGGCACAGCAGCCACAGCCCGAGGGGTAGAGCGATGCCCAGCAAGCCGAGGAGATAGTCGGGCCGAAGCAGCCGGTCGGTGCGGCCGGTGGCCAAGGCCCACACGTAGCGACTGCCGAAGAACAGGGTCGCCATGGCCGCCAGCACCGCCCCGAGCAAGGCCACCCGCTGTTGCAGGAGCGCGGCCGACGCGGGCGTCGTGGTGGTAGGTGGTGGCTGACCCGTGGTCGTACTCATGGCGGCGTGCTCGGCTCGTTCAGGCAGCGATGGTAGCGCCTTCATAGCCCGGGGGGCGCGGGAGGGCGACCGTCGCCGCGCACCGTCGGCAGGCGCTGGTATCTGCAGGACCGGCTTTCGCTCCTTCCTCGGGCTATCTGGCGGCATCGTGAAGCTGGGAAATCGGCACCCAAACGCAGCGTGACCTCAGCGCTGATCCGTCTCGTGCCGCCCCGACGCCCACCACGGGCTCCCTCACCTCTTCGGCGATGATACGGTCCGAGGCGCCATGGCTCAGAACAAGGCAAGACGATCTCGCAAGCCGAAGGATGCGGTCCCTTTTCTTCGGCGGGATCCCATTCCGTGGCTCCTCGGCACGGAGCACGAGGCCATCACCGCCTTCGTGCGACGCGACCTGCTCGACGAGCGGATCGCGGTCAAGCGGCTCTGGGAGCTGCGCGAGCCACAGCGCCTCATCGCGCGGCAACAGCCCGACGGCCGTTGGCGCTACCCGACGCTCAAGCCCGCGCCCTTCAACTACGACCTCTACGAGACGTTCAACACCCTCGGCGTGCTGGTGGATAAATACGGGCTCGACAAGCGTCACCCCACCATCGCGCGAGGGGCTGCCTACGTGTTCTCGTGCCAGGCGGCCGAAGGCGACTATCGCGGTATCTACGGTAACCAGCCGGCCCACACCTACACGCCCGCGTTGATGGAGGTGCTCATCAAGGCGGGCTACGCGCAGCATCCGTCCATCAAGCAGGCGTTTCGTTGGCTGCACACCACGCGGCAGGACGACGGCGGCTGGGCCATCCCCGCTCGGACCCGAGACAAACGCATTGTCAAGGACTGGCAAGTGCTGGCGCAGCAGCAACCCATTGAGGCGGACCGCACCAAGCCGTTCTCCCATCTCGTCACGGGTATGGTGCTCCGAGCCTTTGCGGCCCATCCGCAACAGCGCCGCACCCGGGCGGCCAAGGGCGCGGCGACCCTGCTCCGCTCTCGACTGTTCAAGCCCGACAAGTACGCCGACCGCCGCGGGACCGAGTACTGGACCAAGTTCACCTACCCGTTTGGGTTCACCGATCTGCTCACCTCCCTCGATTCGTTGGGACGGATGGGGCTATGCGCCGACGATCCCAATGTATCGCGCGCCATTGAGTGGTTCCGAAAGCGGCAGAACGCCGACGGCTCCTTCGAGCTCGATATGCGGCGCGGGATCGGCGACAAGCAGCTAGCTCGCTGGCTGGGGCTCGCCCTGTGCCGCGCGCTGGGCCGCTTCTGACCGATCGTCCCGGACGGGCAAACGCCAGCGCCGCCCATCTTTCAACCACTTCGGCGCGTTCCGACTCGATAGTAGCGCAACCCGTTGCCTTCGAAGAGCTGTCTTTGCTCGTCCTCCGTGTAGCTCGCCGTAATCGCCAGCATCGCCTCCACCAGGACGGAGTAGGGCATCGAGACCTTGTCGATCGGGAAGTTGGACCCAAACATGCACCGCCGTACGCCGAAGGTCTTGATGGCGAATGACACCAGGGGCTCGAACGCGTCAGCCACCTCAGCGGCCGTGGGCGGCGTCTCGCGCTGCTCGAAGCCAAACCCGCAAATGGGCATCCCGAGCCCGGACAGCTTCACGTGGACGTTGGCACACTCCGCAAGCCGCGCCATGGCGACCTTCCAGCTGCCAACGATGACATCTCGCTCTGCTGCAGTATTGCCGACGCCACCGAATGGTCCGGCAACGCCGATTGGGGTGCCGAGATGGCACAGCATCATCGACTGTTCGGGGTAGGCACGTGCCAGCGCGGCGAGCTCGGCGAGCTGCGTGTTGTAGCAGGTCGCTTCGAAGCTCAATCCTCGTTGCACGACCTGCTCGAACCCGGCACGCCATTGTGGATCGGAGGTCAGATGGGGCGCGGCGGCAGAGCTCATGATGCGCTTGCTCGGATGCCACGCCAGGACATCGCGAGCTCCGCGAACCCGGTCGCTGGCATCGAGATGGGCATCGAGGACGTCAGCGACATCGGGCTGGGTGAGATCCACATGGACGATGATGGCTTGGACCCGACCGGCTCCAGACGGGCTCAAGTCGTCGAGCCACCGGGTCTCACCGACCGGTCCGGCCGGACCTTTGTCGGTCCAGCCCGCCTCGATGTGAACCAGCCCCCGGACGGGCTGGTGGGCGCGGTCCGCGTCGAAGTCTGCGGGCAGGTATGCACGGGTGACGTGCTTGGGCGTCGCGTAAAACGCCGTTACGTCGCGCGGAAAGAGCCGTCGTGCGACCCAGTCGATCAGGCGAGGACTGAATCCCAAGAGGCGCACGAGCGGCGTGACCGCGCGTGGAGTATTCCGTGGGTCCCAGAGATGAACGTGGGTGTCCAAGATTTGCATGGGCCCTGCGTCAGTTTGAAGACCTCAATCCTTGTAGGACGAATAGAGTCGCTCGACTTTGCGGCGGAGGGCGGGCCAGACGAGCTGGTTGACCACGATCTCGCCGAACTCCGGGGCGGCGATCTGTGCGGCTACTTTCTTGGGCGTATCTTCGGGCGGCTGGTGGATGCCAGGACCCGCCATGAGACGCACCTGCATGCTGCACGCCCGTTCGAGCACATACATACGCGTAAACGCCTCGGCGACTGTTCTTCCCAGCGTCAGCGTGCCGTGATTCCACAGCAGCATGACGTTCTTTTCACCCAGATCGTCTTGCAGACGCGAGCGCTCATCGAGATCCAACGCCAGCCCCTCATACTCGTGGTAGGCGAGATCGGCGTGCACGAGCATCGCCTGCTGGTTGATGGGGAGCAGGCCGCACTCCATCGAAGACACGGCGCACCCGTCCACGGTGTGTAGATGGATCACGCATTGTGCGTCACGGCGGACCTGGTGCACCGCACTATGAATCGTGAATCCCGCCGGGTTCACCGGCCACGGGCTCTCATCGACCTTGTTGCCTTGGAGATCGACCTTCACCAGGCTCGAGGCCGTGATCTCCTCGAAGAGCATCCCGTACGGGTTGATCAAGAAGTGATCCGTCCCAGGGACCCGAACGGTGAGGTGGGTGAAGATCAGGTCATCCCAGCCGAAATGAGCCACCAGACGGTATGCGGCGGCGAGGTCAATGCGAGCTTCCTGCTCCTCGGCCGAGACGCGGTCGGCTGCTGGGCCGTTCATGATGCTGGCTCTTGGTGTCAAGGCAGTGCCCACGAGCGCGGTAGGCAGCAGTAGCTGCAGCGCCCGATTCGCTAACAGACACTGTAACCATGCCCATCGGTGGCGCCCGCGGCTTGCGCGACGGATGTTGACGAACAGGCCCGGAATCGCGGTCGGCCGGGGGCCGGAGAAGCAGGACGGAACAGCCGCATGCGTAGCAAAAGGCCCCTCAGCTGGTTCGCAAGGAGCTCCGGGAAGCTTGCGACTCGGCAATCCGCCGCGCCGCGAGGCGGAGGGCGGCCGTCAGTCGATCTGGACGTTGAAGTACGTTCCCTCTTCCGTCGCCTTGCTCACGTCCACGACCGTGTAGAGCCGAAAAGGCCCGCGGCCCCAGAAGGAGTAGCCGTCGGGCTTGCGCGCGAAGCCGCAACCATCTTCGTAGTCGGGATCGCAGAACCCCCAGATGCCCTCCATGATGCCTTCAGCCACGGCATCTTCCCACGTGTTGATGCTCGGCAGCTGGTCGTACCAGTCCTGCTGGTGCATCCGTACGTCTTGGATGTATTCGATGAGGCCCAGTCGGGCGATGGTCAGCGCCTGCTCCGAGGTGATGGTGCCGACCGGGTCCCGGGTGATCCGAATCCGCGACACGCCATCAGCCTGCCTGCCCAGATCCTGCATGCCATAGCCCTCGGGAGCGTCGCGATCGACGCCGTTCGTGTTCAAACCGAAGTGCTCTCGTCGGATCATCAACTCGTGACCGTGGAACCCGAGGGTCACCTCGGCACCGACCGGGGCCGATTGGCCGTCGAGGTAGACCACGCCATCGCTCTGGGTCACGGCGATGCTGGGATGGCAGTCCAGCACGGTGACCTCGACCGCAATGGGACGCCACTCGGCCTCGCCTGTGGCATAGCCATAGGTCTTGGCGCAGGCGTAGAGCCGCTCCATAGTGGCCTCGCCCACTTGGTCGACGCGGTCGACCTCCTCTTCGCTGTGGAAGTAGTCGTCGTCGACCGTTCCCGCAAAACCATCGGGCCCGTCGCGGTGGGCGACGAGGTTGGCCGCGGAATCGCTGTACAGAGCGCAGTCCACATCCAGGCGCGCTAGAGTGGTGTTCCCCTGGTCGTTGAGGAAGTTGAGCAGCGCCAGCTCCTCTTCGGTCGGCAGGTAGCCCCGAGCCTCGGCACACTCGGTCAATAGCTCCAGCGTCTTTTCGCCCACCCGGTTGACGCCGTCGAGCTCTTCCCAGGTGTCGAATAGATCGTCATCGGCCGTAGCGGGAAGCTCGTCCACTCCGTCGCGGTGCTCGATGATGTTGCGCGCGGCATCGCTGCGGATGGCGCAGTCCACGTCCAAGGCCTCGAAGGTGGCTAGGTCCCGATCGTTGACGAAGCCGAGGACCCCGATCTCCTCGGCGCCCTGGACGTGCGCACTGGTCTTGGCGGTGTGATCTTGGGTTTGGCTTGCGGCATCGGGTGAGGCGCAACCCGCGACTAGGACGGCCCCGACCAACGCGCTGATGGCAACGTGCACGGCTTTCATGATCCTCGCTCCCGCTTTTGTCATGGGCGCTCTCGCTGAGCCGTCCGCAAGCCACACGTCGCCCAGGCGAGCCCCATGGGTCTCGGGCCGACACATGCATACATTGGGCCACACGTCGAGGGGGCACCACGGTCACCGCGTTCTATTGTAACATATTGAAATAATTAGAAAAGAATCCACCTAGCGCAGGCGCCGCCGAGCGTTTGACGCCGTGCATGACGCCGACTGGGTGGATCAATGGACCCTCGGTAGCCGCCGCTGGCAGCGACGGGCGGGCCGCTCTGCGCTCTATCTGCTGACCCTTGGCGCTCAGCCGTGGCTGCTATCAGGCCCCAACCGCGCGGCCACCGCTCGTCGCAAAGCTCGGCGCCTCCAGGCCGACGAGCTCTTCCGAGATCGACCACAGCCGCTTGGCCGACTCGGCGTCGGCGCTGGCAGCGGCGGGCTTGGCCAGCGTGGGATAGCCGCGCATCCCACCGAGGCCGTCGGGACCGTAGTAGCCTCCCGGAGCCGCCTCCTCGGCAACGGCGGCGTACAGCGTGGGCAGCGCGCCTTGCCACGGCTTCATCGCGAGCAGCGGGTTGAGCGCGCGGAAGAGCGGGGTTGTTCGCTGGAGCTCGGTGGCGGTCCAGCCGGGGTGGGCCGAGGTGGCCATGGTCGAGGCACTCGCCTGTTCGAGGCGGCGCTGGAGCTCCAGCGTGAAGAGCATGTTTGCGATCTTGCTCTGAGCGTAGGACGGCATTCGCCGATAGGCGCGCCTCGACCACTGCAGGTCGTCGAGGTCGATCCCGCCGAAGTTCTGCGCCGTGCTCGAGACGTTGACGACTCGCGAGCCCTCCGTGGCAAGCAGCCGGTCGATCAGCAGCAGCGTGAGGACA
>CAYTYV010000259.1:3653-9152 GCA_964441055.1 uncultured Polyangiaceae bacterium | reverse complement strand
AGCACCCCGACGCGGCCGAGCGGCCCGAGATCGTGGCGCCGCTGACGGCCCACGCGGCCTTCCACAAGGCGGCTCACTACCTGGACATGACCTTGGTGACCACGGCCGTAGATCGCCAGAGCTACAAGGCCGACCCCGAGGCCATGCGCCAGGCCATCACGCCGAGGACGGTCATGCTGGTGGGCTCGGCGCCGTCCTACGCCCACGGCGTGGTCGATCCCATCGGCGCCCTCGGCGAGCTCGCCCGCGAGCACGAGCTGTGGCTGCACGTCGATGCCTGCATCGGCGGCTTCCTGCTGCCCTACTTCGCCAGGCTCGGCGACGAGGTCACGCCCTTCGACTTCAGCGTCCCCGGGGTCAGCACCATCTCGATGGATCTACACAAGTACGCCTACGCGCCCAAGGGAGCCTCGGTGGTGCTCTATCGCGATCCCGACCTGCGGCAGCATCAGCTCTTCGCCTGCGCGGGCTGGACGGGCTACACCATGGTCAACACCACCATCCAGAGCAGCAAGCCGGGCGGACCTATGGCCGCGGCCTGGGCGGTGCTGAACTTCATCGGCGAGCAGGGCTATCTCGACATCGCCCGAAAGCTCCGCCAGGCGGCCCACGATCTGTACCAGGGCATCGAAGCCATCGACGGGCTGGTCCTGCTGGCCAAGCCCGAGATGAGCTTGCTGGCCTTCTCCTCGCGCTCGATCAACATCTTCGAGCTGGCCGACGAGATGCGCAGCCGCGGTTGGTACATCCAGCCACAGCTCGGCATCGAGGGCTATCCGGCCAACATCCACCTGTCGATCAACCCCTCCAACGTGCAGTGGATCCAGCCGTTCTTGCGCGATCTCGAGGCCTCCGTCGAGGCGGTGCGATCGCTGCCCGTCGAAGCGCTGCCCGCCGAGGCCAAGCAGGCGCTGGCCTCGATCGATCCCGCCGAGCTCGGCGAGGCGGCCTTCGGGCAGATCCTGGGCATGGCGGGCGTGGAAGAGATCGGCCTGCCCAAGAAGATGGCGACCATCAACGAGATCCTCGACGCGCTGCCGCCCAGGCTGCGGGAGGCGCTCCTTCTGCGCTACGTCAACGCGCTGTTCGCCCCGCCCGCACCCGTCGAGAATTCGCCCGCGGCGGACGGCTGAGCTAGGCCATACCTCAGGGAGGGGGGCGCGCCGCGAGGGGCCGCCTAGCCATCACATGAACCTGCCGGATTGGTTGGTTGCCAGTTGGCCGCACATCACCTCCGCGGTGGCGATCTCGGCCTCCATCATCGCCTCGGGCCACGCGCTGCTCTACAAGCGGGACGTGCGGGCCGCCATCGGCTGGGTCAGCATCATCTGGTTCGTGCCCGTGCTCGGCGCGCTGTTCTACGTCCTTTTGGGCATCAACCGCATTCGCCGCAAAGCCATCGCCCTGCACGGCGGCTCGCGCCGCTACCACTTGCCGCCCAGCGTCCGACCCGCGCGCGCGGCCGACGTTGGCGAGGCCCTGTCCCGCCCCGCGCTGCGGTTTTCCGAGCTGGCGCAGGTGGTCGGACAGGTGACCACGCGGCCGCTGGTCTCGGGCAATCGAGTCACCCCGCTGATCCATGGCGACGAAGCCTTTCCGGCCATGCTCGAGGCCATCGACGGTGCCGAGCGATCGATCTCGCTCTCGACCTACATCTTCGACATCGATCCGGCCGGACGTCTCTTCGTCGACGCCCTCGGACGGGCCAAGGAGCGGGGCGTCGAGGTGCGCGTGCTCATCGACGCTGCGGGCGTGCGCTACTCGCGGCCGCACGCCGACGACGAGCTCAAGCGGCGCGGCGTGCCCGCGGACCTGTTTCTGTCGGCCTGGCTGTGGCGACGGGCGGCCTACTTCAACCTGCGCAACCACCGCAAGATCCTGGTGGTGGACGGGAAGCTGGGGTTCACGGGCGGCATGAACATTCGCCACGGCCACATGACGAAGGACGATCCTCGCCACCCCGTCTCGGACGTGCACTTCCGTCTGCAAGGCCCGGTCGTCACGCACCTGCAAGAGGTCTTTGCCGAGGATTGGGAGTTTACCACGGGCGAGACCCTGCGCGGCGAGGCGTGGTTTCCCGAGCTCGAGCCCGTGGGCGAGACCCTGGCCCGCGGCATCGCCGACGGCCCCGACGAGGACTTCGAGCAGATCCGCTGGACCCTGCTGGGCGCGCTGGCCTGCGCGCACTCGTCGATCCGCGTGGTCACCCCCTATTTCCTACCCGACCAGGCGCTCATCACGCTCCTGCGGCTGGCGGCGCTGCGCCGCTTGCGCGTGGACATCGTGCTGCCGGAAAAGGGCAACATCCCCCTCGTGCAGTGGGCCTGTTGGGCCCAGCTATGGCAGGTGCTCGAGCCGGGCTGCCGGGTGTGGCTGGTGCCTCCCCCCTTCGACCATAGCAAGCTGGTGGTGATCGACGACCATTGGGTGTTGCTCGGCTCGGCCAACTGGGATCCGCGCAGCTTGCGGCTCAACTTCGAGCTATGCGTCGAATGCTACGACGTCGACCTGGCCACGGGCGTGCACGAGATCATCGACGACAAGATCGCCCGTGCCCGCCAGCTCACCTTCGGCGAGGTCGAGTCGCGCAGCATACCCGTCCGCTTGCGCGACGGCGCCGCTCGGCTGCTCTCGCCCTATCTCTGACGGGCCGCGGGCGCCTTCTTCGGCGGGGCCGCACCCTGCGACGGCGGCTTGGCCACCTTGCGCACGACCACGGCCACGTGGCTCGGTTGCACGCTGTCCAGGGTCAAGCTCGACGGAAAGGAAATGGCCGACTTGGGCACGGCGACCCCCGTCGTGCCCGCGTGCACGCCTTCGAGCGAGACCATCGCCTTGAGGCTGCGTCGACTGACGAAGTAAAAGTCGCGGCGAGCGCCCGTGAAGGTCGCGTTGAGCTCGGCCGGGATGATGGAGTGTACGGTGTGCTCGGGCTTTAGACTGGTGTACTCGATCGGAATGGCAAAGCTGCGCTGCGTCATGGCCGAGCCGTGCACCAGCACGATCCACAAAAGGACGGCAATCGCCACCGCCAAGGCCTTGGCCGCATAGTCGCGGCGCAGCAGGCCTAGCCATGACGACGACGGCGCGGCCGGCTCGCCGACAAAGCCCCGCAGCCGCCCCACCAGCTCCTCCAGGCCCGCGGCGCGCTCCAGCCTGCCCTCGTACGCGATGGAGACTTCGCCTCGCTCCTCGGAGACCACCACACACATGGCGTCGGTGCGCTCGGAAAGCCCGAGCGCGGCGGCGTGCCGCGTGCCGCGATGGCCGAGCAGCTCGAAGTTGTGCGACAGCGGCAGGTGCGCCGAAAAGCGTCGGACCCGGCCGCGGTCGAGCACCACGGCGCCGTCGTGGCCGATGGAGCTCGGATCGAAGATGCTCTTCAGCAAGGGCTCGCTGAGCTCGCCATTTAACGCGACTCCGCCTTCGAGGTGCGCGCCGATGGAGTCCCGGCCTGGCAGCACGACCAGGGCGCCCATGCGCGCGCGCGCCAGATCGACCAAGGTTGCGGCCAGCACGTCGACCATCTGACGCGCCTTTTCGGGCTTGGGGCGGCGGCGCCCCTTGCCCCGCCTGCTCCAGCTGGCGACCCGCTCGACCGCGCCGCGAAGCTCGTCGCGGAAGATCACGATGGCGGCCGCCAGCAACACCACGAAGAAGGCCTCGAGCGCCCAGGCGGTGAGCGCCAGGTTGAACTGGCGGGCCACCAGATAGACCCCGCCGATGATGAGCGCCCCGCGCAGCGCGTTGGCGATGCGACTGCGGCGCAGCCACACCAGACCGCCGTAGACCAGGGCCGACATGAGGGCGATGTCCACCAGCCCGGCGATGCCGACCTCCTTGGCGAGGTCCGACGGGTTCATCGTTGGGGCGAGCATGGTCCAAGTCCGGGTCCAGGTCCAGGTCCGCGCCTGCGGATGCAACCGGGGCCAAGAGCTGCTTTGCGCGGGCCGCTGGCTTCGGTAGGCTCGGCTCGACCATGAACGAGGCTTCTCGCTGGCGACGATGGCTGGTGCCGACGTCGGCGCTCTTGACCGTGGCGCTGCTCATTTTTGTGGCGCTGTACGCCCTCGATCGTTTGGTCACGGGCGGCAGCGGCCACCTCGCCCCTCACGAGGCGCTCCAATACCTGTTCTTCGACGAGGGCTACATCACCGACGCGGTGCCCGCGCTGGCGGGCATGATCGCCGCCGTCCTCGGCATCGTGATCACGGTGGTGAGCATCGTGGTGCAGCTATCGGCCTCGCGCTACCACCACGGCGTGGCCACGATGTTCTTCCGCGATCGGACCAATCTCGCGGTCATGAGCTTCTACATCGTGGCCTGCGTCTGCGGGGTGCTCGCCAGCCTGTCGGTGCGCTCCGACTTCGTTCCCCGCGCCACGGTACTCGCCATGATGGCGGCCACCACCGTGGGGCTGGCGCTCATGGCGCCGTACTTCACCTACGTGTTCTGGTTCCTCGAGCCCACCAACATCATCGTGCGGATCTGGCGCCAGGCCCTGGGGGCCGTCCGCCAGGGCTCGGACAGCTCGCAACAAGCCCGCTGCACCGCCGCCCAGTCGCGGGTGGTGGGCGCCATGGAGGAGCTGACCGATCTGAGCAGCAATGCCATCTCCAGCAAGGACAAGATCATCGCCTCCCGCGCGGTGGACGCGCTCAAGGACTTCGCCGTCGAGTACATCCCGCTAAAGGGCGGCGCGGCCGAGGCGTGGTTCCAGCTGGGGCCCAGCATTCGCGAGAACCCCGATTTCGTGGCCATGGAGCCCGAGTCGCGCGAGGACCTCGTCAATAGCCGCACCTGGGTCGAGTGGAAGGTGATGCGCCAGTACCTCGGCATCTACAACGAGGCGCTGTCGCTGATGCCCGACATCAACTATCTCATCGCCATCGACACGCGCTACATCGGCGAGGCCGCCGCCGAGGCCGAGGACAAGCCGCTCATCGAGCTGGTCTTCCGTTACCTGAACTCGTACCTGCGCTACACCCTCAATGCCAAGAACGTGCGCACGGCCTACAACGTGCTGAACCAGTACCGCCAGCTCGTCGAGGCCATGCTGCGCACGGGTCACGGCGAGGCCGCCACCAAGGCCGTCGAGCACATGAAGTACTACGGCCACATCAGCTATGACATGAACCTGCCCTTCGTGACCGAGACCGTGGCCTATGACGTCGGCACCCTGTGCCAGCTGGCGCACGAGCGGGGCTGCCCCGAGCAGCAGGCCATGCTGCTGACCTTCCTCGAGCTCGACCGCCCCGCCTCGCTACGCAGTCAGAAAAAGGCGCTCAAAGGTGTGCGCAAGGCGCAGGTCAAGCTGGCCGCCTACTACCTGGCCGCGGGCGAGAAGGACATGGCAAAGCTGGTCTACGAGGACATGGCCGAGGACCCGCCCGAGCGCTTGGTGGCCATTCGCCACGAGCTCGAGCGCGTCAAGACCAAGGACTTCTGGGAGATCACCGATCGCGGCCGCAACTTCGAGTACATGCCGCCGCCGCAGAA
>CAYTYV010000259.1:0-3553 GCA_964441055.1 uncultured Polyangiaceae bacterium | reverse complement strand
CCGCGCGAACGAGGACAGCGCCCATGAGCACGCCCATTGCCATCTTCTGGCCTGGAGACTACCGCGAAAGGCCCAACGAGCTCGCCCGGCCGAGCGCGCTGGAGGCCACGCGCCAGCTCGAGGCCGCCCTGGCCAAGCTCGGTCGCAAGAGCGTTCGCATCGAGGGCTTCATCTGCCGACCGGACCAGGCCATCGACAAGCTAGGGCCCATCACCGACCCCATGATCGCGGTGTGCGTGCACTGGTGCTACGGCCCGCACACGGTCGACGGCGTCGTCGGAAAAGATAGCCCGCTGCTTTTGGCCAGCAACTTCTCGGGCACCTGGCCGGGGCTCGTGGGGCTGCTCAACACGAGCGCCTGCTTGCAGAGCATGGGGCGGCCGCACTCGCGCGCCTGGACCAGCGCCGCGGACTGGAGCGCTGATGAGCGCTTCATGGCGCGGCTTGCCGAGTGGTGCCAGAGCGGCCGCATCGCCTACCCCGACGATGAGGTCTCGTACGCCGTGCCGCTTTCGGCCGAGGCCGCGCGCACCGGGCGGGCGCTCGCCGAGGGCATCCGACGGCGCCGCGTGCTGGCGCTCATGCTGGGCGATACCTCCATGGGTATGATCAACGGCTACTTCGGCCCGCGGCGGCTGGGCCCCATCGGCTTTGCCGAGCACAAGGTCGACCAGGCCTGGATCATCGATCGCGGCCGCCGCATCGACGAGCGGCGCATCGACCAGGCCCTCGCGTTCGTCAAAGACCGCGGCGTGACCTTTCACTACGGCGAGCCCGGGGCCGAGGACTTCGACGAGCAGGCCAGTCGCGAGCAGCTACGCGACTACCTCACCGTGCTCGATCTCGTGCGCGAATTCAGAGCCGACTGCGTGGGCTGGCAGTACCAGCTCGGGCTGGTGCCGCTGCGGCCTCCGTCGGACTTTGCCGAAGGGCTGCTCAACTCCCGCTGTAGGCCCGAGTCGGACGGAGGGGCCATCGTCACCGCGACCGAGGCCGACCAGGGCAACCTCGTGCCCATGGAGCTCATGAAGCGGGTCTTGGCGGCCAAAGGGCTGGAGCCCGCCGTGATGTTCCACGACGTCCGCTGGGGAGGCGAGCACGACGGGCGCTTCATCTGGGTGCTGCTCAACTCCGGCTCCTCGTCGGCCTACGCCTTCAACCACAACCCGGAAAGCCTCGAGGGTGTGCACTCCTATCGCCAACCCGCGGGCTACTTCCCCGTGCCAGGCGGAACCTTCTCGGGCGAGAGCCTGCCAGGAGCGATCACCTGGGCGCGGGCGCACCTGAGCGGCGGCGAGCTATGGATGGATCTCGGCAGGGGCGAGGTCATCCGCTTGCCCGCTGAAAAGCGCGATGCCTGGTGGGAGGGCACCACCCGGCAATGGCCGCTCATGACCGCCGACCTCGGCATGCGGCGCGAGACCTTGATGGCGCACTACGCCAGCAATCACATTGCCGTAGCCTACGGCGACATCCTCGGCGAGCTGGCTGCATTGAGCCAGGCGCTCGGCTTCAAGGTCCGGCTGCTAGGGGGAGGCTGAGGCCATGGCGCTGAAAGCGGGCGGGCTGTACCTCGGCATCGATGTCGGCACGAGTAGCGCGCGGGCAGGGCTGTTCGACGCGCGCGGCCGCATGGTGGGCATGGGCACGGGCGAGCTGCAGATGTGGCGGGACGAGCCCGACCGCGTCGAGCAGAGCTCCGCGGACATCTGGCGCGCCTGCTGCGCGGCCGTGGCGGCTGCTATGGCCGAGGCAGGGGCCCGTCCGGCCGAGGTGCGGGGCGTGGGCTTTGACGCCACCTGCTCGCTGGTGGCGCTCGATGCCGAGGATCGCCCCGTCACGGTGAGCCCGAGCGGAAAGGACGAGCGCAATGTCATCGTGTGGATGGACCATCGCGCCATCGAGCAGGCCGAGCGCATCAACCAGAGCCGCCACGAGGTATTGCGCTATGTGGGCGGCACCATCTCGCCCGAGATGCAGGCGCCCAAAACGCTGTGGCTCAAGGAGCACCTGCCGCAGAGCTGGCAGCGGGCCGCGCAGCTGTTCGACCTGCCCGACTTCTTGACCTACCGGGCCACGGGCGAGCCGACCCGTTCGCTATGCTCGACCGTATGCAAATGGACCTACCAGGGGCACCAGCCCTCGGCGAGCACCGAAAGCGTGGGCTCGTGGGACGAGTCGTTCTGGCGGCACATCGATCTCGGCGAGCTCGTCGACGAGGGCTACGCGCGCATCGGCACCCGGATAAGGCCCATGGGAGAACCCCAAGGTCGCGGCTTGACCGCACGCGCGGCCCAAGAGCTCGGGCTTGCGCCAGGCACGGCCGTGAGCGTGTCGATCATCGACGCCCACGCGGGCGGGGTCGGCCTGCTGGGCGCGCGGCTCTCCGATCGGCCCGAGCAGGCCCAGGCCGAGCTCGAAAAGCGGCTAGCGCTCATCGGCGGCACCTCGAGCTGCCACATGGCGGTCTCGCCCCAAGCGCGCTTCGTCCCGGGAGTCTGGGGCCCGTATTACTCGGCGATGGTCCCGGGCATGTGGCTTTCCGAGGGCGGGCAATCGGCCACGGGATCGCTCATCGACCACATCGTCTTCGGCCATCGGGCCAGCGCCGAGCTGCAAGCGCGCGCCAAGGCCGCGGCCCAAAGCCCCTACCAGCTGCTGAACGAGCGGCTCGAGGCGCTGGCGGCCGACGAGCCCTTTGTCGCCCAGCTCAGCGCCGAGCTGCACATCCTTCCCTACTTCCACGGCAACCGCTCGCCGCGGGCCGATCCCACCCTGCGCGGCATGGTCTCGGGGCTCGAGCTCTCGGGCACGCTCGACGATCTGGCGCGGCTGTATCTGGCCACCGTGCAGGCTATTGCCCACGGCACGCGGCACATCATCGCCGCCATGAACCAGGCCGGCTATGGCATTGAAACGATCTTCGCCTGCGGCGGCGGCAGCAAGAACCCGCGATTTCTGCGCGAGCACGCCGACGCAAGCGGCTGCGAGATCATCTTGCCAGCCGAGCCCGAGGCCGTGCTGCTCGGCTCGGCCATCCTGGGCGCAGTGGCCTCGGGAGACTTCGCATCCATCCCCGAGGCCATGGCCCGGCTGAGCGCGGTGGGCGAGCGCATTCGGCCCGCGGGCGGCGCCGTGGCCCGCTACCACGACGCCAAGCACGCCGTGTTCCAGCGCATGTTCGACGACTACCTGGCCTATCGCGAGATCATGCAGTCCCGACCAGGCTAAGGCGGAGCGTTCCGACTCGCTCAACAGACACTCGCGCACGCTCTAGGGTCGACGAGCGACCTCGCAAGGGTCGACGTGCACCGCCACCGCCGTGGACGGAAAGTGCGACTTGATTCCGACGCCAAGAAGTCGCGTGATCTCATGAGATTCGCGGACAGTCAACTCGGCGGGCACGACAATATGAAACTCCACAAACCGCTGGGAACCCGACTTGCGGGTGCGCAAGTCATGCAGGCCGCGTATTGCCCCCCCGTGGCTCAAGATGAACTCGCGGATCCACGTTTCTTCGTCCTTCGGAAGACGTGCGTCGAGCAAATCGCGT
>CAYTYV010000258.1:0-9171 GCA_964441055.1 uncultured Polyangiaceae bacterium | reverse complement strand
CCCCCCCCCCCCCCCCCCCCCCCCCCCCCCCCCCCCCCCCCCCCCCCCGGCGGCGAGCTGTCGGCCGCGTCGGTGCGGCGCGGGCTGCGGTCCGCAGTGGGGCGGCGGAATTGGGGCTCCTCGCTTGCCTCGAGGGCCGCCACAGCGTCGGCCAGCGCCTCGGCGACTCCGCTCGACGAGGGCGGCGGTGGCGTGGCGTGGCGGTCAGCAGCGCGGGCATGGGCGGGACGGCGGAGCGAGCGACGGGACGAGCTCTGCTCGGCGCCCGAGGAGGGCAGCGCCTCGGGCGATCCTGGTGGCGGTGTGCTGCTGCGTTTGGGCTGGGCAAAGGGCGGCCGCAGCGACATGGCGGGCGAGCGGGCGGATAGGGCGTAGGACGGCGGAGGCCTCAGGGTGTTGCCGGTCCGCGGCGAGACCGACTTGCCGCTGCCGCCCGAACGAGCGCGCGCCGACTTGGCGCTGGCGCCGCGCGCGGCCTTCCGGCCGTAGCGCCGCTTGGTCGTGCTCTCCTCGTCCCAGGCCGCTGCGAAAAAGGAGTGGAGCTCCTCGATCTGCCCGAGCCGCATTGCGCGGCCGTGGCCCGGGATCAGCACGTCGTCGCGGCCGACGCGCCCGCCAGTGATGGCCGCCTGCAGCTCGCGCATGGCGTGGAAGCGTAGCTGTCTGCCGTCCACCGTGCGGACGGTCCACGCATCCAAGGTAGGAGCCCCGGTAGCTCGGAACACCTTGAACAGGTGTCCGCACTGCGTGCACTTGACCGTCGTGCCGCGGCTGGACACCAGCGCTTCGTCGAACTCGTAGCGCGTATTGCAGCGTTCACACGTGACGTCCATCGACTCGACTTTGGTTACCGCGCGATCATAGCGCATCAGGACCTGCAGCGCGCGGCGATTCGGGCTATGCGGGCGGGCATGCTCGACCTCAAGCACGTGGTGGAACAGCCCATTCAGGTGCGCGAGGCCCTGGGCCAGCGCTCGTCCGATGCCGCCGCGCTGCTCGACCGGGTCATCGCGCTGGACGCCGACCGTCGACGGATCATCCTAAGCTCGCAGGCCAAGGCGGCCGAGCGCAACGCGGCCAGCAAGGCGATGGCGCGATTGGACAAGAGCACCGAGGAGTTCTCCCGCCGCCGCGATCAGCTGAGGGAGCTCAGCGCCGAGGTCAAAGAGCTCGAGCGCGAGCTGGCCGGCTTCCGCGCCGAGCTCGAGGCGGTGCTCGCCCAGCTGCCCAATCTGCCCGACCCCAGCGTTCCGGACGGCGCAGGCGAGGAGCAGAACGTAGAGGTGAGCCGTTGGGGCGATTGCCCCCGTTTCGACTTCGAGCCCAAGCCCCACTGGGACATCGGCACGGAGCTGGGGGTGTTGGACTTCGAGCGCGCCGCCAAGCTCTCGGGCTCGCGCTTCACCGTGCTGCGCGGCCCGGCAGCGCGTCTCGAGCGGGCTCTCGTCCACTTCATGCTCGAGCTGCACACCCGCGAGCATGGCTACACCGAGCTGTCCCCGCCCTTTCTGCTCAACGAGGCGGCCCTGTTCGGCACCGGGCAGCTTCCCAAGTTCGCCGACGACCTGTTTCGCGCGACCAAGGGCGCCGAGCAGCAAGGTCACGAGCTGTACCTGACGCCCACCGCCGAGGTCGAGCTGGTTGGCTTTCACGCTGGTGAGATCCTCGAGTCCGCTGAGCTTCCCGTGGCCGTGACCGCGCACACGCCGTGCTTTCGAGCCGAGGCCGGTAGCCACGGCCAAGACGTGCGCGGCATGATCCGGCAGCATCAGTTCCACAAGGTCGAGCTGGTGCGCATCTGTCGCCCCGAGCAGAGCGCCACCGAGCTCGAGCTGCTCGTGGGACACGCCGAGGAGGTGCTCAAGCGCCTCGGCCTGCACTTCCGACGCATTCTGCTTTGCGCGGGCGACATGGGCTTTGCCGCGGCCAAGACCTACGACCTCGAGGTGTGGCTGCCCGCGCAGAACGCCTTTCGGGAAATATCGAGCTGCTCGAGCTGCGGCGACTTCCAGGCCCGCCGCGCCAAGATCCGCTATCGGCCCCGGCCCGGCGAAAAGCCCCGGCTGGTGCACACGCTCAACGGCTCGGGGCTAGCCGTGGGCCGCACGATGATCGCCATCTTGGAGCAGTACCAGCAGGCCGACGGCTCGGTGGCGGTGCCCGAGGTGCTGCGGCCGCTCATGGGCTGCGACGCCATCCGGCCCGGCCCAGGGGTGTCAAAGCCGACGCCTTGAGCTATGGTGCCGACCGATATCGGCATGCATGGATGCCGGATCCGGTGTCGTCTAAAGGTAGGACAGAGGACTTTGAATCCTCCAACCGTGGTTCGAATCCACGCACCGGAGCTGCTGGGCCGTTTTGGGTCTGGCGTCGTGGGGCAGCCTAGGAAGCTCGCCCCGGAAGTTCACCCCCGTGGCGGGCAGGTCGGAGCACGGCGACGCCGGAGAGGCGGCATTCATCGAGCGGCTGGTAGCGCGCGACGAGGTGGCGTTCAACGAGCTGGTCGAGCTCTACGAGCGCAGGGTGTTCGCGCTGGTCTTCCGCATGCTCGGCCGCCGACACGAGGCCGAGGAGCTCACCCAAGAGGTCTTCGTCCAAGTATTCAAGTCGATCGATCGCTTTCGCGGCGAGGCCAAGCTGTCGACCTGGCTGTTTCGCGTGGCCGTCAACTTGTGCAAGAACCGCATGAAGTACCACGCGCGGCGCGGCGGCCCGGACCAGGCCGACATCCAGGTCATGGCCGAGCGCAGCTCCTTTGGCGAGGCCGAGGGGGTGAGCGTGGGCAGCGTGGAGCGACCGGATGAGCTGGTGGCGGGGATCCAGCTCGAGCGGATCGTCAAGCAGGCCATCGGCGAGCTCGAGCCCGACTTCCGCGAGCCGGTCATCCTGCGCGACGTCGAAGACATGTCCTACGAGGAGATCTCCGAGGTCACGGGTCTGCCGCGCGGCACGGTCAAGAGCCGCATCCATCGCGGCCGGGCGCAGCTTCGGAAGCGCGTCGAGCAGATCCTCGGCGAGCGGCTGACCACGGCGAGGAAGCCATGAGCACACCCCAGGACCGGCATGGCGATGGCCCCGACCAGCGGCGCCGCGATCGCGACGACGAGCGCGAGCGCGAGCGCGGCCATGACCGCGACGAGGGCGAGCAAGATCTCGGGCTCGACGAGATCGACGTCAGAGACGCCCTGCGCAAGGCGCTCGCTCCCCCGGGCAAGCGGGAGCAGAGCGACGTCTTGACGGGCGTGCAGCAGCGCATTCGCGAGCGGTCGGCTGGGAAGTTCTACGCCAACGGCTGGACTACCTCGACCTCCCCGCGAGCTACCTTCCTCGTGACCAGCGTGGTCATGCTGGTCGTCGTGGTGCTCGCCTGGCTGCTGCTCTCGCCCTCGGACTTCCGAATCGTTCCGTAGCGCACCGCTCGCGGACCGCGCAGCAGGCTGTGAAACAACCTCTCAGGCGAGCTCGGCGGTCCAGCGTACTAGCACGGCGGTGATGTTGTCCGGGCCGCCGTTGGAGTTGGCCTTGTCGATGAGGGCCGAGGTGGTGGCCTTGAGGTCACCGTTGCTTGCGCTGAGCACCTCGGCGATCTCGTCGTCGGTGGCCGGCCCGGCCAGGCCGTCCGAGCACAGCAGGAAGGTATCGTTGGGCTCGGGAACCTCGAAGCGGGTGTCGACCTTGACGGTATCCTTCATGCCGAGGGCCCGCACGATGACGTTCTTGTGCGGGAAGTTCTCGATCTCCTCGGCCGTCAAGCGCTTCATCTTGATGTAGTCGTTGAGAAGCGAGTGGTCCTCGGTGAGCGCCTCGAGGCTGCCGTTGCGGAAGCGATAGCAGCGGCTGTCGCCGACGTGCGCGATGTAGACCCCGTTTTCGACCGCGTACAGCGACACGATGGTGGTGCCCATGCCGCGCTTGGAGCCGTCCCGCTGCGAGGTCTCGTAGATGCGCAAGTTGGCCAGCTTGATGCCAGTGATCAGCCGGTTCTCCTCGTAGCCCCTATTGCGGTCCATCTTGTAGGGCCAGGTCCGCTCGGGATCGTCGGCCGTTTCAGACAGGAACTCGCGGATCGTCTCGATCGACAGCGCCGAGGCGACCTCGCCGGAAGCATGCCCACCCATGCCATCGGCCACCACGTACAACCCGAACTCGGGCATGAGCACGAAGTTGTCCTCGTTGTGACTTCGCTTCCGGCCGACATTCGTTTCGCCGGCTACTTCGATTCGGAATTCTGTAGACACGGTACGTCCAAACGTACGGCAACCTTGGCGATTGGGCCATCCTAGGGGCACTTGGGCGCTTCGGCCAGCGCGAATTGAACCCGCGGGCCGCGGTCGGCCTGCTGCGGGGCGTCGATGTGGCCTATCACTTTGTTTTCAAAGGATCTTTTTGCGGACCCCCGCTGAGGCGGCCGCGGACTTTTTCGCCCGGGGGTAGGTAACTGTGCCACCCGGCCCCCGTCATCGGGGATTCGGTCTTCCGAGCGTACGGCGGCTCGACTTCTGGGCGCGGCTGGTGCATGGGCTTGGTCCTGCGCCGCCTCAACGAGGACCGGGGCGTCATGGGCGAGCGCATGGACCGAGCCCCGAGCCGAGCCCGCGCAGGCGGCTACGGCCGAGCCTGGAGGGTAGCATGGTGACATCCGAGCAGATGGACGGGCCGCAGTCGTTGCGGCGCCTCTTGGTCATCGGCGCGGGCACGATGGGGCGGGGCATCGCCCAGGTCGGAGCGTGCGCGGGCTTTGACGTGGGCCTGTACGACATCGACCGCACCAAGGTGGTCGAGGCCATCGCGCAAGTGGTGCACTCGACGGCACGACGCGTGGAGCGAGGCAAGCTCACCAAGAGCGCACGTCGCGCGGCCCTCGATCGCCTCGAGCCGTACGACCACTTGCCGAGCGCGGCGGGCTCGGCTGACATCGTGGTCGAGTCCGTTCCCGAGCAGATGGACGTCAAGGTCGAGGTGCTGACGCAGGCCCGCGACGCAGCGCCGCCGTCTGCCATTCTCGCTTCCAACACCTCTAGTCTGTCGATTACCGAGCTCGGCCAGCGGCTGGACGCAGGCGCGCGCATCATCGGCACGCACTTCTTCAACCCGCCGACCGTCATGGAGCTGCTCGAGATCGTGCGCGGCTTGCACACCACTGCGGAGACCCTAGAAAGCGCGCGCTACTTCGCCAAGCGGCTCGGCAAGACCGCCATCCTGGTTCACGACTCGCCCGGGTTCGCCACCAGCAGGCTGGGCTTGGCGCTGGGCGTGGAGGCCATGCGCATGCTCGAGACATCCGTGGCCTCGGTCGAGGACATCGATCGCGCCATGGAGCTCGGCTACGGCCATCCCATGGGCCCGCTCAAGCTGAGCGACGTGGTGGGGCTGGACGTGCGGCTCGCCATTCTGGAGCACCTCTGCCGCGAGCTGGGCGATCGCTATCGGCCGCCCGTGCTGCTGCGCCAGATGGTGCGCGCTGGCTGGCTCGGCCGTAAGAGCGGACGCGGCTTCTACCAGTGGACCGCGGAGGGCCCACTACCGGCCGATCCCCGCGAGCTCTAGCGACCGGCTACTTCTTCTTTTTGGCGCGCTCGGCGGCGTTGTCCTCAATGCGCTTCACGACGATCGCGTAGTCCGCGTCTCGCTTGAGCCGGGCGCGGACCTGCTCCTTGCGCTCGCTGGCGGCGTCCTTGTGCGGAGCCGCTTGGGGGTGAGCCACGGCGAACACCTCGTAGGCCGCCCAGGTTTCCTCGGCCTTGCTCCACAGTGCCTGGCGCGCCTTGGGCGTGGTGTCAGGGGCAGCATCGCCCGCCATCCGCTCGGCATGCACGCCGCCCACCTGCAGCAGCTTGGCGCGCTCGGCCTCGGCCCCCTGAGCCCGCTCGGCCGACTCCAGCGTCTCGCCCGCTGCGCCCCACTGCTCGTCGGCCATCTGGGCCTGCGCCAGAAGCACGTAGCCCAAAGGCGCCTTGGCATCGCGCGCGACAGCCTGCCGAAAGGCCGCGATGGCGCCCGCGAAGTCGTTGTTGGCAAAGGCTCGACGCCCCTTCGCGAGCTGCTCGGCATAGGGGCTGATCCCCTTCTGGCCCTGGGGGTCGCGGCGGATCTTGCCGCCGCCAGGGCTCGACTTGTCGGCCGATAGCGCAGGGGGGGCGGCGGTGAGCAGCGCGGCTGCCACGCCGCAGGCAACGATCGTTCCACGCATGGGCATATCCTAGCCTGGCGCAGCCCGAACCAGAAGCCCGATTCGGTCGCTACATCAGCGAGCGCGATTCTGGGCCCCCCGCAACGCGCGCCCGCGGCGTTGGCTGCGATTTCGCGCTGCGCCGCCATGCTTGCTGCCTCCGGTTGCCAGCGTTGCCCGACGATCGCAGAATGGCTTCGAACGCGATGGCGAGCCTCAACCGACAAGATGTCGATCTGCATGCGGTAGCTGCCCTGGTGGTGGAGCAGTTCCGGGCGGCTCCCTGCGCAGTGCTGGGCGCCGCCATCCGGCGAGGGGGGCGGTGGCGGACCGGCTGGGGAGCGGCGGGCAGGCTCTGGGCGCGGGCCCAAGGGCCTTGTGCCAGCCTGGACACGCTCTTCGATCTCGCCTCGCTCACCAAGCCGGTGGTGGCCCTTTCCCTGGCCCGCGCCGAGCGAGGCGGGCGGCTCGAGCGGAGGCAGGCGCTCGGCGAGCTGCTGCCCTCCTTGGCCGACACCGCTGCTGGCGGGGCATCGCTGGATCGGCTCTCGGCGCACCGAGCCGGGCTGGAGGCGCACCGCGAGTTCTTCATCGCGCGGCGCGGGGCCGCCCAGCCATCGGTCGAGAAGATCCTACGCCAGGCCGCCGATGCGCGACGGCCATCGTGCAACGGCCGCCCGCCCCCCGGGGGATTTGCGCCCGTCTACAGCGACCTGGGCTACATCCTGCTCGGGGCCGCCTTGGCGCACGCCTGCCGCAAGCCGCTCGACCAGTGGGTGGCCGAGCAGGTCTCCGGGCCGTTGGGGCTGCGCTTGGGCTCGGTCCGGCGGCTCCGGGCGGCCGCCGAGAGCGAAGCCGCCTTCGCCGAGGCCGTGGCCCCCACCGAGGACGTGCCTTGGCGAGGGGGCGTGCTGCGCGCCTGCGTACACGACGAAAACGCCTGGGTGCTGGCGGGTTACGGCACCGCGGGCCACGCGGGGCTGTTCGGCGACGTGCGCGCGGTCGTGGGCTTGGGCGTGGCGATCGTCGATGTGCTGCGCGGCGAGCGGGACGATTGGCTGAGCGCGGCCGAGCTCGCCCCACTGGTCGAGCCCCGCCCCGGTGGGACGCTGTGCGCGGGCTTTGACCGCCGCGGACCGGAGCAGCCTGCGTCGGGCCGCCACTTCGGGGCTCGGACCTTCGGGCATCTCGGGTTCACGGGCACGAGCCTGTGGATCGACCCCGACCGGTCCTTGGTGGGCGTGTTGCTGACCAACCGCGTCCACTTCGGCCGTCAGTCCACGCGCATCCGCGATGCCAGGCCCGCGGCCTACGACGCCCTGTTCGAACGGATGACCCGGTGAGGGGAGGGAATGTGCTACCGTACAGAGCGGCCTGGCGTACCCGGATGTGATGCCGGCTGTTGGCTTCTACGGTCCGGGCTCGCTACGATATTCCTGCAACGAGGTGCTTACGGGAACGCCGTCTATGTGGAAGCTGACGATAGAGGACGACGAAGGGCAACGGACTTCGCTGAAGCTATCGCGCGATCAGCTGACCATTGGTCGAGCCGAGGATTGCTCGGTGCGGCTGACGGAGCGCAACGTCTCGCGCACGCACGCCATGCTTCGTCGCGCCAACGGCGCGTGGACCATCGAGGACTGCGAGAGCTACAACGGGACCTTCGTCAACGGCCAGCGCATCGGTGACGCCTTTGATCTCGGTACGGGCGACATCATCCAGCTCGCCGACTACCGCTTGGAGCTGCTCGACGAAGCTGCCGCCGAGGCGGCCGAGGCCGAGACCCAGGCCGTCGACTCCGCCGAGGCGGCACGGCGCAAGCGCCCCGACCGGCTGGTATGCGTCATCGGCCCCGTGCCCGGCGAGGAGTTCCAGCTGACCGGCCAGCCCATGACCATCGGCCGGGCCGAGGAATGCACCGTCGCCATCAACCACTCGTCGGTCAGCCGCGACCACGCCGATCTGCTCCCTCTGGGCGACGGGCGCTGGGAGATCATGGACAAGGGCAGCGCCAACGGCATCCGCATCAACGGCGTGGAGCTGCGGCGCGGCATCCTCGAGCCCGGCGATGCCCTGGAGCTGGGCGACGTCCGCCTGCGCTTCGTGGCCGCGGGCAAGTGGTTTCGCCCGGCGGTCGACCTGAGCCAGCAGCTGCCCGCGGTCGTTCCCTACGAGACGCCCGCCCGCGCGCCCGTCCCGGTCCAGCGCAGCATGGCCAAGCTGGTGGCCGTGGGGGTAGGCATCGCCATCGGCGTGGTGGTGGTCGGCGCCTTCGTGCTGCTGGGCATGGAACGGGCGCCAGCGGCTGGCGAGACCACCACCGAGCAGGCGCCCATGGCCACCAACCTCAACGCCGCCAAGGAGCTGCTGGCCGAGGCCAAGCGGGTGGCCGAGACCGACATCGATCGCGCGCACAAGATGCTGCGGCGCATTCCCAAGGACTCGCCCGTGCGCGAGACGGAGGACTTCAGGGACATCGAGGCGCGCTGGGCCGACGCCATGTTCGAGCGGGTCGAGGCCACGGACGACGACGACGAGAAGCGACGGCTGCTGACCACGGTCTCGCAGACGCCAACCGTCGATGCCGATCGGCGCAAGAAAGCCGTGGATATGCTGCTGGAGCTTGGGCCGGACACGGCCTCGACGCCGACCAGCCAGGCGCCCGTGGGCCTTGCTCCAGGCCAAACGCCGACCGGACCGGCTACGACCGTCGGCACGCAGGCGCCGCCGGATGGGACCACCGAGGCCCCCGCGGCTACGGCCACCGAGTCGGTCGCCGCCACCACCGCTCCGGAGGCCCCCGAGCCCGGGGGAAACGAGCGATTCAACGAGGACGCCCAACGACGGGCGCTCGAGCCCAAGGTCTGGAGCGGGCAGGCCAGCGAGGCCGAGATCCGCATGCTGCGAGCCATCTGTATGAACCAGGGCGATCGCGCTTGCCGCAATCGCTGCACGCAGCTGCTCAAGCAGAAGCAGGCCGAGAAGGCGGGCGGCTCGGCGGA
>CAYTYV010000257.1:0-9192 GCA_964441055.1 uncultured Polyangiaceae bacterium | reverse complement strand
GTGGAGCTGGCGCGAGAAATGGGGGGCGATGATCACCCCCACGGCATGCGTGTCCTGGGCCAGGGCCTGGTCGATGAGGGCGCGGTCGCTCACCACCTCGAGCTGGATCGGGGCGTTTTCGCGATCGCCCATCTGCTGCAGGGCACCGACCAGCGCCTCGGAGGCGCGTACGGGCTTGCCGCCGAGCTCGATGGCCTCATCCAGGTTGAGCAGGTGGATGCTCTGGCCCGTCGAGCCCACGCTGAAGAACAGCCAGTAGAAGAACACGAAAAAGGGCGGCGTCAACGTGGTCAGGGCTAGGCTCAGCCGGTCGCGCCACACCTGGCGCAGGCCCTTGTAGATGACGGCGAGGATCTTCATTCGCGCAGGCTCCGTCCGGTGAGCTCGATGAACACGTCCTCGAGCGAGCGCTCCCGCAGCCGGACGCTGCCCGGCTCGAGCCCGCGCTCGCCAAGGGCGGCGACGATGGCGCGCAAGGTCTGCGGACCGCGGTCGGTTCGAACCAGCACCCGACCGACCTGCACCGATGGCTCTAAGCCGAGCTCGGCGGCGAGCTCGTAGATGGCCTCGGCTTGCCCGTCTTGCCCCGCAGCGGGTGCGATCTCGACCTGCGCTTGGCCGTCCGAGCCCTTGAGCTCTGCGGGCGTGCCGACCGCGAGCAGCCGGCCGTGGTCCAGAATGGCCACCCGCTGGGCCAGCCCTTCCATCTCGGCGATGTCATGGCTGGCGATGATGACGGTGGTGCTCTCCTCGTGGGCGAGCTGCCGCAGGATGTCGCGCACGAGCAGCCGGCTCTGCGGATCGAGCCCGGCCTGCGGCTCGTCGAGCAGCAGCACGAACGGATCGCTGATGAGCGGCAGCATCATGCTCAGCCGACGCTGCATGCCGCCCGAGAGCTGCGAGGCGAGCGCGTCGGCCTTGGCCGTCAGCGCGAAGCGCTCGAGCAGCTTGGCGATGTTCCGCTGGCGTCGGGCCTTGGGGATCTCGTAGAGCGCGCCCACGAAGTCGAGCTGCTCGCGCATGGTCAGATCCGGCCAGATGTCCAGCGACTGGGGCACGTAGCCGAGGCAGGGATGGCCGTGGCCGCAGTTGGCGCACTGCTTGCCGCCGATGACGCTCAGCCGACCCTCATCGACGCGCGCGATGCCCGACAGCATCTTGAAGAGCGTGCTCTTGCCCGCGCCGTTCGGACCCAGCAGCCCGAAAATCTCGCCCACGCCGACCTCCAGCGACAGGTCGTCGACCGCGGTCAGCTCGCCGTAGCGGCGGGTTACGCCCTCGAGCAGCACAGCCGGCTTGTCCTGGCTCTTCGTCCAGGCGGCTACGGTCGCACAGGTCAACGGTCGGGCCTCCTAGGCCAGCGCATGCCCCTGAGGTAGGCGAACTGGCGCGCGAAAGCTAGCCTTGCTCGACGGCTGCGTTGCGGGTACGCCCGTCGCAGGCCTTGGGGCCCCGCGCCGCGGCATCGCCATGCAAGCCCATCATCGCGTCGATCCCGAAACGAAGCTCGCCTTCGTGACCATCGAGGGACAGGCCACCGTGGCCGACCAGGCACGGCTGCTCGGCGAGCTCGTTGCCGATCCCGCCTTCGAGCCCGACTTCGGCGTCATCGCCGACTACCGCGAGCTCGCCTTCGACCCCTCGCCCCAGCACCTGCGCGAGCTCGCCAGCGCCTACCGCAAAGTGCGCCGATCGCTGCGCGGCCCGGTCGCCATCGTGGTGGCGAGCAAGGCCCACCTGACCATGGGCCGCATGGCCTCGCCCATGGCTAGGCTTTTCGGGCTGCGCATGGCAGTGGTCGACAGCATGGCGGCCGCGCGCAGCTGGGTGGGGACCTAGGTCCCTGCAGATCCCCTAGGGAATCTCGATCTCCAGATCGCCCATCGGGAAGCTGTTGCACAAGTGGAAGACCGCGCCTCGCACGTCGGCGCTGCGGCGGCGGTCGCCCTCGGGCGCGACGAAAACCTCGCCGGACAGCAGGCGCGCCCGGCACAGCCCACATTCACCCGAGCGGCAGCTCGACGGCGGTCGGAGCTTGGCCCGCTCGAGCGCGACCAGCACGGACTCGGTGGCCGAGGCGGCGAGCTCGACGGCGGACAGGCCGTGACGGGCTCGGATCTGGAAGGTCTTGCCCACATTGTGCTGCGGAAAGTCGGCGAGCTCGGCGCCGTCGCCCACGGCCCCGAAGACCTCGCGGCGAATGCGCCGCCTGGGGATGCGCAATTGAGCGAGCTGTTCGGTCACGAAGTGGTGCATAGCCCGTGATCCGCAGACGAAGAAGCTGCAGTCCGCGGGGTCGGCGTGCTTCTGGATGAGCTCCGCGGTGATGAGGCCTTGCTCGGCTCGAGCGAGCGTTTCGCCCTCACCGCTCAGCACGTGCACCACCCGGATCCGCGGCGAGGCTTGCGACAGCTCCTCCAGCTCCTGGCGGAAGATGATGTCGCCCGCATGCTCACTGCCATAGAGCAATAGGAGCTCCATGTCGGACTCGCCATGGGCGATCTCGCGGGCCATAGAGCGAAACGGGGTGATGCCCGAGCCTCCCGCCAATCCCACGACCCGTCGGCTGTCCCGCAAGGGATCGTGGTAGAAAAGCCCACTCGGACCGCTGGAGCTTAGCCGGGTTCCGACGGTCCAGTGCTCCCAGACGTGGCCCGTGAAAAAGCCGCCCTCGGTCCTCTGGATGGTGAGCTCGCAATAGCCCTGCAAGGCGTCGCAAGGTGCCGAGGAGATCGAGTAGGGTCGGGTGATCTCGACGCCGTCCACCGCGACGTTCAGGCTTAGATACTGGCCGGCTCGGAAGTAGGCGATCTCTTGGGTGGGCGAGTCCGGCTCCGGCACCAGCCGGTAGGTGCGCGCCCGGGGCGTCTCGTCCCGCACCGCCTCGACCACGAGGTGCTGCACGCGTGGATGGAGCCGCTCGCTGAGCTGTCGGATGGGATCGGCGGACATGGGCTGGCGGGAGGCGTGCGCAACGCGTCGGCGCCGCTCTGGCACCAGCTCCTGGAAGGCCAAAAAGTCTCGGAGGTGCCCTTTGACGCGCATGATGCTCTCACCCTTCTCCCTGGCCGAGCTCGGCCACGGTCGCGAGCGCTGCCGCTCGACCGCTCATCAGCGAGCTCGAATAGCCATGCCCGTAGGCGGAAAAACCACCGCAGAACTCAAGCCCGCCGATGTGCTTTTCCTCCTTCACCGACTGCAGCCTGGCGATGACCGAGTCCCATGGCTCGAGCTCGTAGCCGTAGACCGAGCCCTTGTACGCGCCCGTATAGCGGGTCATGGTCTGCGGGGTTGCCACCGCGAACTCCTCGATGTGCGGACGCAGCGAGCAGCCCGTGGCCATTTCGAACTGATCGACCAGCCCCGCGGCGATCCGATCCTTGACGCGGAAGTAGTCGCGCGGCTCGACCCCGGTCCACACGTTGGGGCGGAACAGGGTGGTGAGGGACAAAATGGTGGTGCCGGGCGGCGAGCAATCCTCGATGGCATTGTTCAGGCAAACGGCCGCGTGGCCCTCGGGCACGCCCAGCTCATCGAAGCTGTCGTAGATCCCACGGGTATCGCCGTCGCGCATGATCATGTAGCCGTACTCGCTCAGGCCGAGCTGCTGCGGCGAGGCGTCCAGCCCCAGGTAGACCACGAAGCAGCTCAAGCCGTGAATGCGCGCGTTGCACTCGCGATGGGCTGCGTCCGGAACGACGCTTTGCGGCTCGACCAGGCGACCATAGACCACGGTGGGCGATGCATTGGAAATAACCGAGCGCGTGCGGATCAGCTCGCCCGAGGCAAGGCGCACGGCCACGACCCGACCGCCCTCCACCACGATGCGCTCGACCTTCGTGTTGAAGGCGATCTCGCCGCCGAGCTCGCGGATGCGCCGCGTCAACGCAGTGGCGAGCTCGTGCGAGCGGAATCGCGGGATGTAGGCACCGCGATCGATGTAGGTGTAGACCATGGCCGCGAACAGCGCGAAGTCCACCCGATCGGTGGGCAGCCCCAGGTAGCACCAGTAGCCGTGGAGGATGTCCTGCGCCTTGGGAGGGACACCCATGGCGTCGGCCACCTGCTGCACCGAATACGCCCCGGCTTTGAGGAAGCGCGAGTAGCGGCTCACCATGGTCAGCTTGTCGGGCTTGCGGCGGTTCCGGCTTAGATAGTTGAAGGCCTCGATCACCTCGCGATAGAGACCGAGGTAGCGCTCCACCGCGTCTCGGCTGCCCGGCACGACGCGCTCGACCTCATCGACGAGCGGCCCCACGCCGAGGGGCACGCGCACGTTCAGCTCTTCGCCGGGACCGAAGAAGATGATGCGGTAGGCCTCGGGCACGCGGACCCAGTCGACCTCGACGCCGAGCTTGGTCGTCAGGCTGTGTCCCAACGAGCCCTCGCGCCCGGGATCGCCCAGGTCGCCGACCTCGTGTAGGGATGCCTCGAACTCGAAGCGGCCGCGCACGAAGCTCGAGGCGAAGCCGCCTGGCAGGTTGTGCTGTTCGAGCAGCAGCACGCTGGCGCCCTGCTGCGCCATCTGGACGGCCGCCACCAGGCCGCCGTTGCCCGCGCCGACGACGATGCAGTCGTAGTCGGATTGGAACCGCGGTTGGGCTGTCTCGGTCATGGATCCTCTGGACGTTGGGGTTTTGCGGGCGGCGGGGCAGATCCCGCTGGCGCGGCTCCACCCGGCGGCGGGGGTCCCCCTGGCGGCGGGGCTCCACCTGGCGATGGGGCTCCACCTGACGGTGCGGTCGCCACCGCAGCAACTGCGGGAGCGACCGGCTGTTTGGGTACGTACACGGGTCGCCACGCGCCATCCAGCGTAAAGCTGGACCAGGCCCACCGCAGCCAGCGAACTAGGCTCCAGGCGAGCCACAGGGCCCAGGCCAGCATCACCACGCGCCAGAGCCACAAGGGCGTGCTCAGCACCCAGGGTTGCGGCAAGGACTCGCTCAGCCGGTCGACATACCAGCTGAGCATGGTCCGGCTGCTATCCTGGCCAGCCACCTCCATGTCCGGGCTGCCGAGCAGGCCCGAGACCACCGCACCCACCAGGCAGCCGAGAAAGACCAGGGTCCAGAGGATTACTCCCACCTGCGCCAGGTTCCGCGTCACTGCCGAGGCGATGGTCCAGCGACGGCGGTAGCCGAGCAGGAAAAACCAGGAGGCGATGGCCACGGGCACGATCACGGGCAGCTGGGTCAGGCCGAGCGCCAGAAGCGCCCATTGCCATGTCCGAAGCGGCGCATCGCGCAGCCTGCCCAGCACCGCGGCGGCAGCCAGCAACAGCAGCAGATAGCCCCAGAACAGCACCGCGGGCCCCCAGCGCGGCCCCCAGGCCCACAAAAGCCAGCGGTCGTGGGGCAGGTGCATGACCACCCGCCCGTTGACGGCCTCGCCGCCCACGCTCACCCGCGGCGCCTTGGTGCGCAGGCCGAGCCCGCCGGGCTGTTGCCACTCGACGGCGACGAGCTCGCTGCCCGGCTGCAGCGAGACGCTGACCTGGCTGCCCTCCTGGCGAATGGGACGGCTCTGCCCTTGGACGGTCAGGCTCTGCACCTCGGCGCCCTCGGGCAGGCCCAGCACCTGCACGCCACCGCTAGAGCTGCGCACGGTGAGCTCGAGCTTGGCCTTGAGCAGGCGTGTGCCCGGCCACAGCTCCAGCCGGGCAGCATCGATGGTCACCGACCGCCCCTCGGCCGGGCCCGGCCGTTCGAGCGAGAGCGTGAGCGCCTCGCCTGGCCAGGGGCGGTAGCTCGGCTGCCAGGTCTCGCCGGACTGATGCTGAAATGGCGCCATCCCCGCGGTGGCGCAGCGCCAGACCGCACCGCATCGCAGGATCCAGACCTCGGTCCAGGGCTTTTTCCGAGGAGCCCGAAGCTCGAGCTCGTCGCGCGGCTTGAGCGACGAGGTCCAGCGGAGCTCGGTCTCGTCTCGGTCGAGCGACAGCAAGAGCTCGCCCTGCTCCACCAGCCGATCCGCCTCGGTCACCTCCTCGCCTGGCAACAGGGCAAATCGCGCTACCACGGGCGTGCCCTTCGGGCTGATGCGCCGCACCTTGGTCTGGATGGTCCAGGTAACGCCGATGTCGAGCGTCCGCTCGATCTCGAGCCACGGCGGCAGGCTCTGGGCCTTGGGCTCTGGGGGGGCGCCAGCCGGGGCGGCAGCGGGCTGGCGGCTTAGGTGAATCGAGCCGCGGAGCTGGCCGTCTTCGCCGACCCCGTCCACGGTCCATCCTGGCGCATCGACGCGCACGTGACGGGGAGCTGTGCCCGCCGTCAAGGTGAGCTCGCCACCGTCGATGGGACCCGCGAGCTCGACGCGATGACGGCCCGGGCCAAGCCGCAAGTGCAGAAAGCCGTCGGGCAGCAGCGCCACGGCGTAGCTCGGCTTGCCGTCCACCTTGACCGAGCCGGGCACCCAGCCCGAGGCCGGGCCGGGCAGCTTGTAGCTGGCCGCGGCGCCCACGTGCACCTCGGCCTCCACCTCCAGCGCTCCGTTGCGAACGGTCAGGCTGAGGTCGGGCACGGCCACGCAGTCGGGCTGGCAGGGAGCCTTGCGGGTGAGCCGCGTCTTGAGCTCGTCGAGCATGGACTGGGGCGGGACCTGCGCAGCCGCGGACCCGTTGCCGCAGAGCACGGCGAGGCCGACTGCCGCAGCCGCCGCCTTGGCCGCGCTACCGCGTCGAGCGCTGGCTGCCTTCTTGCGGGGCTTGGCCTGCGGTGGCTCGGCGCCGCGCGGAGAGTGGCGCAGCAGCAAGAAGCCGAAAAGGCCCATCAGCACCACGCGCAGAAGCGAAGCCGCGGCCGTCTCCCAAGGCGAGAGCAGCACCAGGCGAAAGGCGTGGTCGCGCTTGACAGGCCCGGACCAGCGAAGGCGCCAGGACTTCCAGCGCCAGGTGGGCACGCCCGGTCCGGTCTGGATGACGGCGTTGGGATCTTGTCGAAGCTGCCGCTGCGCGGGCTGTTCCCATCCGTCGGAGCGCGACAGGTCGCCGAACTTGGAGCCGCCTTTGGCCCCGCTGCCGCCGCTTCCCATGCTGCCCTCGTCACCCTTGGCGCGCTTGGACCGCCGCAGCCTATATTTCTTGTCGTCCACGGCGTCGGCCTCGTGCGCCACACTCGCCACGGTCGCTTCGTAGGCAGGGTAGCCATCCGGTTCTACGGAGGCGGGAAACAGCGCCGAGCGTACTTGCAGCACGCCGAAGCTCACGACCAAGACGACCACGGCCGCGGCTGTGACCCACCACGCCGCTCGCGCGAAGTTGCGGATCCAACCGGGCGGCAGCACGCGCAAGAGCGCGACCAAGGCGAGCAGCACTAGCCACACGTAGCTGGGGGCCTCGTCCACGTCGTGGCTCAGCACCAGGGCGAGCAGGCCGAGCACGCCCCAGCTCGGCCGAAACAGCCGCGCCACCGCCAGAGCGATCAGCAACACCAGGAAGACCTCGAAGAGGTTCCAGCTCCCGAGCCAGGTCTCCGACAGCTCGTCCACGCCGCTCGCTGCCACGAGCTGCCAGCCCGGCGGCACGTGCAGGGTGGTCGCGAGCTCTTGCACATCCTCGGACCAGCCCACGGCCGGAAGGCGCGAGCTACGCTTGTCGATGCGCCACTCGGCCGTCAGATCCACCTTGCCGCGGCGCAGCTCCACGCCCGTGCGGCCGCTCGCCGCATCCACCGTGATGAGCTGGTCATCGTCGTGGCTGGTGACGTGGCCCAGCTCGCCCGCGGCGAGATCGAGCCGCCAGGTGCGACGGAGCTCGCCCCCGAAGCGGTCCCGCACGGTGTAGCCGCCTCCACCCAAGTCCAGCCAGATCTCCCGCCGCAGCCGAAGGTCGTTGGGCGGCGGCTCGGGCTCGCCGCGCTGCAGCGTGCGAAAGCCGACGCGGCCAGGCGGGCGCACGAGGAAGGCGCGGAGCTTCTTCCAGTCCGCGGGCAGGTTGGTGCGCGCTGGATCGATGCCCGCGCCGCCCTGCAGCTCCACCTGGCGGAGCTGGGTGTTGGGCGACCAGACCCACACCTCGGCCTCGGGCCACGGCGCGTCTCGGCGCGCGAGCAGCAGGGCCTCGGGCGGGGTGGCAACGCGCGCGCGGAGCTCGATGCTGTGTGTCCCAGCGCGCACCTGCGTCAGTAGCTCACCGCTGGGCTCGAGCCGTACGGGCAGCCCCGAGGAAAGGCTGAGGGCGGTCGAGCCTTCGAGCAGGACCCGTCCCAGGTCGACCTCGCGCGAACGCCCCGAGACGCGCAGATCGATGCGGGTCGTGACCATCAGGGGCACGCCGTCGTCGATGCGGCGAAACACCTCGAGCTCGAGCCGCTCGGGCTCGTCCGGGGCCCCGGCGGCGGCGCGCAACCACAGGCTACCGCCCTCGCTGCGCTTGGGATGGCTGACCCGCTCGCCGTCCACGCTCAAGCGTACGCGGGCCACGGACGCGGGCACAGCCAGCGCCTCGGGCAGCGCGCTCCAGCGGAAGCGGCCGCGGATCTCGTGCTCCCCCTTTTCGAGGCGCACGGCCGGGTTCCCCTTGGCCTCGAGCACCACCACGGACCTGCCGTCCACCTGGACTTCTTGCGGCCAGTGGCGGCTCGAGCCGGGCAGCTCGACCAGGAGCGCGCGGTCGGTGAACAGCCGCTGACGGAAATCTCCGCCCGAGGAGAACAGCTCGAGCGACAGCTCGCCCGGCCAAACGCACACGGCCTTTTTGTTCACCACGGGGCATAGCGCATCGCCCAGGCCGTCCAGCACCCACGGCACCCACGGCTCCAGCGGCTCGGGCACAGCCTCGGGACGGAGGGGCTGCGCTTGAGCTCGCCCGCCCAAGAGCACCACCGCCACCAGCAGGGCCGCGACGCCCACCCACCGATCGAGCCCCCTCCCCTTGCTCGCTCTCGAGTCTGCCGTGCGCACGCCGTCCTCCTCGCGGGCGTTGCGCTGCCGAAACGAGCCGGATCTCTTCCGGCGGCAAGACCCGTCGGCAGCGATGATAGCAGGGCTGCCCCCCCCCCGTGGCCTCAGCGTCGCACGGGCGTTCGAAAAGCGCCGACCCGGCCGAGCAGCCGCCTCGGCTTCGCCAGGCTACGAAGGCGCGAGCGGCCAGTGGCCTAGAGACCGAGAAGTTGTTGCTACCCGATCAAATTTTCCGGGAGAGACCTTCGCGGGGGTTTGGGGGCAGAGGGAGGAGCGGAGCGACGACCGGAGCCC
>CAYTYV010000256.1:0-9292 GCA_964441055.1 uncultured Polyangiaceae bacterium | reverse complement strand
GGCGATCTGGGCGCTTGCGTCGACAAGATCGAGGATGCGGGCGCTGGGGACTACCTCCGCCACATGCCGCCCGAGCGGGCAGGGCAGGGGCTCGCCTTCCGCGCGCTGAACCGCGGCAAGCGGAGCGCCGTCATCGACCTCAAGCACCCCGAGGGCGTGGCGGCATTCCTCCGCCTGCTGCCTCGCTACGACGTGCTGCTGGAGCAGTTTCGCCCGGGCGTGCTCGCGCGACTGGGGCTGGGCTACGACGTGCTGCTGGCCCATAACCCCGGGCTGGTGGTCTGCTCGCTGACCGGCTACGGCCAGTCCGGCCCGCTGTCCGACCGGGCCGGACACGACCTCAACTACCTGGCGCGCGCTGGCTTGCTCGGGCTGCAAGGCCCGAGCGACAGTCCCCCCCAGGTGCCGGGCTTCCAGCTGGCCGACGTGAGCGGCGCGCTGTGGTGTGCCATCGCCGTGCTGGCCGCGCTGCGACAGCGGGAAGCCACGGGCCGCGGACAGGTGCTCGACATCGCCATGACCGATGGAGTGCTGGGCTTCGCACCCCTGTCGCTATGCGCGGCTCTGGCGGGGGAGCCTGGCGTGCGCGGGGCTGAGGTGCTCACGGGCGGCATCGCTCCCTATAACGTCTACTGGAGCAGCGACGGCGTGCCGGTGAGCCTGGCCGCGCTAGAGCCCAAGTTCTGGCAGCGCTTCTGCGACGCGGTGGGCATCGAGATGGACCCCACGGCCCTGTTTCCGGGTGAGCACCAGAGCCCGATCCGGCAGAAGCTGACCGAGCTGTTCCGCGCGAAGACGGCCGCGCAATGGCAGGAGCTGTCGCAGGAGCACGACTGCTGCATCGCGGTGGCGCTCGCCCCAGCCGAGCTCGCCGACGATGCTCAGGCGCAAAAGCGACAGTGGCTGATGACGCAATCGATCGGCGCCGAGCGCGTGCCGCAGCTTCGGCTTCCAATCACCGCGCCCGACGCCGAGGGCGCGCCGAGCCCGCTGGCGGGCGAGCACACGCGGCCGATCCTGCGCGAGGCCGGGCTGAGCGAGGCGGAGGTAGACGCCCTGCTGCGATCGGGCGCCGTTCGGCAAGCCAAGCCCCGCACTACGTCGCCGTCGACACCAGCGTGAGGGTGGGAGCGGCCTCGTAGGCGGCCAGATGGCCGCTCGCCTCTCCCACGTAGACGCCGCAGCGCTCGTCGACCCGCACGAGGTCGGGGATCAGCTCGTCGGGCAGGCGTCCCAGCAGGGCGCCGTCGCGGGGCCGCACGACGTAGATCTCGCTCTGCGGCACGAACAGGGCTCCGGAGCGGAGCACGGGCTGCAGGCTCTGTGGGCGGTCAGCAGGGTCGCGGCTCTGGCCGTAGGAGGCGAACACGTGGCGGTAGCGCAGCTGGCCGTCGGCGGCGTCGATGGCCAGCAAGCATCCGCGCTCGCTGTTGGCGATCAGGATGTCGTCGACCACCAGGCAGGCGGCCTTGCCTTGTCCGATGCCGCCTGGTCGATCGAGTCGCAAGCGTCCCGACTCCCGGTCCAGCACCAGCAGACCGAGCCGATCGTCGTCCTCGGTGATGATCAAGACGCCCTCCGAGCACAGCCGGGGCGGCCCCAGGGGACGTACGGGGCGGGGCAGCTCGGCCACCCAGCGCACCGCGCCAGACCACGGGTCGAGGTGGACCAGCTTGGCCGGGCTCGCCGCGGCGGGATCGACCGAGCCAAGCGCGAACAGCTCACCGCGCTCGATGGCCGCGGTGGTGGCGAAACAGCAGCGACCGCCTCCGTAGCGCCACAGCTCCTCACCGCTGAGCAGATCCAGCGCCACGAGTCGCGACTGTCCGCCTGCAGCCACCACCAACTTCCCAGCGCGCTTCAGGCGCAGTGGCCCGCGATGATGCAGCGCTCGTCGCCAGCGTATCTCCCCAGAGTCGAGGTCGACGGCAACCAGGTGGTCAGCGCCTTCGGCGACCAGTAGCAGATGGGGCAGGCCGGGCACGTTGACCACCGCGCCCGAAGCCGAGCCGCCCACGCACGGCGCTAGCTGAAGCTCGAGCGCGGTGGAGCCGTCGTCCACGTCGTAGACCACCAGCCCACCGTCAGGCGCCAATCGAGCCAGGCCACGCGGCGTCATGATGGAGATGCCTCGAGGGGCTGCTCGTCGCCACAAGGCCAAGCCGCAGGATCGCTCCAAGCAGCAGATCTCGCCCGAGGAGCCGACCATAAGCCGGTCGCCGCATAGCAGGACCGAGCGCAGATCGAGCCCTGGAATGGCCGCCTGCCAGCTTGGGGCGAAGCGTAGCCGTCCCACGCCGTGGCCGCGCAGACGAGGGGGCTGCCGCCCCTGGCTTTCGTCGAAGGCGCGGTAGCTCTCGGGAGCGAGGTTGAGCTTGGAGGCGCCCTGGACCTGGCGGCGCATGCGCTCGGCAAGCTCGCGACCCGCGGTGCCTAGGGCGGTAAGGCGGAGGTTGGCGCCCTGGCGCCGATCCGCGTCTACGAGGGCCTTGACCAAGGACCGCACCCATGCGGCCACGGCGTGGGCGAAGTCGCGTACCCGCACGGGGCCCAGGCGGCGGAGCTCGGCGTCATCGCCGACCTGACCCATGAGCACGGTCACGTCGCCGCGGCGGTCGAGCTGCACGCCGAAGCTCGCCCCGCCCGCGCGTTTGCGCTGAAGCAAGCTTGCTCCGCTTTGCTCGGCGTCGAGCAAAGCCATGGCCAGGGGCACCATCTGCTCGGCCAGCACGAAGACGTGGATCGAGTCGAGCGCGCGCGCGGCCTGCCCCACGCGGAGCTCGACGCGGCCCTGAAACAGCAGCGCATGCAGATCGGCGCGGCAAAGCTGTGGGGTGGCGCCGACCGCCGACGGGGGCTTGCGCAGGCGTAGCTCGGCGTCGATGGCGAGCGGACCGGAGGATGCGGTCACGGGGACTCGGACGGCGCAGGAGCTAGGGACGGCTCTGGTTCCGAGCTCGACCGAGCGGAGCTGCTGGCGTGCCAGGACAAGGCCTGGGTCGGGCCGATCCGCCGCGGCCGGATCCGAGCAATCGCCACCGCCGTTGCCAATCCAACCCCTTCCGTCCATGCCGTCCAGCACGGCTCGACGGGCGCGCTCGAAGTCCACTGGATGCTCCATCTGCACCACGACGGGGCTCGGACCGGGGCGAAACACGGTGAGCAACAGCTCGGCACCGTCGCGCTCTAGGCCGATCTCCCACGTCTCGCCCGCAGCCTCGGTCAGCACCGAGATGCGCCATCGCTTGCCCGTGGCGAGCTCCACCACGGCAAAAGCCAGATCCCGCAGCAGGGCCGTCAAGGCCTTGTCGTCGAGACTGCCCACGAGACGAGCGTCGCGGAGCAGCGGTGCCAGGGCGGCCGCAGTCCGCGCTCGGTCGATGCGGTCCACCCGACCGAGCACGGGCTTTGCCGCGGACTCGGACCGATCCGCCCCCACAAGGCGCAACAAGCTCATCGAGTCGGCGATGCTAGGCAGGGCCGACGGGCAAGCGAAGTTTTGTGAGGACTTTGCAGCGGATTGGACAAGCGCGTCTGAAATGGCTAGCGGCGCTCGCCAGCCTGCGGCCGAGCCGTGCAACTTGGCCGCCCGATCTCGGCCGCGGCATCCTTCGAAATGATGACGAGTCGGCATCTCGCTATCGCGCTCGTGGTGCGTTTTTTCGCGCTGGGCGCGGCCTGCTCGGGCGCGCAGCCTCCCGAGCTTGCCCGCGGCGGGCTGGGCGAGCGGGCGGCGACCTTGGCTGCGAGCGCCCGCGAGGCCGGGCGGCCGATCGAGCAGGACCCACCGGGCGAAACCGTCATCACCGTTCAAGCGATTGGCGACTGCGCCATCGGCGACTTGCGACGCGGCCGAGGAGCGCCAGGGTCCTTCCAGTGGACGCTGGGCCAGGTCTCCGAGCCGTGGGACTACCCATTTTCGGGCGTTGTCCACCTGCTCAGGGCCGACGACCTGACCATCGCCAACCTCGAGGGCACGCTCACCGATCACGACGGCTGGACGAATCCCGTCTTCTCCATCCGCGGCAAGCCCGAGTACGCGCAGATCCTCGCTCGCGGCAGCGTCGAGCTGGTCGACATCGACAACAACCACACGGGCGACTACGGGCTGGTGGGACACGAGCAGACCAAGCGCTCGCTCGAGGCGGCAGGCGTCGGCTTTTTCGGTCGCGGCCGGGTCGACCGGCGAACGATTCGCGGCGTACGGGTCGCCAACCTCGGTTACTTGGGCGGCCCCAAGGGCACGCGCGAGCGGGTTGAGCGCGAGGTCGCTCGGGAAAAGCGCCACGGAGGGCTGGTCATCGTCTCGTTCCACTGGGGTGTAGAAGGCTGGTCCGCCACGCATCCCGACCAGCAGCGGCTGGGCCGAGCGGCCATCGATGCGGGCGCCGATCTGGTGCTGGGCCACCATCCCCACGTGCTCCAAGGCATCGAGACCTATCGCGGGCGCCACATCGTCTACTCGCTCGGAAACTTCGTCTTCGGCGCCAACAGCACGCCCTCGGAGCTAGACTCGATCATCTACCAGGAGCGGTTCCGACTGCGCCACGGCGAGCTGGTCGGCGTGGAGCAGCGCATCATCCCCGTGCGCATCTCGTCGTTGCCTCGGCAAAACGACTATCGCCCCGTCGTCCTCGAGGGACAGGCCGCTGAGCGGGTCCTCGGCAAGCTCGAGCAGCTCAGCCGAACGCTGGCCCCGGCTTCCGAGCCGAGCTAACCGACGAGGCCATGGCGGTGCCGAGCGCTGGACCGCATCGGTCACTGCAAGCGGCCCTGATGGGCCTGGCCGCAGCCTTGCCCGCGGCCCTTTGGCTGTGGGACTTCACGGTGGACGATGCCTGGATCGGCGCGCGCTACGCCGTGCACATCGCCGAGGGGCTCGGCTATCGCTTCAATCCGACGGGTCCCAGCACCGATGGCGTGACGCCGCTGGGCTGGCCCTACCTGCTGGCGCCCTTTGGCAAGCTCGGCGTGGTGGGCACCTGGCGCGCGGCCAAGCTCCTGGGGCTGCTCTGCTGGCTCGGCGCGGCCGCGGCGCTCGGCCTGGCGATGGCGCGCGTCGCCCGCTCGGCCCTCAAGTGGTCGGCTCTGGTGCTGGTGGCGAGCTCGGCTCCGCTGGCGGCCTGGAGCGTGGCGGGCATGGAGACGGGCCTGGTGCTGTCGCTCGGAGCGCTGGCCGCGGCAGGACGAGTCCTGGGCAAGGACCGGCTGATGGCCGCGTGCGCGGCTCTTTTGGCGGCCTGGCGACCGGAGGCTCTGCCGTGGGCGGTGGTCCTCGCGCTCGGACCCTCGCGGGTGGCGCCGCCCTTTTCGCCGCGCTCGAGCTCTCCCGCTGAGCTCGAGCGCGCCCTCCGATCGAAGCTCGTGCTGCTCGGACTGGTGCTCGCGCCCGTTCTGCTGGTGCTGGCCGTGCGCTGGCTGGCCTTTGGGCACCCGCTGCCCCTGGCGCTCAGGGCCAAGCCCCCAGACGCGCTCTTGGGGGCGCGCTACGCGCTGGCCTGCTTCTTGCTGACCGGCCCGCCCGCGCTCCTGGCCTGGCGCCGGTTGCCAGCTTGGTGCCGTGGGCTTCAGCTCGCGGTGGCCGTGCACTTCGGCGCGGTGGCCCTAGCCGGAGGGGACTGGATGCCGCTGTCGAGGCTGGTCGTGCCCGTGCTTCCTTCGGTGGCGCTGGCCGCGGGGTGTATCGTGGCGACGAGCTGGCGACCGCTCGGGCTGGCTCGGCTGGGCCTGGCCATTGCAGGACAGATCTTCGTCTTGGTGCGAGTAGGGCCCAGCGCCGCGGCCGTAGGGCCCAAGCGCTTGGCCATCATCGAGCAGCTCGCGCCCGTGCTGCGAGACGCTCGGGCCGTGGCCAGCTTGGACGTGGGCTGGGTGGGCGCTGCAACCAATACCAACATCCTCGACCTGGCAGGCGTGACCGATCCAGCGGTGGCTGCCCTGCCAGGTGGTCACACCAGCCAGCGCATACCGCCATCGCTGCTCTCGGCGCGCCAGGTCGACACAGTGGTCTTGCTGCTCGGCCGCGGCGAGCCGGTGCGCGATCCGTGGTTTCAGAGCCGCTTCGCTCGGCTCGGCGAGCACCGACTGGCGATGACGGCCGAGATCCGCGACGGCTTCGTACCGGTCGCGGTCGGCTCCAGCCCGCCCTTGACGTACCTGGTGCTGCGCGACCGGGCGCACAAGCCCTGACACAGGGGGCGTGTGGCGCGGCTCTTCCGGAACGAGCCGCGCGAGACCCCGCTCAGTCCTTCGAGCTGGCTTGCGCGGCCATGGCATCGACGATCCGGTCGGCCGGTTGCGAGCCGTCCACGCTCTCGACCTTTGACCAGCCGAGCTGTAGGGCTCGCTCGCTCGCCGCGGCATCGAGGCACCAGGCGCAGAGCTCTGGACCCCAGCCGGGACCGTCCCGTTCCTCGTCCAGGGCGTCGACCTCGTCGGCGCTGCGCAGCACGCAGCCGGTCAGGGGCAACGCGCCCATGACCACGCGCGCTGCAGGAGTCACGGGCAGCGGTACGGGAACGAGCTCGGCACCGCCCAGCTCCAACAGCTCGCCCAGCGGACCGGCGGGCGCCACCATCACGATGCGCTGGCCGCTGAGCGGACGACGACCGAACCAGTCGAGCTTGCCCGCGTGCCTGGCCGTCTGGCCGATGATGAACAGGCCTGGCGGCGGCCAGCCGGCCTCGGCCACCCGGTCGGGCAGCTCGGCGACCGGCGCCCTCACCACCCGTTGGGCCGAGGTCGTGCCGCTGTGGATCATGGCTGCGGGCGTGTTGGGGTCCATGCCCGCCGCCAACAGCTCCCGAACCACCTTGGGCAGGGAGGTCACCCCCATGTAGCCCAGCACCGTGGCATGAGGGTCGGCCCCGATGAGGTCCCAGCGCACTTGCGGTCCCTCGGACTTGATGGCCTCGTGCGCCGTGACCATGGTCACGCGCACGGCCTCCCGTCGGTAGGTCACGGGGATCCCCGCGTAGCCGGGTACGGCCAGCCCGGCCGTGACCCCGGGCACGACCTCGAAGGGAATGCCCGCCCGGTCGAGCGCGTCGGCCTCTTCGCCGCCACGACCGAACACGTAGGGATCGCCGCCCTTAAGCCGCACCACGCGCTTTCCCTCCGAGGCCAGGCGCTCCAGCAGAGCCTGGATCTCCCCTTGGGGCACGGGATGATGGCCGGCCGTTTTGCCCACCCAATGAAGCTCGACCCGAACGGGCAGATCCGGCGGCAAGGCCGTGGCCGCCAACCGGTCGCAGACCACCGCGTCTGCCGCCATCAGCCGCTGCCGTCCGCGCAGCGTCAATAGCTGCGGATCGCCAGGGCCGGCCCCCACCAGCGAGACCAGCCCAGCCGTGGTGCTTCGGGGAGGGGAAGGGGAGCGCCCGGTCGGTCGGGCGGCCGTGGCCGTAGCGGATCGATCCGGGTGAACTGCAGGGGACGCGGCATCGAGCAGGGCTTGGTCCTCGAGGCGGCTCGGCACGCGGGCCGACAGCCGCTCGGGATCCACCGTGGCGCCAAAGAACGCATCAAAGCGACGCTCCTGCTCGCGGGGGGACAGCTTGAGCCCACGCACCGCCTGGCGAAAGCGCGACGCCGCCTCGATCCACGCCGCCCATTCTGGACCGATGCGCCGCTCGAGCAGTTGCCGAAGCCGTCGCACCACGAAGGGAGCCTCGCCCGCCGAAGCGACCGCGAGCTGCAGCGCACCGCGACGAAGTCGCGCGGGGAGCTGAAAGGTGCACAGCTCCGGGTCGTCGGCCACGTTCACCCACACGCCCGCTTTGCGGGCATCGTCGGATACCCGACGATTGACCGTGCGGTCGTCCGTGGCGGCGAATACCAGCGCGAAGCCGGCCGCCTCACCCGCGTGGTAGCCTCGTCGCTCGAGCGAGATGGCGCCGTTCCGGCTGAGCGGCTCAAAGGCCGCCATGGGCTCGGGCGCGATCACCGTCACCCGCGCGCCGTCGGCCAGAAGCCCCTCCACTTTGCGCAGCGCGACGCCGCCGCCGCCGACCACCAAGCAGCTCTGCCCCCGCACGACGAGCATTACCGGGTACATAACTAGCTCCTCGTCGTCGCTTACCCTTGGATGCAGCTCGGCTGGTTAGAGTCATTTAAGAAGGGCTTCGTAGACAAATGAGTCAAGTTTGTCCTCAACAGACTCCCGCGGGGGTTTGGGGGCGGAGGAAGGAGCGGAGCGACGCCCGGAGCCCCCATCGTCAAATCAATCCAAGCGGCAAGCAGAGCTCGCCCCTTGGGGCCCATCGGCTGGCCCTCACCTGTCTTGGGGCCAGCCGATGGGCCCCAAGGGGCTGGCGAACGCCCGCTACGTCTCGATCTGCTCTCGCACCTCGACGGCGATCTTGTACAGAATCGTCAGGATGAACGCCCCGATGGCATACACGCCGATGGCGATGCCGACCTCGGGCAGGGTGGGCCAGTACTCCTTGACCTGTTCGAAGGGGTTGGGCACGTAGCCGCCCACGATGAGGCCGAGTCCCTTTTCCAGCCACAGCCCCACGAAGCCGAGCGCACAGATCCAGCCCAGCACGCCGAGTCGCTTGCGATTGCGCGGAAAGGACAGGGCGATGGCCGCGCCAAAGGTCAGGATGACGCTGAGCCACATGAACGGCACCAGGGCGTCGCCGCCATCCTTGCCGAAGAACAGGTACTCGAAGTGCACGGTGTGCGAGGGAATGTCGCTGTACAGGCCCGTGAACAGCTCGACCAGGAAGAAGAAGCAGCTCACCCACATGGCGTAGGTCACGATTCGGCCGAGCTGTCCGATGGCCTCATCGCCCGCGTCGAACTTGGTGTACCTGCGCAGCAGCAGCGACAGCAGGATGAGCAGGCTCGGGCCCGAGGCGAAGGCCGAGGCCAAGAACCGCGGGGCCAAGATGGCGGTCATCCAGAAATGCCGCGCCTCCAGACCGGCGTACAGAAACGCCGTCACCGTGTGGATGCTGACGGCCCAGGGGATGGACAGGATGATGATGGGCTTGATCCACTTGGGCGGAGCCACACCCTTGCGCTCCGCGCCGAAGGTGACGTAGGCGATGACCGCATTGAGCACCAGATAGCCCATGAGCGATATCATGTCCCAGAACATGGGCGAGTTCGGCGTCGGGTGAAGGGCGATATTGAGCACCCTGGTGGGCTGGCCCAGATCGACGAAGATGAATAGGGCGCAGACCGTCACCGCCGCGATGGCCAGAAACTCCCCCAGCACCACCATGCGCGCGAACGCCTTGTAGTTGTGGAGGTAGTACGGCAGCACCAGCATCACCGCCGAGGC
>CAYTYV010000255.1:0-9342 GCA_964441055.1 uncultured Polyangiaceae bacterium | reverse complement strand
ACACCAGAAGGCCGTGGTCGCTGATGGGCCAGTAGTTGTAGCCGTGAAAGTAGCCCGAGCCGTCGGTGGTCACGTTATCGGGGATGTCCTCGCCGCCGTTGTAGATCGAGTCCGGGTCGGTGGAGTCGGCGTAGCGAATGTCCACCACCGCGCCCGACACCCCGTTGCCCTGCTCGTCTTTGACGTAGATGTGGATCTCGTTGCCGTAGGTCGGCTGCTCGCCGCAGGTCCACTGGTGGTTGGTCACGACCTGGTAGACGCCGTTCGTAAGCGGTGGGCCTGCGGGTCGCTCGGTGACCGTCACCTTGCCCGCGATCTCCGGGGTCGTTCCGTCGATGAGCCCGAGCAGGCACACGTCGCCCAGGGCCACATCAGCGAAGGCGTAGTAGTAGAAGGTGTCGCCGCCACCCGCTTTCATGGTGATTGATTCCACGCTGGTGCCGAGGGCTCCCCGGGCCTGCATCACCATATCGGGCGCCTCGGCAGGCGGGGTGCCGTTTCCCGAGCGGACGATCACCGTGAGGGTATCGCCCGGGTGCGGCTCGGCCGGATCGAAGAGCATGATCCCGCCTAGCGCGGGCGAGCCCGGCGCGTCCGGCTCGCACTCGAAAGGCGGCGCGCCCGCTTGAAGGCCACTGCCACCTGTCGCGCCATGACCGCCCGCAGCTCCGCCCTGTCCCCCGCTCAAGCCCGTGCCCGCGCTGCCGCCCCCGCCTGCCTGCCCAGCCGAGCCAGCCGAGCCGCCGCCCTGCCCCTGGCCCGAGATCTCGCCGCAGCCGCACGCCAGCGGGGCTACCAGCACCGTCGTCGCCCACACCGCGCACCATCGCGTCGACAAGCTCATGGCTTTGGCCTTGACAGGCGCGCGGCCCCGAACCGCGCGTCATCCTACGCTGTTCTTTCCTATCTATCACCGTTCGGGCCGCTCGGGGGACGCTCATGTAGGCGCCAGCCCTCGGGACGAGCGCGAGGCGGCCTAGGGCCTGATGGGTCAATGCCGAGTCCTCGTGTGGTATGCGGGGGAACGCAGCCATGTGCGCAGCTAGATCCAGCCGTGACAGGGCGATCGTCCTGCGCCCTCTAGGGGCGGCCCAAGCCCGTGGGCGGGCCGCACGGCGCCTTCGCAAACAGGGGCAGCGGGCCCAGGTGCTGGACGCACTCGGGCGCGCGGGCCTGCCCGTGCCGCGCACCTGGATCCTCGAGAGCAGCCACTTCGACGCCTTTGTCGCGTCATGCCTCCCGCCCAAGCACGACCTGCGCTCGCTGGTGAAGGCCTCGGGCAGCCGCACGGGCGACTACCGCTGCGCGCGCGCCTACGAGCGGCTGCGAGCCGAGCCCTTGCCCGCCGCCGTCATCGCTGCCGTGGAGCAGCTCTGGCAGCGAGAGGGTGCCGAGCTGCCGCGCGGCCTGGCCGTGCGTCCCAGCCTGGCAGCTGAGGTGCCCGTGCCCGCAGGTGCAAGCCGCTATCTTTGCTCCATCGTCGGGCAGGTCGGTCCCGAGCAGACGCTCGAGGGCATCCGCCGACTCTGGGCGAGCGCCGTGCTCTCGTGTGTTGTTGGCGCCTATGCCGAGGCAGCGCTCAAGCGGCCGTCGCTGGCGGTGCTGCTGCAGCAGGTGGTGCCGACCGAGCCGAGCGGCCTGCTCCCGCTCACAGAGCCATCGGAGCCAACGCGGGCCAAGGCCGATCCTGCCACGCGACTTGCCCAAGCGATCGACGAGCGCGGCCTGCGCCCCGCGCTCGATCCCATGGCCGCCACGGCCCGCCGCCTGCTCGGTCCGCACGCTCAGCTCCGCGTCGCCATCGAGCCTGGGACCGACCAGGCCGAGGACGGGATCCACGTGCTCTCCGCCCATGCCGAGCCCAGCTGGCCGCCGCTCGGGGGCGGCTCGCGCCACACCTTATGGCGCGAGATCGGGCTCGCAGGCCCGCTTTCAGCGCCGCCCACCGCGCTCGGAAGCTCGCTGCTCGAGACCGTGCTCCCGCCCCTGCTGCGCCAGACCGCTCAAAAGCGCATACCGCGGGCCGAAGCGCGCAGCGAGCTGGTGGCCACGTGGGCAGGTCGGAGCTACCTGAACGCAACAGCCCTGTGTCGAGCCGCCGCGCGCCTGCCGCTCTTCGGCCCTGAGGCGCTGGTGCAGGCCATGGGTGGCGGCTCGGCGGATCAGCTCGAGCCCTTGTTGCGCCAGTGCGCGGATCTGCGCGAGGCGGCGTGGCGGCGGCCGCTTTCCGGAGCGCAGAGCCTGACCGAGATGGCTCGCATCGAGCGCGAGGCCGAGCGAGCCCTGGGCCAGCTGGTCGATCGCTCGGCTCGCGCCGCCCCCACCGATCTCGGCCTGCTGCCCGACGACGCGCTCGAGACCACCTTTGCCACCGCCCGAGCGATCCTGGAGCGCAGCCTCGAGCTGTGGCTTCGCTGCGCCCGCGCGCACCTCGCCGAGCACGTGGCCTTGCAGTCGCTCGTCCGCCGTCGCTTCTCCGAGGCCCTGCCCAACGTGGCCTACGGGCTGACCGGTGGCGCGGGCGAGCCTTACGGTGCTGCCCTGGGAATGGCCTTGGCCGAGGTGGCCGCGATGTTCCGCGCCGACGAGCGCGCCGTCGACCAGCTCCGCCAGGGCCAACTGCACGCCCCCTCCGACCTGCCACCGAGCCCAGCGCGCGCGGCCTTGGACCGTTTCCTGGCGAGCTTCGGCGATGCCGCCGTGGCGCCCTTCGAGCTCAGCCGTCCCCGCTGGCGCGAGGACCTCGGCGAGCTCGGTCCCATGCTGCTCGCCTTGATCGAGGCTCCAGAGGCGAGCAGCACGCGCGAGCCCCCGCTCAGGGCGCGCGCCCTGGCGGACGCCGAGCTCGCCCGTTACGAGCCGTATCTGTCGCGACTAGAGCGCCCTTTGGTCCGTGCGCTGGTGCGCCGTGCCTGGCGCCTCGGTCGGCTGCGAGGGCGGGTCGATCGCCAGCTGCTGCGCGCGCTGTGGCTGCTGCGGCAGGTGGTGCTGGACGTCGACCGACGGCTGCTTCGCAACGACCCGGACCTGCCCCAGGGCGCAGCCTTTCACTGCCGAGCCGAGCCCACGCTCGCCGCCCTGGCCACCGCCAACCCCGAGCTAGGTCGTCTCGTGCGGATGCGCCTGGGCGAGCACCGCCAGATGCTCGCGCTGAAATGCCCCCCGCCCGTGTTTGTGGGCGGCCCCCCGCGCGCTCGGCTGCGAGCTCAAACCAGCCCGAGCCTGACCGGCCTGGGGGTCAGCCCTGGCGCGGCCGAGGGTCGCGCTCGGCTGGTGCGCGACGGCCTGCCCGACCATATCGGCGAGGACGACATCCTCGTGGTCACCGCGCCCGATCCCTGCCTGAGCCCGCTCATGCTAGTGGCGCGCGCGCTGGTCTCGGACACGGGCGGCTGCCTGTCGCCTGGTGCCGAGGTGGCCCGGGCCTACGCCCTTCCCGCGGTCGCCAACACAGCCGACGCCACGGAGCTGCTCCGCGAGGGCGAGCGGCTGCGCGTCGACGGCACCCGCGGCATCGTGCAGCGCCTCGAGCGATAGCCTCCTACTGGTGCTCGACCGGAAAGCGGCGCGCCGCTCGGAGAGGCTCCGAATGGCCACGGTCAGGAGCAGGTGCCAGACGGGATGTCGCAGCTGTCCTGACAGCTGCAATCCACGCACTCCACCAGCACCAGGTAGGCGGGGCGACCGTGCATCCATATGGGACGGTTCTCGCACTCGAACAGGCACGCGCCGTGCTCCTCGGACCCCTCCTCGAACGCATTGCCGCAGGCGATGGAGCACTGGATGATCGCCGCGCAATCCTCGTTGGACGTGCAGGCGTTGAGCTTGTCGGCGCAGTCGCCGTCGAGGGCGCAGTCCCAGCAGTCCCCGCAATCGTCGAGGCCATCGCAGGCGGCCTCGAAGTCGTCGCCGAGGATGGTGGCGCAAGCCCCGAGCCCAGCGAGCAGCGCAGGACCCAGCAGCCAACGCAGTGTACGTCGCACCGTCGGCATCATCGTCATCTCAACTCTGCCATCTAGAATCTGCGCTCGACGCGCTCTCTCTTCGCGCGGCGTCCCTCACGTGGCGCAGTAGCCTAGCACGATGCTGCCGCTTGCTGCCTCGAGCCTTGCTGAGCTGGATCTTCGCTGCTCCCCCTGTCGCCCAGACTGGATCACTCGTTGCCCCCTACCTGGGACGAGCTACGCGTGCAACTGATTGGAATCACTAAACTCCCACAATAACCTACATTGGCACAGTTCCTGCCTGACACGGGGGCGCCATCTGGAGGTACCCATGAAACTCTCACTCCGCTGTCTCGGCTCCCTGACCGCTGCTTCGCTCTTGGCCCTCGGCTGCTCGCTCACGGGCTGCACCGCCGATGTGGGCAGCGAGTCCAGCGACATCACCGACGTCTCCCACACCGACGTGGAGCGCCAGTCCATCGGCAACTGCTGGCTCTACGCCCAGGCCTCTTGGGCCGAGTCGCTTCACTTGACGGCCACGGGCACGGAGTTCGACATCTCTCAGTCGTACTGGACCTACTGGCACTGGTTCGATCAGATCACCACTGGCTGGAGCTGGGACGACGAGATCTCGACGGGTGGCAATCAGTGGAAGTCGAACGAGATCGTGCTCGAGCGCGGGCTGATGGCCGAAGGGGACTTCGTGCCTCAGGACAGCAACAGTGAGATGTCGTCCACCCAGTCCAGCGCCTTGAGCGCCATGAACCGAGAGCTCAGCTCGGGGCGGCTCAAGTCGAGCTCGGCGCGCCGCGACCGCGAGCTGGTGCGGCAGGTGCTGGACGAGGCCTGGGGGCTGTCGGACGAGGTTCGCGGCCAGCTCGACCAGGCCTTTGGCGCTGGCGGCGGACGCACCATCGAGGATGGCGATGCCGACCTAGACGGCACGCCCATCATCGCCCCAGTGGACTTCGCCGCCCAGTACGTCGAGCGCGCGACCGACCCCGAGGTGCCCACCGTGCGGCTGACCGATCTGGCCACCGCCATCGACGAGTGGAGCACTGCGAGCTACCCGACCAGCTCCTGGAGCGGCAATCTGGCCGACGAGCAGCGGGACTACCAGATCCGCGTCCAGCTCGCGCTACACGACCGCAACCCCGTGGTCATCACCTGGGACGTGGACTTCAACGCCATGGAGTCGGGCCATAACGAGCGCCGGGGCTCGTTCAACCTGACTACGCTGGACGAGTCGGGCAAGCCCGGTCGCCAAGGCGGCCACATGACCGTGCTCGAGGACTACCAGGCGTTCACCGAGGAGTTCGGCCTGCTCGAGGCGGGCGTGACCCTGGACCCTGACGATCCCGAGGACCTCGCCAAGCTCGAGGCCGCGCTGCTGCCGTCCACGCAAATCGAGTTTCTGCGCATCAAGAACTCCTGGGGAGCGCTGCGTGACGATCGCGCCTCAGCTCCGGGATTCCCGGGCTACCACGATCTCTACATGGACTACCTGAACGGCCCCATCCAGTGGTGCCCCTCGGTGAAGGGCGACAAGAACGACGAAAACTGCAAGGGCACCACCGTTCCCTGGAACAACGTGATGCTGCCTCCCGGCTACTAGAGAGCTAGCACGACCGCCGATCGCGCACGGGCGGCCCCCGATCCACCTCGGGGCGCCGCCCGGCTGCTTTGTGGGGCAGCCGCCCGCGCGGCGCGGCGTTTGCGACGGCGCCGATGGCGGGGTAGGGTTGGCCCGCATCTGCGCCGCGCAATGCCGACCACGGCTGGCCCCTCGACTGCCCTCGAGACGGCGGGCAGCCCCAGGCAAGGTAGAGCTGGCCATTGAGCGCTGTCCGCCCCTCGCCGAAGACGAGCCGAGCCTTGCGGCTTCTGCAGTCGCGTATCTTCGCCCTCACCTGGCTGAGCTACGCCTCGTACTACCTGACCCGCAAGCACTTCAGCGTGGTCAAGCTGCGCCTGGAAAACGAGGTGGGGCTGTCGACCGGGGCGCTGGGCGCCATCGATACGGCCTACCTCGGCTGCTATGCCCTGGGGCAGTTCGTCAACGGCGCGCTCGGCGATCGGGTGGGCGCAAGGCGCATGATCGCCGTGGGCATGCTGGCCTCGGCCGCGGTCTCGTGGGTGCTCGGCTGGGGCGCCTCCTTCATCGTCTTCTTCCTCTTCTTCGGGGTAAACGGGCTGTTTCAGTCGACCGGCTGGCCCAACAACGTCAAGGCCATGGCGCCGTGGTTCGCGCGCAAGTCGCGCGGCAAGGTGATGGGCGTCTGGTGCACCAACTACCAAGTCGGCGGGCTGGTCTCGACCGCGCTGGCCACCTTCGTGCTGGTGAACTTCGGCTGGCGCTGGTCCTTTCGCGTTCCCGCGGTGTGGGTGGCGGCCGTGGGCGCGCTGGTCCTGCTCTTCTTGGTCGAGCGGCCCCAGGATCGCGGCCTGCCGCCCGTCGAGGCCAACGAGAGCGCCCCCGCCGAACCCGAGCGCGGCAAGCAAACGCCAACTCGGGCGGGCTCCGCCGCGCCTGACGACGCCGCCGAGCAGAGCGCCAGCACGGGCTTTTGGGCAATGGCCCGCCAACCCGTGGTGTGGTCGCTGGGCGTGGCCTACTTCGGGCTCAAGCTCATTCGCTATAGCCTGCTGTTCTGGCTGCCCTACTACCTCGGCAAGCTCGGCTACGACGAAGGCACGGCAGGCTATCTATCCACCTCCTTCGAGGCGGGCGGCATCATTGGCGCAATCGTCACGGGCTGGCTGTCGGACAAGCTGTTCCCTGGCAAGCGCGCGCGCCTGCTGGTGCCCATGCTGCTGCTATTGGCCGTGGCGCTGGGGATCTATCGCGTGGCAGGCGGGGAAGGCATCGTAGCGAGCGCCCTTTCGATGGGCGCGGTGGGATTCATGCTGTTCGGGCCCGATGCGCTCATCTCGGGCGCGGCGGCGCAGGACGTGGGCGGCGGCGAATCGGCGGCCTCGGCCGCGGGCATCATCAATGGCGTGGGCTCTGTGGGGGCGATCCTGCAGGGGGTCGTCACCGCGGGCGTGACCGCGCGCTGGGGCTGGGGCGCGCTGTTCTATACCTTCATCGGCCTGGCCCTCTTGTCCTGCGCGATGCTGGTGCCGATGGCGCTGCGCGAGCGCTCGCCTAGCCCGCATCGCGCGCCATCGTGACGATCGGCGCGCCCGCGCTGATGCACGCTCACTTGGCCAGGTACGAGTCGACCCCGGCCGGTAGGGGCGCATCCGGATCGAAAAAGCTCTCGAGCTCGGTGTAGCCGGCCACCCGCGCCTGCAAAAAGGCGGTGGCGTAGCGATTGATGACCTGGTGAGCCTCGTCAGCCGCGATGTTGTCGGTGCTGCAGCCGTCGTCGAACTCCTCCAGCTGAACCGCGAGCATCTCGAGCAGCATGCACATGTTCGAGAAGGTGAAGTGCCCGCCGCCGTCGATCGCCAACAGATAGGCCTCGCCCGGCAAGGCGGCGAAGGGCTCGGCCGCCTCGCGGTCGAAGGGTGTCGAGTAGTCGATAGTGCCCGCCTGGATCATGGTGGGAATGGCGACCTCGGCAAAGCCACCCGGCTCGCCGGGCGGTCCGAAGATGTCCGCCCCTCCTGGCGCCTGCGGGAGCGCGGCCAGAAAACGCTCGTCCCGTCCAGAGGGAGGCATGGCTAGCGGGTCCCAGTCGCCGCAGAAGAAATGGTCTGGATCGGCCTCACAGGCCTCGGCGGCCGCCGCCACGTCGATGCTCGCCCCCGCGATGCGGAAGGCGGTGAACCCGCCGAAGCTATGGCCCGCCACCCCCACGCGTGACTCGTCGGCCATGAAGGCCAATAGGCCGGGCCAAGTGGCCGAGCGCTCCAGCAACAGATCCAGCGTGCGAGAGACGTCGATGGGCCGCAGGCGGGCGATCTCGAAGTCGCTCAAGGCCTCCGAGGGCGCGGTCATGCTGGTGAAGGTGTTGCCGATGTGATCGGGCGCCGCCACCACGAAGCCGTGCGTGGCCAGGTGCTCGGTCAGATACAGGCTCTGGATGCGCATCCCGCCGTAGCCGTGCGAGAAGACCACCACGGGGTGGGGCGCGCCGCGGCGATCGGCGGGCGCATCGCGCACCGCGCCGAGCGGCGAATCGAGCTCGGCCAGCACCAAGGCGCCGAGCTCGAGCGCGTAGCTCGCCACGGGCGCCGACGGATCGACCTCGGCCGGGTACCACACCTCGACGGGCAGCGTGCGCCCGCCAGGCTCGCCATCGGTGGTCTGGAGCGTGGTCACGCCGATGGCGTAGGGCCCGGGGGCCCCAGGCTCGGTAGGCTCGAGCGGCGGCAGCAAGGGCGGCGGCGCGGGCGCCAGCGTCTCGTCCACCCCGCAGCCGACGACCAGCCACCCGAGCGCGGCCAGGGTTGCCAAGCGAAACAGCGTCATGGCTCCACAGTAGAGCAGCCGCCGCAGGCAAGCCAGCTCCAGCGGGGGGCCTGCTCCAGCGGCGCCCGGTACCGCGATTCGCCTTGGGCGCCGCGGCCACCAGGTCTTTACGGCGCCCTCATCACCACGCCACGCGCTCGAGCCCGTCGACGTAGTCGAAGTGCTCGTCGCGGCTCACCACGGGCTGCTGGTACTGGTGCGCCAATGCCGCGATCCACACGTCGTTCTCCGGGATCGGGGTGCCGCGCTGCCGCAACCCTTGGCGAACCAAGGCGTAGGCAGCCGCGGTGCGCTCATCGACCCGCAGCACGGTGGACTCGGAGACGAGCCCGTCGAGCAACGGCTCCAACTCCTTGCGCCGTTTGGACTGAAGCAAGCCGTAGCGGTACTCGCCGATCACGACCACGGGAAGCTCGTGTTTGGGGGCCGCTGAGAGCACCTGGGCAATCGCAGGATCGCCGACCAGCAGAGCTGAGACCGCGTTGGTGTCGAGGATCATCGCCAGCTCGCCTCGTCGATGCGCGAAAACTCCTCACGCACCACCCGGTCGAGCTCTTCAACGTGCTCGGGACGCGCCTTGCCGAACACGCGGCGCCAACCCGACTCCTCAGGCTCTTGCTCCGGGTCAGTCCGCGCGAGCTTGTCGCGCAGCGCCGCAGCCACGAACTCCTTGAGGCTCATGCCGCGCAGCGCCGCCGTCGCCTTGGTCCGCCGAAATAGCTCGTCAGGAAGATCGATGGTGGTCCTCATCTTCCAAGTAAAGCATATTTACGCTTTTGTGACCACCCATACGGTTCGTGTCGCGGCCGCAAGCGCTGGACCGAGCGCCAGCTGTCACGATCGGCCTGACGAATCGCGCTTGGATCGGACGAGCGGATCAGACGATCGCCACGGTCACGCATTACACGATCAGCAGTAGCGCCGGGAGATGTCCCGCGGCGTGTTGATCATCGCATCGGCGGTCTCGTCGTGGGGTGA
>CAYTYV010000254.1:0-9371 GCA_964441055.1 uncultured Polyangiaceae bacterium | reverse complement strand
TCCACAACGTCGCCCAGAACCAGACCACCGACATCGGCGCCAACGCCGACACCACCGTGGTCGGCGACGTGAGCGACACCTACCAGTCCAACCACGAGCAGACGGTCACGGGCGACCAGAGCATCACGGTGCAGAGCAACCACGCGCTGGATGTGGCTGGCAACCAGGACACCAACATCGACGGCGATCAGCAGCACGTGGTGAGCGGCAATCATAGCCACACGGTTAGCGGGAACCAGAGCAAGACGGTCAGCGGGACCTACACTGGCACCCACAAAGGCAATGCCGATGTGAGCTACAACAGCGCGCGTTTCTCGTACCATTGCTCCGAGCCTACGGCGAAATGGGACTTTTTTGGCCATTTGCACGAGAGTATCTGCAAAGATCATACCCACGAGGTCAGCGGAAGCCTGAGCCAGAAGGTCAGCGGAAACCAAAACCAAGAGATCAAAGGGGACGCAACACGGACTTATTTTAGCAACACGAATGATCACTACAAGGGAGCCTACAACACCACATTCTATCGTCCCGCGAACTACAACTTCTTCACGACGTGGACGCGCCAGGTAGTCGGCGGCATGACCACAAGCGTTGCCGGACTTCAGTTGAACATAGCCACGGTAATCGGGCAGATAAACCTGGTCGGGCCGCTACAGGTGAACTCGTTCGCGGGGCTCAGGATAATCTTGGAGAAGGGCATCAAAATTGAAAAGGGCACGTTGAAATTGAAAACGGGCAGAGCACAGATAGTCAGTGGTCCTGTTACGATGTATGTCTGAATCACGTTCTAACGGGCCCCGCCAGAGATCCTGTAGGTCCCAGCCAGCCGTGCGCGCTTGATTGGCTCCATTTCGACAACGTGCTGCGTGCGAGGCACCTGCTCAAGGCCCAAGTCTACGTTCTCCGCTCCCGCGACGACTTTGCCCGGAAAGCGTTCCTGCCAATTCCACATGAGAATCTTCAAACCCCTCGAGCTCGGTCTGCTCACTCGGCCCTTCGAAATGAGGGGCCATCACTACCTTTGCGTCACCATGCTGGCGGGTTTTAATGTCGACGAAGCCGACAAGCTGCTGCTCGAAACCGATATCTGGAATACCGCCCAGGAACAGCTCGGCCCCCAGGCCCTGCTCGATGAGGGCATGCCCAAGCTGCGTGGCGAGCTGCTGGTGGGAGGAAGCGCCTGCGCGGCGAACGAGAAGGAGGTCACCGCCGCCGCGGTGGAGATGAGCCTCGGGCCAATACGCAAGCGTCTGGACGTGGTAGGCGATCGGTATTGGGTGGGCAATGAGTCGAGCGCGCCAGCGCCCTTTGCGACCATGCCGCTCGACTGGGCGCACGCCTTTGGCGGCGACGGCTACGAGGCCAATCCACTGGGCAAAGGGGCGGTGGCGATCGAGACGGATGAAGGCGCGATCCAGCCGCTGCCCAACGTCGAGGATCCCCGACACGTCGTAGCCGCGCCTAGCGACCGGCCCGCCCCTGCAAGCCTCGGGGCCTGCCCTGCGTTCTTCTCCGAGCGATCCCGCCATCTCGGCACCTATGACCACCACTGGCTCAAAACACGCTTTCCCGGGTTTGCCGCCGACTTTGACGCGCGCTACTTGCAGCTCGCTCCGAAAGACCAGTGGCTCGAGGAGGGAACGTACTTCAAAGGCACCGAGTCGTTCGCTGCCCACGGCATGCATCCTGAGCGGCCTCACATCGAGGGCAGACTGCCTGCCATCCGTGCGCGGGCCTTCGTGACCCACCAAGGCGAGCCTGCCGATGCGCTGCACGAGGCCACCACCCGGCTCGAGACGGTCTGGCTCTTTCCGGGTCAGCTTGCAGGCATGCTGGTGTTTCGCGGCCTGGTCGAGACGGTGGAGGATGACGCCGCTGACATCACGGCGCTCATGTGCGGCTTCGAGCGGATCGGCGAGGACAAGCCTCGCCAGCACTACCAGCAAGCCCTAGCTCGGCGGCTCGATCCGGAAAAGGGCCACCTGTTTTCGCTGCGCGACAAGGAGCTCTTGCCCCAGGGCTTTGCCTCGGCCCTAGACGGCATGGTGGATCTGACGGGCGACAAAGAGGAGGACCTCCTTCGCCAGCACATGGATAACCGCGCCCAGGCCGCGCTGGACCAGGCCCGACATGAGCTGCGCGATCACGGCATCGATCCGGACGAGCACGGCCTGCCCGCTGAGCTTCCCGAGTCCGAGGCCCCGCTCGGCATGGACATGCCGAAATCGGTGGACGAGCTACCCGACTTTCTCGACCAGCTCGATGAAAAGACCGCGGCTCTGGAAAAGGACGCCGAAAGCCGCCGCGCCGAAGCCGAGCAAAAGGCACGCGAGAGCTGTGCAGCGCAAGGCGTAGATTACGACCAGCTCGTGGCCGACGCCCAAGAAAAGGCGGGCGGCCCGCCCGAGTTTTCGGCGGAAAGGGAGCTCGAGCGGCTGCAGGACCAGCTCCAGCTCTCCCAAAACGCTGGGGTCGCCCTGCCGGAGGTGGAGGAAAAGCTGCGCGATCCCGAGCTCGCCGAATCGCTCGTGGCAGCCGAAAAAGCGCAGATCGACGCCTATCGGCAGTTCGCGCATTTTTTCCCAGCAACAACGCGGCTGGACGGCGACGAGGCCCAGCGCTTGCGAGACGAGGTCGAGCGCGCGCTCTCAGCGTGCGAGAGCCTGGCCGAGCGCGATCTCACGGGCGCGGATCTGTCGGGCCTTGATCTGTCGGGCGCCGACCTGTCGCGGGCATTTCTCGAGGCCGCCAACCTGAGCGGCTGCAAGCTGAGCGGAGCGACTCTCCAGCAGACCGTGCTGGCGCGGGCTGATCTCTCGCGCGCCGATCTGAGCGGGACCCGCTTGTCCGGGGCCAATCTCGGCCAGGCCAAGCTGGTCGGCGCCACGCTGCGGAAGGCCGATCTCTCGGGCGCGGTGCTCTACCAGGCCGACTTGACGGATGCCCGTCTGAGCGAAGCGCGCCTGAAGGACGCCGAGCTCCTCGAGCTGCGCCTGGGCAACACCGATCTGACAGGCGCCGAGGCTCCAGGCACGCACTGGATCCACGTTGACTTCGCGGACGTCGACTTTGCCAAGGCCGATCTCGAGGCGTCCGTGTTCGTCGAGTGCAAGCTTCAGCGCTGCAGCTTTGCCGAGGCCAATGTCTCGCGCTGCGTGTTCGTCGAGTGCCAGGCCGAAGAGACGCGCTTCGAGCGCGCCAAGGCCAAGAGCCTGTGCGTGCTCAAGGACAGCGTCTTCGACGGCGCCGTGTTCGCCGAAGCCGAGCTCGAGCAGGCCTGCTTGCGGGGGGCCTCCTTGCGGGGAGCCGATTTCTCCAAGGCAAACCTGGACAAGGCCGACTTCAGCGGCGCCGACTGCACAGGCGGCCGCTTCGAACGGTGCGTAGCGCGCGAAAGCTCGTTCATGAAGACCCGCTTAGGCCGCGCCGATCTGACGGACGCCAACCTCATGCTGGCCATGCTGCAAAAGGCCGAGCTCGGCGGGACGGAGTTCTTGGGCGCCAATCTGGTGCGCGCCAACCTGCTCGGCGCTGTCGGCGACAAGCGGACGAGCTTTCACGATGCCCTGGTACTCGAGACCGTACACCAGGGGCTGCTCTAGGGAGGCGAGCCATGATGCGCGAAGAGCTGGAACGACGCGTGACCTCAGGCGAGCCCATCGCCGACTTCGATCTGGCGGGTATGGATCTGACCGAGGCCAAGCTCGCGGGCGGCATTTTCGAGCGAGTCTGCTTCAAGGGCGCTCGGCTCGCAGGCGCGAGCTTCCGCCAGAGCATGCTCTCGCGCTGCGATCTGTCCGAGGCCGATCTGTCTGGCGCCGATTTGCGGGCTAAGGTCCTCGAGCGCTGCTCCTTTTCCAATGCAAAGCTCGACGATTGCGATTTCAGCGAGGTCACCTTCAGCAAATCGACCTTCGGCGGCTGCGAAGCCCGCGGCATCGCCATGCGCGAGGCAGTGCTTCACGAATGCGATCTGAAGGGAGTCCGCTGGTCTGCGGCGCAGCTTGCCGAGATGAAAGCGCATGCCTCGGATCTGTCGGGCGCGGTGCTCGAAGGGGCCGATCTCGAAAAGGCGCTGCTCTCGGAGTGCGTTCTATCCAAGGCCGATCTGAGCGCTGCCAAGCTCGACCAAGCCGTGCTGGCCAACGTCACCGCGGCAGACCTCGTGCTCGCCCGAGCCCGGCTCACCAAGGCCACGCTGTTTCGCGCGGATCTTCGCGAGGTCGAGCTAGCCGACGCGGATCTTGGCGAGGCCGTCCTGGTCGAGGCCAAACTCGACGGCCAGTCGCTGGCTGGGCGCGAGCTTTCGCGTTGCCAGATGATGAAGGCCAGCCTGGTCGGCTGCGACTTTTCAAACGCTACCGTCGAGCACTGCAACTTCTTCGAGGCCGACTTGAAACACGCGCGCTTCGACGGCGCTCAGGCCAAGGGCGTCATCTTCAGCGGAGCCGATCTCAGCCGGGCCAGCCTGCGCGCCATCCACGCGCCCGAGGGCCTGTTCGACCGAAGCAAGCTGGAGCTCGCCCGGCTTGACGACGCTCATCTGGAGACCGCCAACTTCCAACGAGCAGACTGCCGCGGCGCCCACTTCGACAGGGCCTTCTTGCGCTACGCCGATCTATCCTGGGCCGATCTGTCCGCCGCGGTGTTCTCGGATGCCAATCTGCTGCTCGCCCGCCTGCACCGCGTAGAGCGCGACGATGCCGTGCTGGACACCAGCACCGCTCGCGGCGACGATCCCGTGCTGGTCGCGGGCGAAGACTGGCGACCGCGGCACTCGGCGAGCTAGCCCTTGCGCCATGATGATGATACCCCTCGAGCCGACTCAACGCCCGGAGACGCCCCATGTTCGGTAACTGTCAAGCAGGAGGCATGAACCTCGCGCCCGCCGACGTCTGCAAGACGCCCACCCCGGCTGGACCCGTGCCCATTCCCTATCCCAACATCTCGCAGGGCACCATGGCGGTGGGCTTCTTCCCCAAGGTCATCTGGGTGGGCGGCCCGGCTCACAACCTGCTCACCCAGGTGCCGCTTTCCAACGGCGATCAAGCTGGCGCCGCTGGCGGCGTGGTGAGCTCGATGATCATGGGACCCACGCGCCACACCGCAGGCTCGACCAAGGTCATCCTCGGCAGCGCCCCGGCTAGCCGCATGACCAGCCCGACCACGCAAAACCAGATGAACGCCGTCGGCCTGGCCCTCGCCCCAGCCCAGACCAAGGTGCTGCTGCTGGGCTAGACACGACCGTTGCCAGGCTCGAGCCCGAAGGTCTCTGGGCAAGGAAGCGCACCATGAGCTTCTTGGACATTCTGCAGCGCATCCACCGTGGCGAGGACGAGCACACGGAGCTCAAGCGCGGCTTGGGCGACCTGAAGGCCATTGGGCGTGCCATTGCTGCCTTTGCCAACGGGGACGGCGGGTTGCTCGTGCTGGGCGTGGACGACAGCGGAGCCATCGTCGGCGTGCGGGAGGATCCCGAGTCGGTACAAGAACGCATCACGGCATTCTTGCAAACCGGCCTGAGCGCACCGGTGCAAGCCCGAATTGGTCGTCACCAAGACGCCGAAAGTTGGGTTCACTGGATCGAGGTCCCTCGCCAACGAGGCTTCGAGCCCCTGCGCTTCGAGGGCCGCGTCCTCGTACGTCGGGGCCGTGCCAACGTGGCGCCGTCGGCCAGCGAGCTGCAGGAGCTCTACAACCTCTTCGGCTACATCATCACCGAGGAGCGGGCCATCGACGCCGCCAGCGTCGCGGATATCGACGTGCAGAGCTTTCGGGCCTACCTCGAGCGATTGGGATTGGACCTCATCAGTGCCCCCCAGCCCGACCTCGATAGCGACCTCCGTACCCGAGGGGTCGTGTGTCCCATCGGTGAACAGATGCGCGCAACGCTCTACGGCGTGCTGGCCTTTGGCAAGACGCCTCAGTCCTACCCGCAGACGGCAAGCTTCTGGGTGGAGTGCGTCGCTTACGCGGGAACAGACCGAGCCGACGAGGTTCTGCAGGTCGCCGAGGGCAAGGGGAGAATCGATGAACAGGTGGCCCGGGCGGTCGGCTGGTTCAAGGGCCTGGGCCGGGCCGAGCGCTACCAAGGCCTCGAACGGGTGGATACGCTGCTGCTTCCTCCCAAGGCCCTGAGGGAGGCGCTGGTCAACGCGGTCGCGCACCGGGACTACGCCATCACTGGCAGCAAGGTGCTGCTCGAGGTATTCGACGACCGGGTGGTGGTCACTAGCCCGGGAACGCTACCCAACACCATCACGCCCGAGAGCGTTCAGGCGGGGGGGCATCCCCGGTCGCGCAACGAGCTGTTGGCCAACTACCTGTTGACCATGGGCATGATGGAGCAGCGCGGACGAGGATGGCCGGTCATGCGTAGGGCCATGCAGGAGCACAACGGCACCGAGCCCGAGCTGCGCGAGGACCGCGCTTCCCGCTTCGTCCGGGTAACGCTATGGCTACGACCGTCACTCGGGGGGTAGCCCTTGACCACAAACCGACGATGAACCCCGCTCGTGACGCTTACGGCAGCCCCTGTCTTGACAAGGACGTCCAGGAAAAGCTCCTCGCCTCGCTCCGCGCCTATCGGCGTCGCTTTTTCGAGCTCCTGTCGTCGATCGATCTCGACGCCCTCAAACAAAAAGCCTCGGCGATCCGGGACGAAGCCACGAAAGACGCCGAGGCGCTCTGGCAGCAGGCTGCCGAGCGGCTCACCGCGGCAGGTGTGGACGTCGTCTTCGCCCGCGACAACGCTGAGGCGCGGGCCGAGATCGCGCGGCGGGTGGGCGAGCGGCGCCCCGTCGTCAAATCAAAGTCCAACCTGCTCGGGGAGCTTGGGCTGAGCGACGCGCTCGAGCAGCCCGTTGTCGAGACCGATACGGGCGACTGGATCGTCCAGCAGATGGGCGCCGTGCGCATGCACCCCAACGCCCCAGCAGCGGCGCTTTCGGCCGCCGAGATCGGGCGCTTCTTGCGCGAGCAAGGAAAGCTGGAGCACGACGGTACGCCCGCGGGAATCGCCCGCGCGATCCAGGCACGCATACGCCAACAAATCCTGCAAGCCGAGGTGGGGCTCAGCGGGGTCAACTTCGTCACGGCCGAAGGGCACCTGGTCATCGTCGAGAACGAGGGCAACATCTCGCTCGTCACTCGGGTTCCGCCGATTCACATCGCGGTGGTTGGCTATCACCGCATCGTTCCTAGCGTCGAGAATGCCGCGTTCCTGTCGCAATGCCTGTCCATGTTCGGAACGGGGAATCGGTCGACGGCGTACGTCAACGTCATTTCCGGGCCGAGCTACACGGCCGATATCGAAAAGGCGGTCATTCGCGGGGCGCAAGGTGCCCACCAGGTGCACCTGGTGGTGGTGGATAACCATCGCCGAAAGATGCTGGCCGACGACAAATTGCGCAAGGCGCTCAAATGCATCGGCTGCGGGGCGTGCCTGCTCCACTGCCCAGTCTTCGAGCTCTGCGGCGCAGGCTTTGGCGGCCTACACCCGGGGGGCATCGGCCTCGTTCTCTCACACCACGTCGGCCAGCAACAGCTAACGGCCTCGCACGGCCTCTACGCCTGTCTCGGCTGCGAGCTTTGCGAGGAGCTGTGTCCGGTCGACGCCAAGATCTGGGACAACATAAAATCCCTGCGCAACTCGAGCCCCACGACGCTTAGCCAACGGGTGCTTTCCTCGCTTCGCGACCACGGTACCCTTCACCTGCCACCTTCCGCGGGACGACGGACATGACCCGCGTGCTGATCTTTCCCGGATGCCTTTACGCCGACGAGCTGCCCGAGGTGGCCCAGCGCTACCGCAGGCTGCTCGGCCGCATGGGCTTTGACGCGCTCGTCTTCGAGCAGCCGCATTGCTGCGGCTACCCCTACCGCGATCTCGGCCGCAAGGACCTTTTCCTGAAAAGCGGGCAGAAGCTCGTCGCGCGCCTGCACGACCACGCCCCCGCGCTCATCGTCAACCTCTGCCCGACCTGCAACCGCCACTTCGAAAAGCACCTGAAGCGCGACTGCGGCCTCGGCCGCAACATCGACGTTCAGCATGTGACGACCTTCCTCGCCCAACACCTCGACCGGCTCGAGCTTCGCCTCACCGAACCGACCGCTGAGCGAGCGGTCGGCTACCAGGACCCCTGCTGGCTCGGGCGCCGCACGGGCGATGTCGACTCGCCCCGACGGCTCCTCCAAGCCGCAGGCTTCGAGGTGCGCGACGGCCCTGCCTCGGGACGGCTCGGCGGCTGCTGCGGCCACGCGGGCTTGGTGCCGCACCACCACCCCGAGCTGGCGGCCGAGGTGGCCGCGCGGCGGCTGGGCTACTTCAGCGATCTGCAGCTTTCCGAGGTCATCACGAGCTGCCCCCGCTGCTACCGCGGCTTGCGGGCTGCCAGCCTGCAGCGCGGCACGGGCTTGGTCGTGCGGGACCTGTCGGAGATCCTTTCCGACCCCAGGTGATTCCGCTAGCATTCCGCGCTGCGAATCGCGCGCGCTCTGGGCTCGGCCTCGGCCCTTGTTGCGGCTCCGAGCACGAACTATTCACCAAGGAGCAACAAGTGCCCAAGTGCGAAGCGAATTTTGCGCCATCTCCGCGGGCAGCGAGCGCAGGAATAGCCCAGCTATTTCGAGCACGCTGCGCGCGGAGATGGCGCAAAAGGCGCGAGCAATTGGGTGCTTGGGGCGACGCGGTGAATAGCTCGGGCTAAGGCGCGCTCGTTCGGCCCCGAAGGGAAGGCTTCTCCGTGGACATCCTCGAGGATTTCGCTGCTTGGGCAAACGTGTCAGCGCGCTTGCGCGGACAGAACGCTGCCGCCCGCATCGCCGTGTTGGACTCGCTGGGCATCGCCGAGACCTGGGAGCGCGCCCAGGCCCGCTGGTGCGCCACGCTGCTCGACGAGATGGCCGTCGGCGACTTCGAGCGCGTCTTCCAATACCACCAAGCTTGCGCCGAGCACGCCGCCAAGGTCGCCGCGGAGGCCGCGGCCGCCAAGGCCGCTCGAGCCAGCCACCACGATACCGTACCGCTGGCCGCCATCAGCGCCGAAGAGGTACGGGCAGCCAGGGTGGACTTCCGCCAGCAGCTCATGAAGCGCGTTGCCAAGGCCGAGCGCGCCACGGGCTCGCGCCCTCCGTCCGCGCCCGACGACGACGGCGGCCGTTTCGTCGACAAGCTCGCGCCCAACGTCATCCGCCCGTCACCGCCGCAGCCGGGGCAGGACAGCACGGTGGCCAACGTCAAGCACGTGGGCACGGTGGTGGGCGCGGCCAAGGAGCTGGTCGGCTGGCCCGTGGGCCGCTACGCCGAGCTCTGCGCCGAGCTCGAGCACCAACCGCAGAAGCAGAAGCTCATCTGGGCGCAGCACGGCATC
>CAYTYV010000253.1:4316-9448 GCA_964441055.1 uncultured Polyangiaceae bacterium | reverse complement strand
GGTCACCGCCGCGCCCAACGCCACCATGGCGCGCGAGGGCCGGGCGCGCAGCCAGCCGCCGAGGCGGCCAAGCGCCACGGCCGCCAGCACCACGAACAAGGGCGTCAAGGTGGTCAGCCGACGCGCGCCAAAGGTGCCTGCGCCGTGCCAGTCGAGCACGGCGGAGTAGAGCAGGCCTTCGGCCGAAGCCGCCACCATGAGCGGCAGCACGAAGGCGCGCATGCGCCCGCTGCGCAGCGCAGGCCAGATGCCCGCTACCGCGAGCCAGGCGATGGGGGTCGTGTAGAACAGCCCACCGTGCGGCGCGAACAGCATGAGAAAGGGGTGCGCGTGTTCTAGGTGCAAGTAGTGCTCTCCCGTGGGGCTCGTGAAGTAGTCGCCGTAGAGGTAGCGATAGAGCAGCAAGAGCGGCGCCACGCCGAGGGCCGCCCCGGCTGCCAAAGAGCCCACCACCGCGAGCCAGCGCCTGCGATGAGCCCGCGCCAGGCTGACGGTCGCCACGGCGAGCGGCACTAGCCCGTACAAAAGCTGAGGGGGACGCTGCAGCACGCACAAGCCCAACCCGAGCGCCACCAGCAGCCAGCGCCCAAAGCGCGTGGGCTCCTCGCTGGCGCGCGCCGTGGCGAGGAGCAGCACAACGACGGCAAAGGTCGCGTAGACGTGCGAGTAGCCCGGCTGGTAGCAGGCGTACGCGGCGAGCAGCCCACCAAGGCCGAACAGGGCCGCGGCCAGCGCGGCCGGGCCGTCGCTCACGAAGCGCCGCGCCAACCGGTAGCTTCCGTAGAGCGCAAGCGCGCCGACGACCGGCCCCGCCTGCAGGGTCGCCGAGACCAGCGGTCCGCGACAGGCTTCGGCCACGGCTGCGCTCGCGCTCACCGGAAGCTCGTAGGTGTGCTTGAGCACCCACAGGATGGGCGCCCAGAACAGCGACGGCCCCAGGTAGTACGGGTTGGCCAGATGCCCCGTGCCGAAGTCCACCCCCTGCCGCAGCGGGTCGCCGCAGAGCCGATAGTCGTTGGCGAAGTCGAGGTCGCCGTCGAAGACCAGCGAGCGGGCGAACAGCCAGGTGTAGTGCGGATCGGACCGACCCGGCATGGCCGCGGCGCGAAGCTCTCGGTAGAAAACGAGATACGCCACCAGGCAGACGAAGCAGACCAGCAGCCCCCAGCGCTGCTCTGCCGCCGAGCGCCGCAGCTCGGCGAGCTGGCGGTGAGGGATTCTCTCGCGAATGGCCTTCAGCATCGTCTGCGCCGCGCTCGAGGCCAAGACTGCCAAGAAGCACTCCCGAACGGAAGGGCGGATGGCCGCGGGCCCCAAAGCGCGCGAGACCGCGAAAGCTGTCCTGGCCCGCGGGGGACAGGGAGACTATGGACCCCCGGGGCAGCCGCCGCACGGCCGTCCACCGACGTCGTCGCCAGGCCCCGAGGAGCAACCCGCAGATGGAGCGCGAGCACATCGTCGTCGAGGGGGCCAAGCAGCACAACCTGCACATCCCGCACTTGGCGATCCCCAAGCGTCGCCTGGTCGTCTTCACCGGGGTAAGCGGCTCGGGCAAGTCCTCGCTGGCCTTCGACACCATCTACGCCGAGGGGCAGCGGCGTTACGTCGAGTCGCTCTCGAGCTATGCTAGGCAGTTCTTGGGGCAGATGGAAAAACCCCGCGTGGACCGGATCCGCGGTCTCAGCCCCACCATCGCCATCGAGCAGAAGACGGCGTCCAGCAATCCCCGGTCCACCGTCGGGACCATCACCGAGATCTACGATCACCTGCGTGTGCTCTACGCCCGGGTAGGTGAGCAGCGCTGCCATAGCTGCGGCCGAGCGGTCCAGGCGCGCTCGGCCCAAGAGGTCGCTGCCGAGATCGCCCGACTGCCCGAGGGCGGGCCCGTGCTCTTGCTGGCTCCGCTCGTTCGCCAGCGCAAGGGCGAGCACCGCGAGCTGCTCGAAGGGTTGGCCGGCCGCGGCTTCGTCCGCGCCCGCATCGACGGCGCGATCGTGCGCCTCGGCGGCGACGGCACGCGGCTCGCCAAGAACCGACGACACGACATCGACCTGGTGGTGGACCGCATCCACGTCGGCCAAACGGCCCCTTCCCGCATCGTGGACTCGGTGGAGCTGGCCATGCGCGAGGGCGATGGCGATGTGGCCCTGATGGCGGTCGGCTCGGAAGAGCGCATCGAGTTCTCGGCACGGCGGGCGTGCACCGCGTGCGACACGAGCTTTCCCGAGCTCGCACCGCAGTCCTTTTCCTTCAACAGCCCGCTGGGCATGTGCCCCGAGTGCAACGGCCTCGGCGTGCGGCTGCAGATGGACCCCGAGCTGGTCGTCGCTCAGCCGGAGCGGTCGATCCTGCAGGGCGCCATCGAGCCATGGGGCGGCGTGGTCGAGCGCAGCGAGAGCTGGACCGTGAGCATCATCCAGGCCCTGCACGACGATCTCGGCGTCGACATCCACCGTCCCTGGAGGGATCTGCCAGCGCGCCAGCGCCGCCTGGTGCTGCACGGCGCGGGCGAACGGAAGCTGCGCGTGCGCTTCGACCGAAAGCGGGGTCGGGGCACCTGGTCGATGCGCTACGAGGGGATTCTGAACACCTTGCTGCGCCGCTACCGGCAGACCAGCTCGGAGCGCATGCGTGCGTACTACCGCGCGTTCATGAGCGAGACCTGCTGCACTGCCTGCAGCGGCGAGCGCCTCCGCCCGGAATCGCGATCGGTCTACCTCGGCGAGCGCACGCTGCCCGAGGTGGCCCGCATGACCGTGGCCGAGGCGGCCGAGCACTTCGCCGCGCTCGGGCTAGGCGGAAGCCAGGCCGCCATCGCCGCACAGGTCCTTCGCGAGGTCGGCGCGCGCCTCGGCTTTCTGCGCAACGTGGGCCTGGACTACCTTACGCTGGACCGCTCGGGCCCCAGCCTATCGGGCGGCGAGGCGCAGCGCATCCGGCTGGCGAGCCAGCTCGGCAGCGAGCTTTCCGGCGTCACCTACGTGCTCGACGAGCCCTCGGTGGGGTTGCACCAGCGCGATCACTCGCGGCTCATCGACGCCCTTGTGAACCTGCGCGACATCGGCAACACCGTGCTGGTCGTCGAGCACGACGCCGATACCATCCGGCGCGCCGACCACGTGGTGGATTTCGGACCGGGAGCGGGCGCTCTGGGCGGCCAGGTGGTCTTTTCGGGACCGCCGAGCCGGCTGGTGCGGCACCGCTCGTCGCTGACCGGCGCCTACCTGTCCGGCCGCGAGGCCATCGAGCTGCCCGAGCGGCGAACAGAGCCAAGCGGCTGGCTCCGCATCCAGGGTGCCACGCTGAACAACCTGCACGGGCTGGATGTCTCGCTGGGCCTGGGTGTCATCACGGCCATCACCGGAGTATCCGGCGCGGGCAAATCCACCCTGGTGGGCGGTGTGCTGCTGCCTGCTTTGCGCGAGGCCTTGCACGGCGGCCAGCGACAGACGCGCAGCCGCTGCCGCCTTGAGGGGACGGACGCGCTGGACAAGGTGATCGACATCGACCAGAGCCCCATCGGACGCACGCCGCGCTCCAACCCGGCGACCTACACCAAGGCCTTCGACCACATCCGCAAGCTCTTCGCCATGACCCCCGAGGCCCGCACCTTCGGCTACGGACCGGGGCGCTTTTCGTTCAACGTGCGGGGTGGCCGCTGCGATGGCTGCGACGGCGATGGGCTGAGGCGGGTGGAGATGCACTTTCTGCCCGACGTGTTCGTCACCTGCGAGCAGTGCCGCGGCCAGCGCTACAACGAGGCCACGCTGCGGGTGCGCTACCGCGGCCACAGCATCGCCGACGTGCTCGACCTTTCCGTGCGGCAGGCCCTCGAGGTGTTCGCCGCCGTCCCGCCGCTCGCGCGCATCCTGCAGACGCTCTCGGCCGTGGGGCTGAACTACCTCAAGCTGGGGCAGAGCGCGCCCACGCTCTCCGGTGGCGAGGCCCAGCGCGTCAAGCTCTCGCGCGAGCTCGGACGGCGCGACACCGGCCGCACGCTCTACGTGCTCGACGAGCCCACCACGGGCCTGCACTTCGACGACATCCGCAAGCTGCTCGCAGTGCTGCGCCGACTGCGCGATGCCGGAAACACCGTGGTCATCATCGAGCATCACCCGGACGTCATCCGCTCGGCCGATCGGGTGCTGGATCTCGGCCCCGAAGGCGGCCTGGCGGGCGGCCGCGTGGTGGCCGAGGGAACGCCCGAAGAGGTGGCGCGCTGTCGCCGATCGCACACTGGAGCGCTGCTCCAGAAGCTCCTGCCCCGACGCGCTGCTCGCAGGGGCCGACCCAAGCGTCGCAGGAAGCCCGGCTGAGCCGCTTGCCGCCCGTGGTGCGATGGACGACGCGAGCCGTTGAAGCCGCCGCGCCTCGCGCCTAGAGTGCGCTAGCTTCCCCCGGGACCATGGGGGTAGACAACTGATGGCCACCAACCCGAGCGTGGGGCGATGACAAGCGATCCGAGCAGCAGAAATCCGTATACCTTCCAGTGCTACGACGTCTTGCACGACATCCTCGAGCACATGGCCCGCGACCGCGGCTGGACGGTCAGCCAGTTGATGAACCACGCCCTGGCCCAGTACGTGCGGGCCCAGGGCGCTCCCGACCAAGCGCACGCCGTTAGCCAGCTGGCCGCCGCCCCACAGCCCACCGCAGCAACGACCGCGGTCGTGATCCCCGCACAGGCGGCCGCACCAGCGCCTGGCCCTGCCGCAAGCGGCGCGGTACCGCCGCCGCCCGCGAGCCCGGCTACAAGCGGTGCAGTACCACCGCCGCCCGCGAGCCCGGCTGCAAGCGGTGCAGTACCACCGCCACCTGGAAGCCCGGCTGCAAGCGGTGCAGTACCACCGCCACCTGGAAGCCCGGCTGCAAGCGGTGCGGTACCACCTCCACCTGGAAGCCCGGCTGCAAGCGGTGCAGTACCACCACCACCTGGGAGCCCGGCTGCAAGCGGTGCGGTACCGCCGCCGCCGCCCGGAAGCCCGGCTGCCCACCAGAGCGCGTCCGTGCCCCTGCCTCCACCTGCTGGCGGCCCGGCCACGCGCCAGAGCGCCGCAGGACCGCCGCCCCCGCCGCCCGCCGGCCTGCCCAAGGCCAAGCCGGCCGCCCGGGCGGCGCCCCCGCGCCCGGGG
>CAYTYV010000253.1:0-4306 GCA_964441055.1 uncultured Polyangiaceae bacterium | reverse complement strand
CGCAGTTCAGCCTGCTGGTGCAGGCGCGCAATGCGCCCGACGGCCCGCCCACCGCCAAGCCGGACGCCCTTCCCCCCCCCCTGCCCTCGACCGCTGCCCAGGACGACGAGGCCTCGGGCCCTCCAGCTGCGCCCCAGGCCGCAGCGTCCCCCGTCGCGATCGGCGGGCCCGCCGTTCCACCGCCGCCGCCTCCCACGGCCCAGCCGGGCGTCGCTCCCCAAGCGCCAGCTGGCTATCCCGCGGCACCAAGCCCGCAGCAGGCGACTGAAGCGGCCTCCGACGTGCCGCCACCGCCGCCTCCTGGAGGCGGCCCACCCAAGGAGGCGGTCGGCGCCTCGCTCGCGGCGCTTCAGGGCAAGGCAGACAGTGGGGTGCCAGCGCCGCCGCCTCCGCCACCGCCGGATCAGGCGGGCTCGTCTGCTCCTTCAACGAGCGGCAGCGGCGGCAATCCCGTGATCTTCGTCCAGGGCCAGCGCCACCGAATCACCAAAGATCGCTTCGTCATCGGCCGAACCAACAAAACGGCGGATCTGGCCATCGACGACCACAACATCTCTCGACGCCACATCCTGATCGAACGCACCGACGAGGGTCACGTGATCTCGGACATGGGGTCGAAAAACGGCATCGAGTTCCAGGGCAAGCGCATCGAACGCAAAACCTTGGCGGCGGGCGACCTGTTTCGCGTGGCCCAATTCGTCCTGCGCTTCGACTACGAATAGGCCGCGATCCTCGGGCTCGTGCAAGACTCGCGCGAGCTCCTAGGAGCCCTTCCGCGGGCCCGGACCGCGCAATTCGCGCGCCTTTTCCTGGGCCCGTGCTTGCTTCAGGGCGCCGCGCAGGCCGAGCTTGTCGATGCGCGACTGCAAGGTGGAGGGCTTGAGCCCCAGGATCTCGGCCGCGCCCCCCTTGCCCGTGATGCGACCTTCGCAGTTGTTGAGCACATCCCGCACATAGCGACGCTCCAACTGCTCGAGGGTGGGCCAGGCCGCCTCGCCTCGGTCACCGCTCGCCAGGGGCACGGCCCCCTCGTCCAGCGAGGGGATCTTGAGCATGGGCGGCTCGGACAGCACCACCGCGCGCTCGATGACGTGCTCCAACTCGCGCACGTTGCCGGGCCAGTCGTAGCCGAGTAGCCGGTCGACGTCCGCCTCGCCGATTCCCTCGAAGCCGCGGCCGGCCTGCCGTCCGAAGCGGTCGAGGAAATGCAAGGCCAGCCGAGCGATGTCGTCCCGCCTATCCCGCAAGGGCGGAACGTGGATGGGGAAGACGTTGAGCCGGTAGAACAGGTCCTGCCGAAACCGCCCCTCGGCCACCCGCGCCTCCAAATCGCGGTTGGTGGCCGCCAACAGCCGAAAGTCGGAGCGCAGCGTCTGGCTGCCTCCGACCCGCTCGAAGGTGCCCTCCTGCAGCACGCGCAGCAGGCGCACTTGGTCCTCGGGGCTTAGCTCACCGATCTCGTCCAGGAAGATGGTCCCGCCGTGGGCGAGCTCGAAGCGACCGCGGAGCTGGCGGGTGGCGCCCGTGAAGGCGCCGCGCTCGTGGCCGAACAGCGCGCTGGCCACCAGCCCGGACGGCATCGAGGCGACGTGTACGACGATGAAGGGCCCGTCGCGACGGCTGCTCAGCCGGAGGATCTCGCGCGCCACCAGCTCCTTGCCCACGCCGGTCTCTCCGGTGATAAGGGCTGCACTGTCGCTGGGCGCGACCTTGGCGACGAGCTCGAGCATCCGCACGAACGCGACCGACTCGCCGACCATGGGTCCAGGCGGCACCCGCGCCGGGCTCTCCTCGCGGTAGTAGCGGTTCTCCCGCTCGAGGCGCTGCCGCACGGCGCGGAGCTCCTCCCAGAGCTCGACGTTGCCGATGAGCACGCTCATCTGAACGCCCAGCGACTCCAGCAGCGCGCGGTCTTCGGGACCGACCCGAGCGGGCCGGCGTCGGTTCTCGAGGCACACCCAGCCGTGGCGGTCGAGATCGTCGATGCGGTAGGGGATCAGCACGAGCTGCCCCACCGGGGCTTGGGAAGCGGGCGCATCGGGCGGCGGAAGAAATTGCACGGCGGTGGGTCGCTCCTTCTGCAGCAGACTCTCGAGCGCCCCTAGCCAATGGCGGTCACCCCCGCGCGCGGCCAACAGACGGATCGGACCTGTGGTGTCGAACAGGGCGCAGCGCTCCACCGCGAGCTCGCGACAGATGCGCGCGGCGATGTCGCCGAAGAAACCCTCGCGGCGGTGCGCGAGCAAGCCGAGCCTGCCGATATCGACGATGGCGCGGGCGAGGTGGCTCTCCCGCAGGTGGCGGTGTAGCGCCGAGGCCGCTGTCCCGGTCGCGCCCGCCTGCTCGAGCGCGCCGAGCTGGGCGCGCCACTTCTGAACCTCGTCCGTTCGCCCTTGCTCCTCGGCCCAGCGCACGGCCCAGCGCAAGCTGCGGGCGAGCTCGGGCACTGCGCCCGCGCCCCGGAGCAGCTTGACGCAGGTCTCGAGATGCCGATCCACCAGGACCCGCTCGTCATCGCTGGCGGTGGCGGTGCCGAGCCGCTGCGCGCGAACGCGATGCGCTACGCCCGCCATGCGGCTGTCCGGGCCGCAGAGAAGCCGCTCTAGCTCGCCATCGAGCGTCAAGCCCTCGATGGGCTCGACGCCTCGCTCCTCGAGCCAGCCGAGCACGTCGAGCACGAAGCTGTTCTGAAAATGGATGTGCCCGGTCGCCTGGCGCGAGGCGTGACCCGCCAATAGCTCGGCCCGCGCCTGCTCGGGCCGGTCCCGCTTCATCCACACCCATGCCATTGGCTGCGCGGCGAACCAGCCATAGGCGTCGCCGGGCTCGAGCAGCTCGAGCGCTGCCCGGGCAAAGCGCTCGGCCGGCTCGAGCTCGTCGCGATCGGCGTGAAACCACGCCAGGTAGACGCTCGCCATCTTCGCTAGCAGCGACGGGCCGCCCTTATTGCCCGCATCGAGCATCCGGTAAAGCAGATCCAGGGCGCGCTCGTCGTTGCCAGTCCAAGCGTAGGCATTGGCCAGGGTGGCCAGCGACGCCTCGGTCAGCGTATCGCGCGGCTGAGGCGACGGCGGGGGTTGGAGATCGGCGGGGACGTCCCCCACGAAGGACTCGAGCATGGACAGCGCCTCGGGAAGCCGCCCGAGCAGCATCCAGCAGTTGGCCACGTACAGCAGCGTGTGCTGCCGCGATTCGGCGTCGTCGAGCGGCGCCGAGAGCTCAAGGGCCCGCTCGCACTGCACCTCGGCCTCGCCCGCCCGTCCGCCTCGAAGCTGCTCGTAAGCGCAGGTGCTGAGCAGCACGGCTTCGGCCGGCCTGTCGCCGAGGGCCACGGCTTGCTCGAGGGCCGCTCGCTGGATCGGCGCCGAAAGCCAGCCCACCTCGCGACGGAACAGCCGCAGCGCTTCCAGCACGCATTCGAGCCACGGCGCGCCTTCGAGTCGCTCGGCGGCCGCACGCTGCCCCACGACCAGCGCCCAGTAGAGCACCCGAGCGCGCGGCAGATCCCCTCGTTGCACAGCCTCGCGCGCCGCTTTCCCCCCCCACGCGCCGAAGTCGATGCCGTCGAGCACAGCCCGCCAATCCTCGGGCTTCGCCTCGGCAAACAGCGACTCCGAGCCGGCCGGCCCAGTCCAAAAAAACCGCCCCGAGGCTCCCTCGCCCACCTCGCTCACCCAGCCGCGCTCCGCCGCCTCAGACAAAAGGCGCAAAAGCTCGCCAAAGGGCGCAAAGCCCCAGCGGCCGCACTGCGCCAAGCTGACCGGCCGCGGGCTGAGCAGCAGCGCCAGATACAGCCGGATGGCCGTCGCTGTGCACACGGGGATTTCGGCCATGAGCCGCCGAAGTGTGGCACGGCGCGGTGGCGATGTCATGAGCGTCAGCGCTGCCGCGCGGGGCTGATTGCCCTGGACGAGGCAACGGCCACGGCAGCGCTCTACACGCTCATCGTCGAGATCCACCTCACTCCCGCTCGCCGCTCGTTGGCTCTCCCTGCCCTTTCGTTTCACCTACTCTCCTGCCGACCGGGTATGGTGGCCACCATGAGAGCGCAACACGTCATGCTGTTGTTGATCCCGCTGGTGGCCAGCTGCGGCGGCAACGCGAAGTCTCTCAAGGCTCCTGCCGCTGATGAGGAGCTGCCGGCGTCGTTTTTCACGCCCGCTCCGCCAGGGCTGGGCGCGGGCGACCGCGGCCCCGGTGGATCGGGAGCGCCCGGTAGGCCCGGAGGAACTGGTGGTCCGACACGCGCGACCGCACCGGGCGGGGGCTCGGCCTCCGGCGGTCCGGGTGGTGCAGGCGGTGTGGC
>CAYTYV010000252.1:0-9469 GCA_964441055.1 uncultured Polyangiaceae bacterium | reverse complement strand
CACAAACACACACAAACCTACAAAGTGCGATCTGTAGGATGATGCGCCAGCCCTAGGCGAGGGCCACAGCACCGCACCCTTGCCGCTCTGGTCGAGGTAGAAGACCACCAGCCACGCGGACCGATTGGTCTCGAAGCGGATGTCGATCTGGTCGCCTTCGGTGATGTGCCCCGACATGCGCACCAATAGGCTCAGCGGCTCGGTCGTTCCTGTCTTCTGGTAGGTAAAGCCGTAGGCCTGGTCCTCGCGCCACTCGACGGTGTCGCCGAGCAAGGCCTTTTCGACGTGCTCGACCCCCGGAGTGACCCCGTGGATGGTGGCCTGTACGCCACCGCCCGCCTCCCGGCTGCGCACCAGCTTGCGCTTGCCGCGGCCGACGAAGACCTTGTCCACGATCACTTCGCCGCACTCGCCTCGGGTGTCCGCCGCCAAGACGGCCGTGTTTGCGATTTCGATGTCGACCTCGTCCTTGGCGCCGTAGCGGGCCTGCACGTCCACCAGCTTGGCAAAGCCCGCCGAAAGCGAGGTCAGGCTGCTCAGATCCACGCGGCGCTTGACCTGGTACTTGGCCTCCTGGCGACGCACCCGCACCTCGCAGCCAGGCGCCCGACGGTCGGCAATGGTCCACGAGCCGTCCTCGGTCAGCTGCACGGCCCGTCCCAGCAAGCTCTCGGCATCGGGGATCGGGAACAGCAGCAGGTTGGAGTGCTCGGTCTGGAGCGACTGCGGGGGCGGCTCGTCCGGAATTTCGGTCAGCGGCCCTTGCGCGGAGCAGCCCCCGAGGGCCAGCGCAATGCACAAGGTGCTCAGGATGGACCATCGATGGCTCGTTCGACTCGCTCGCATCTGCCGTGCCCTGCTTGGAAAAAAACGCGGTTGCCGCCTCGCAGCGCGCGAAGGTCGGTCATGTTCCCGCCGTTGTCGCCAAACGGCAAGGCCAAGCCACGGTTTGCTCCGTCTCTTGGAGAAAAACCGATCGACGATCGGTCTTTTCCGGTTGCCATCGCTGCGTGGACGGTTACGGTTCGACTGTTGCGCCGCGAACGGCTGCATCCCGACCCCCGATGGCTTCCACCACCCCGTTTCTCGGCGAGCTCGAGCTGGCCGTCATGGATCGCCTCTGGCAGTGCGACAGCGGCGATGTCCAGTCGCTGCATCGGGCGATCGGCACGCGGCGCGGCATCACCCTCAACACGGTGCAGTCCACCCTCAAGCGCCTGCACGAAAAGGGGCTGCTGGCGCGCCGCAAAGTCAGCCACGCCTACGTCTATAGTCCGGCTTGCAGCCGCGCGGAGCTGACCCGAGCCGTGTTGGGCAAGGTGGTGGGCGAGCTGGCCGACGGCGAGCCCGATGCCATGTTGACCGCCTTCGTGGACTTGACCGAGCGCGCGGGCCCCGAGCAGCTCGAGCGGCTGGAGAGGCTCGTGGCTGCGCGCATCGAGGACAAGGGCCGTGAGTAGCTTCCTCGGACTGGCCCCGCTCGTGCTGCTCACGGCGAGCTTTGGCGGCGCCCTCGTGGCCGGGCTTGCGGCCATCGGCTACCCCATACTGCGGGGATGGCTCGCGCGCCTGGCCCCGGCTCGTCGGGCGCGGCTCTTGACCGCGCTGGCCGTGGCGCCAGTTGCGGCGGGCGCCTTTGTCACGGTGCTGTCGCTGCTCCCGGGTGCGCTGGGCTCGCTCTGGCCCGTGCTCGACCATTGTCCTGGCCATCAACACGCCTCGCACGTGCACCTGTGCGTGAGGCATCTACCCGTCGAAAGCGGCGGCGTTGCGGTCTGGTGCCTCGTCCTGACGCTCTGGGCGCTGTTCGCCGTGCCCACGGCGCGCCAGCTCGTTCGCGCGTTTCGCCAGCAGCGCTGGCTGAGACAGCTCGCCCGCCTGGCGCGCCGCGATGCCGAGCTAGGCGCGCTCGTGGTGGACACGGAGCTGCCCTTGGCCATGGCGACGGGGCGCCGCGCTGTGTTGCTATCCGCTTCGCTGGTGCGGGCTCTGCCCCGCGCGCTGCTCGACGTCGTCCTCGCCCACGAGCGAGCCCATCTGCGACGAGGCGACCCGACCCGTCGATGGCTCGCCGCCGTGCTCTCGAGCGCTCATCTGCCCAGCGTGCGACGGCGGCTGCTCGCCGATCTCGAGCTGGCGTCCGAGCAGGCCAGCGACGAGGAGGCGGCCGCCGCGGTCGGCGATCGAGCTCGCGTCGCCCGCGCGCTCGTCGAGGTGGAGCGGTTGTTGGGCGCTTCCCCGCTCACCCCATCGCTGGTCGCCGCGGGCTTTTCCCGCCCGCCCGTCGTCGACCGCGTCGAAGCCCTGCTCGTCCCACCGCGGCCGTCCGCCAGGCTCGCTGCGGATTGGGTCTGGCTGCTGGTCGTCGCCGCTCTGGGCGTGGCATCGGTCGACGCCATTCACCACAGCGCCGAGATGCTCGTCGGCGGGCTCGTCGTCCTGCTCACGTAGGAGGGAAGGATGCGGAGCGCTCCGTGGTGCATGGTCTCGTCAAAACCGATTGTTAATCGGTTTTTTGTGGTGTTGACATGGGGGACGCTGTGGGCTCTGGCAGCGTCCGCCCAAGCCGGACCGCCGACCGGGGCAGAGCCGATGGCGAGCGTGCCGTTGAGCGAGGCGCAAGCGGTGGCCCGCACGCTCGGCCGCCCCGCCCTCGAGGCGCTGGTTCGCAGCGAGGTAGCGCTAGCCGAGGCTGCGGCCATCGAGCGAGGCCTCTGGCCCAATCCCGAGGTGGGCTACGGCCACGACCAGGTCTTCGGCTCGCCGCACGACGAGATGGAGCAAGCCGTGGTGCTGTCGCAGCGCTTCGACCTGGCCCGTCGCCGCGGCCTGCTCGCCGAGGCGGGCGAAATGCGGGCGCGTTCGGCCGCCGCGGGCGGCGAGAGCTTGCGCCTGGAAGTGGCGGCCGAGGCGCGCCGACGCTTCTACCAGGTGCTGCATAGTCAGGGGCGTCACGCGGTCATCTCCGGCTGGATCGAGCGGCTGGGCGGCGCCCACGAGCTCGTGGCCCATCGCAAGGCCGCGGGCGATGCCTCGCGCTACGAACGGCATCGCCTCGAGCGCGAGCTCCGCGCGGCCCGGGCCGAGCTAGCGGCCGAGGGCGCTGCCCGCGATGCGGCCTGGCTGAGGCTCGCCGCCCTGATGGGCGAGCCCGCCACCCCGACGGCGAGCTGGCCGCGCGTGCGCGGGCGACTGCTGCCCTCGCAGGCCGAGCCAGCCGCGATCGCACCGCTCGGCGAGCGAGCGGACCTGCGGGCGCTAGAGCTCGAGGCCCAAGCCGCGCAGATCGAGCTGGAGGCCGCGGAGCGGGGCTGGGTTCCCGAGCTCGGCCTGAGCGCGGGATGGCGCAGCGTGGCTGCGGGTGACGAGCGCCGCCACGGCTTCGCAGCAGAGCTGTCGCTGTCGCTGCCCATCTTCGACCACGGTCAAGGCGCGGAGGCCAGGGCACGGGCGCTCGGCCAGCAGGCGCGCGCGCGCCGCGAGCTACGTCTGCAGTCTGCCGCGGGCGAGCTCGCCGCAGCACGCACGCGCCTGAGGGCGCTCATTCGAGCCGCCCAGCGGTTCCGGCAGGACAGCTCCCGGGCCAGTGCCGCGCTCGTCCGCATGGCCGAGCAGGGCTACGGCGGCGGAGAGCTCGAGCTGCTCGAGCTGCTGGACGCGCATCGCGCGGCCGTCGAGGACGAGCTGCGAGCGCTGGAGCTGGAGCTCGCCGCCCGCCACGCCCGCATCGATCTCGACCGGGCTTTGGGAGGAACGCCTCCATGACGAAAGCCACTGCGCACAGACGGCGGCGTCGGCCCGCGCTCATGGCGGCCGTGCTCGCCAGCGCGCTCGGCCTCGCCTCGTGCGACCGCCACCACCACGGCCACGAACACGACCACGAGGGCCACGACCACGCGGGCCACGACCACGGTCACGGCGAGCAGGCCGTCGCGATCACCCACTTCACCGAGCAGACCGAGCTCTTCGTCGAGCTGCCACCGCTGGTCGTGGGCGAGCCTGCCGAGCTCGCCGTCCATCTGACGCGGCTTTCCGACTTTCGCGCCGTTGCTACCGGGCGCGTGGTCGTGGAGCTGAGCTGCACGAACCATCCCGTCGAGCGCGTCGAGGTGGGCAGTCCTGCGGTAGCGGGCATCTTCCGCGCCGTGCTGCAGCCGGAGCACGGGGGCGAGCGACAGCTCACGGTGCGCCTAGCGACCGAGGATCTCGAGTCGGTGCACGCCCTCGGCGCCGTGACCGTACACGCCACCGTACAAGCCGCCCGCAAGGCCGAGGCCACCGCACCCGAGGCGCCGCGCGCCAGCGCCATCAGCTTCCTCAAGGAGCAGCAGTGGCAGCTCGACTTCGCGACTGCCGTGGTCGCGCCACGCCGGATCCGGCCGTCCTTCGAGGCCTACGGGACCATCAAGCCGCGACCGAACGGCGAAGCCCACCTGACGGCACCCGTGGCTGGGCGGCTGTCGATCGGACCGGGCTTTCCGCGCATCGGCCTCGCGGTCGAGCACAACCAGGCGCTGGTGGCGCTCACTCCGCTTTCCGCCCAGCAGGCCGACACGGTCGGGCTGGAGCGGGCCGTGAGCCGCGCCGAGATTGCGCTTCGCCAAGCCGAGCGCGAGCAGGCCCGGCTCGAAGGGCTGCTCGCCGAGGGCGCCGTGCCCGAGCGCCGCGTCTCGGATGCGCGCTTTGCCGTCGAGCAGGCACAGGCCGAGCTACGGGCATCCCGCCGCCGACTCGGCCAGGCCCAGCGGGTGCAGCACGCGGGTCCGCGCTGGGCAGATGCCGCCCTGCAGATCCGCTCCCCCATCGCGGGCACGGTGGTGTCCGTGGGCGCCGCCCCCGGCTCCTTCGTGGCCGAGGGAGCGCACCTGGCGCGCGTCATCGACCTCGACCGGCTGTGGCTGGAGGTCCAGGTGGCCGAAACCCACGCGGCCCTGCTCGCCGATCCGCGCGGCGTGTGGTTCACCGTGGAGGGCTTTTCCCAGGTCTTCGAGGCCGGGCCAGAGCAGCTCGTGGCCACGGGCGGCGTGCTCGACGAGCGAACGCGCACCGTGCACCTGTTCGTCGAAATCCCCAACCCGGGGCGCCAGCTCCGCGTGGGCATGTTCGCCGAGGTGCACGTGCTCACCGCCGATCCGGCTGAGCGGGTCGCCGTACCCGTGTCGGCCGTGGTCTACGAGGGCACCCTTCCCGTGGTCTACGTACAGCTCGGTGGCGAAAGCTTCGAGCGGCGCCCGCTCCGACTGGACGAGCGCGATGGAGATTGGATCGCCGTGCGCGAGGGGCTGCGCGCGGGTGAGCGCATCGTGACCCGCGGCGCGTACGCCGTCCGGCTGGCCGCGGCCGAGACCGAGCTCACCGCTCACGGGCACGGACACCAGCACTAGGAGCTCACGCCACGTGGTTGACGGCATCATTCGCTGGTCGCTCGGGCATCGGCTGTTCGCCATCGTGGCCGCCGTGGCGCTGGTGGTGTGGGGCTCGGTCGAGGCGGCGCGCCTGCCCGTGGATGTGCTGCCCGACGTGACGGCGCCCACCGTGTCGGTGGTGGCCGAGGCCCACGGCATGGCGCCGCAAGAGATCGAGGCGCTGCTCACCCTGCCCGTGGAAACGGCGCTGAACGGCGCCACGGGCGTCCGTCGCGTGCGCTCGCGCACGGCCGTGGGCATCGCCGTCATCTCGGTGGACTTCGAGTGGGGCACCGACATCTTCCAGGCCCGCCAGCTCGTGGCCGAGCGCCTGGCGCTGGTCAGCTCTACCCTCCCGCCCGACGTCGAGCCGCCCGTGTTGGGGCCCATCACCTCGGTCATGGGCGACATCCTCTACGTCGGCCTGACCGCCGAGGGTCAGCCGCCCATGGCCGCTCGCACGGTCGCCGACTGGACCATCGCCAGGCGCATCTTGGCCATCCCGGGCGTGGCCCAGGTCTTCACCATGGGCGGCGACGTGCGCCAGTTCCAGGTGCTGCTCGATCCGCAGCGGCTGGACGCCTACGAGCTGTCGGCCGACGACGTGGCCCACGCGCTCGAGCGGGCCAACGAGAACACCTCGGCCGGCTTCCTGGTCGAGGCCGGGCGCGAGCAGCTCATCCACGGCATCGGTCGCATCCAGAGCACCGAGGACATCGCCCAGACCCTGGTGACGACGCGCGGCGGGCTGCCCGTGCTGGTGCGCCATCTGGGCGAGGTGACGATCGGCGCTGCGCTCAAGCGCGGCGAGGGCGGGGTCAACGGCCAGCCAGGCGTGGTCATCGGCATCCGCAAGCAGCCGGGCGCCAACACGCTGGAGCTGACCGAACGCATCGACGAGGTGCTGACGACGCTCGGAAGCTCGTTGCCCGAGGGCATGGTCATCCACGGCGATCTGTTTCGGCAGGCCGACTTCATCGAGGTGGCCATCGCCAACGTGAGCGCGGCCTTGCGCGACGGCGCCATCTTGGTGGTGCTCATCGTGCTGCTCTTTTTGGCGAGCGGCCGCGCCACGCTCATCACCGCCCTGGCCATCCCGCTGTCGCTGCTCACCGCCGTGCTGGCCATGAGGCTGCAAGGCGTCGCCATCAACACCATGACCCTGGGCGGCATGGCCATCGCGGTGGGCGCCCTGGTCGATGACGCCATCATCGACGTGGAGAACGTTGCGCGCCGCCTGCGCCAAAACGCCGCGCTGCCCGCTGAGCGGCGAGCGGGCGTGCTGGCGGTGGTGCTCCGCGCCAGCCAGGAGATCCGCCGCTCCATCGTGTTCGCCACGCTCATCATCATGCTGGTGTTCGTGCCGCTGTTCGTGCTCGGCGGCGTGGAGGGGCGGCTGCTGCGCCCGCTGGGCTTTGCCTACGTGGTGTCGCTGTCGGCTTCGCTGGTGGTGGCGCTCACGGTCACGCCCGCGCTCTGCTCGCTGCTGCTGCCGCGCTCGCGGGCGGTGCGTCGTCCGACCGAGCCGCTCCTCGTGCGTGCCCTCCATCGCGCCTACCAGCCCGCGGTCGGCTGGGCCGTGCGGCGCTACCGGCTGCTCGGGCTCTCGTCGCTCGCCCTGCTCGCCGCTGCCGCCCTCGCCCTCGGCCTGGCGGGCCGCTCCTTTTTGCCGAGCTTCAACGAGGGCTCGCTCACCCTGGCCGTGGCTACCCTGCCGGGAACCTCACTGGCCGAGTCGTCCGAGCTCGGCGGCATGGTCGAGCAGATCCTGCTGCGCCACGAGGAGGTCGTGGCTACCGCTAGGCGTACCGGTAGGGCCGAGCGCGACGAGCACACCCAGCCGGTAAGCGCCTCAGAGATCGAGGCCCGCCTGCAGATGAAAGACCGCAGCGAGGCCGAGCTCTTGGCAGCGCTGCGTCGCGATTTGGAGACCGTGCCCGGGGCCAACGTCATCATCGGTCAGCCCATCGAGCACCGCATCGACCACATGCTCTCGGGCGCGCGGGCCAACATCGCGGTCAAGATCTTCGGGCCCGAGCTGTTCGAGCTCCGTCGGCTTTCCTCGCGGGTGCGCGAGGCCATGGCGAAGGTCGATGGCGTGGTGGATCTCACCGCCGAGCAGCTCGCCGACGTGCCTTTCGTCACCGTGCGCTTCCGTCGCAAGGCCATCGCCCGCCACGGGCTGACCGTCGAGCGTGTGGCCCACGAGATCGAGACCGCCTTCCAAGGCCGCGCCGTCACCCAGGTGCTCGAGGGCCAGGCCAGCTTCGACGTGGTGGTCCGTTACGATCCCAAGGCCGTCGACACCCTCGAAGCGGTCCGCGAGACGCGCATCGGCACGGCCACGGGCGCGCGCGTGCCGCTGCACGTCTTGGCCGACGTCTACCGCGACGTCGGGCCCAACCGCATCAGCCGCGAGAACGTCGAGCGCAAGACGGTCGTGATGTGCAACGTGGCCGGCCGCGACTTGCAGGCCGTGGTGGACGACATCCGCGAGCGCATCAAGGCCGAGGTCGACCGTCCGCCTGGCTACCGCGTCGAGCTCGGCGGGCAGTTCGAGAGCGCCCGCAGCGCCACCCGCACCCTGATGCTGGTCGGTGGCGGCGTCATCGCGGGGATTTTCCTCCTGCTGTTCGTGGCCCTCGGCACGCTGCGCGACGCCGCGCTGGTGATGGTGAACCTGCCGCTCGCCCTCATCGGGGGCGTGGTGGGGGTGTACCTATCGGGCGGGGTGGTCTCGGTGGCCTCCATCATCGGATTCATCACCCTGTTCGGCATTGCCGCGCGCAACGGCATCATGATGGTGACCCACTTCCACCACCTGGCCGACCACGAAGGGGTCGCCGACGCGGACGAGCTGGTCCGTCGCGGCGCAGGGGAGCGACTGGCGCCCATCTTGATGACCGCGCTGGCCTCGGGCCTCGGCCTGCTCCCGCTGGCCCTGGCGGCAGGGGAGCCTGGCAGCGAGATCCAGTCCCCCATGGCCATCGTCATCCTGTGCGGCCTGGTGACCTCGACCGCGCTCAACATGCTGGTGGTGCCCGCCCTGTACCGCCGCTATGGCGCGGCGAGCATCCGGCTGGCGGGCGCGCGGTCGGGCGCGGCTGGGGGCTGAGGCCGAGGCGCCCCCGGCTTAGGGCGCGGGGACGGTGTCGTCAGGCTCGTCGGGCGATGGCTCGGCAAGCTCCTCCGCTGACGGGTCGGCGGTGTCGTCCACGCCCCCAGCGGGCTTGTCTCGCGGCGAGCTAGACCCGCTACCCGCGGGCGGCTCACCCTTTGGCCGGGCTTCGCCTTGGGGCCCAGGCTCGGTGTCGAGCGGCTCTACGGGCCACGGAGACTCGCTCGACGAGCCGCCGCAGCCGACCAGGCATGCCGCCGCGACGATCCAGCAAAACGGCCTTGTGCACATGAGCGACAGTGTAGACCAAGGGCCGCGGCCCCGCGCTCGGATTCGCCACGGGCCGAGCCCGGGAATCCGGGCTGGCGCTCTGCGAATCTTCGGACTAAGGGGGAAACGGCTGAGCGGCAATCAGCCTCCCCAACCGAAGGATCATCAAGCCATGGCAGTCTACATCACTGAAGAATGCATCAACTGCGATGCCTGCGTTCCCGAGTGCCCCAACGAGGCGATCACCGAGGGAGACGACATCTACATCATCGATGCGGACAAGTGCACCGAGTGCGTGGGTTTCCACGAGACCTTCGCCTGTCAGGAGGTGTGCCCGGTCGAGTGCTGCTTGCTCGACCCCGATCGCGAGGAGAACGAGGAGGACCTCATCCAGAGGTCGTTGAAGCTGCATCCCGACGACGAGGACCTGAAGGCCAAGGCCGAGTCGGGCGACTTCCCCTCGCACCGACGCGCCTAGTTCGGCGTGCGCGATTCCGCTGCATCTGACCTCCCCGTACTCTGCCGCCGCCCAGCCGTGGGTCGATGGGCACGGGGCTGCCGGAGCGAGCAGCGCAGCCGCCCGTCGTCGGAGGGGCGACGGCTACGCCTAGAGCTGGTGGGGGTTGTGCTGCTTGCGTCCGTGGCGAGCGGTTGCGGTGGTGCGGCCCCGTTGATG
>CAYTYV010000251.1:0-9475 GCA_964441055.1 uncultured Polyangiaceae bacterium | reverse complement strand
GACGGTGGATGCCGAGCAGCTTCTCCATCAGCCAGCGATTGGGAGCGAAGCGGTTCAGCAGGTTGGCCAGACCCAGGCTGACTCGCGCCAGCTTGCCAAGGCGGACCGGGTTGCTCAGCATCCGCTGCCGAAAGGACAGTCCGCTAGCGCGCGTGCGCTGCGCGGCATAGCGCGCCACGAGCTTGGGGAAGTCGAGCTGGAACTCGTGCCCGTCGCGCGGCGTGTAGGGGCACTGCACCTCGCACAGCTTGCACTGGAAGCACTCGTCCATGACCGCGGCGATGTCCTCGCCGCTTAGCCCGTGCACATCGCCGTCGTACTGCTCGTCGATGAGCCGAAACAGCAGCGGGAATGCGTCGCAGTACTTGAAGCACATGCGGCAGCCGTGACAGACCTCGAAGACCCGGACGATCTCCTTTTTGAGCGCGTCGCCATCCCAGTAGCGCTCCTCGGTCGGGTCGTAGGACAGCCCGTCGGTGGGCTGGTACGAGACCTTCCTCGCGTCCTTTGCCTCGTCGGCCATCGGCTCCTCCCCCGTGGATGGTTCGTGCCGCGCTCAGGGTCAGGCGCTGGCGCAGACCACGCCCGCGCCCTTCGCGCCCCGCCGCGTCGAGCCAGCCTGCCCATAGCTGGCCCGCCGCGTCCAGCGGGCCGCAGGGGGCACTAGAAATTATCGTCCAAGAGCTGCTGGAAGCGACCCGCGTGGGATTTCTCGGCCTTGGCCAGGGTCTCGAACCAGTCGGCGATCTCGGCGAAGCCTTCCTCGCGTGCGGCCTTGGCCATGCCCGGGTACATGTCGGTGTACTCGTGGGTCTCGCCCGCCACCGCCGCCTTGAGGTTGTCATCGGTGTCGCCAATGGGCAGACCGGTTGCCGGATCGCCGACCTTCTTCAGGTAGTCCAGATGACCGTGAGCGTGGCCGGTCTCGCCCTCGGCCGTCTCGCGGAAGTTCGAGGCGATCTCGGGGTAGCCCTCCACGTCAGCTACCTTGGCAAAGTAGAGGTAGCGCCGATTGGCCTGGGACTCGCCCGCAAACGCGTCCTTGAGGTTCTGGTGGGTCTTCGTTCCTTTCAGATCAGCCATGGCTTTCCTCCTTCAGCGCGCAATGCGCTGGGGCCAGCCGCCGAGCGACTCGGCCAGTAGCGCGACGCATCCAGTCGTTGGAGCATCGCACCAGGTTGGTAGCGCACAGCCTATGCATGGCACATGCCAAGGGACACGAGTGCTGGCGTGGGACTTAATGTTTTGAAATTGCTATATTTATTTACGAGTCCGGGCATGGTCAGCCGTCGGCGCTCGCGTGATCGCGAGATGCTGGGGCGCAAATCGCGAAATATCACGCCAATCGCGCCCTTTCGTCATCGCCGCACCCGATGATGACCGGACAAGTCGGTGGCAGCGACGAGCTCAGCTAGCGTCCTTTTGCTTGAGCTTCATGTGGCAGACGGGGCACTTGCCGTCGCCCTTGTCGGGGCAGGAGTAGTGCACCGTGCCCATGTCGCAGTACCACGTCCCTTCGGGTAGCTGCTCGGGCTCGACGGGAGGATCGTGACGGGTTCCTTGGGCGGGGGAAGCGGCGGCGCTGGTCGGTTCGACAGCGGGCTCGCCGCCAGTCTCGGAGCCCGGCGATCCTTTCTCGCAGGCCGCCAGGCTTGCGGCTGCCACGGTCATGCTGATGAGCGCCCCGATTTTCTTCCTGTTGATCATGGTGAGCTCCTTTGTGCTGGTGCCCCAATGCAGCGTGCGGCAGATCGACTCCGCCAAGCTGACTTCAGACCAGCGATCGTCCAGGGTCACTCTGGAAGCACGAGACGTGCCGAAGGTTCCAGGTGGCTGCTGGTTGGGCGCTACCGCTGGAAAAAAAGGGAGAGGCCCTCTCGACGGCTGACGCTCGGCCCTGCTTGTCTTTGGCTCAATTGCGAAATGACGCGATCATTTGGGCAGCATTCGGTGACCCAGCTTCGTGTTATCGCCTACTTGAAGCCGAAATCCAGGTGGCATATCGCTTGCTGTTTCTGCTTCCGTGATCGTGCGAACGGCTGCGCCGTTGCTGGGCCTCGCGCTTGCCACGAGCGGGTGCACGGCTGCGTGGGAAACGCGATTGGAGGCGGATCTGGCCGATCGCGGCCATCGCATCGGTCCGCCTCGCACGGCCGCGCAGCTGCGCGCTCCCACCCGACCGGCTGAGCTTCGCGGCAGCGTGGACGAGTACGTTCGCCACGCGCTCGAGCACAACGCCGCGCTGCGGGCGGACTTCGACGAGTGGAGGGCTGCGGTGCATCGCATCCCCCAGGCCCGCAAGCTGCCCGAGCCGACCTTCACCTACGGGCTGTTCCTGCGGCACCTCGAGACCCGCGTGGGGCCGCAGCGCCATCGCTTCAGCCTCCAGCAGAGCTTTCCCTGGCCCACCAAGCTCACCCGAGCGGCCGACGCGGCAAGCCACGCTGCGCGCGCCGCTCAGCAGCGGCTCGAGGCCCGAGCGCTGGCGACCGCGAGCCGCGTGGTGGCGGCCTACTGGCGGCTGTGGCTGATCGAGCAAGAGCGCCGCGTCGCGCGCGACCAGCTCGAGGTGCTTCGCTCGCTCGCGGCTGCGGCCGAGGCGCGGCTTGAGGTGGGCGACGGCAGCTTGGCGGAGCTCGGGCAGGTGCACCTGTCCATCTCGCGGCTGAGCGACGCGCTGGCGGGCATGGACGAGCAGCGGCAAGCCGGCCTGGCCCAGCTTCGCGCGACCATCGGAGTGCCCGCCGACACGGCGCTACCCATCTCGGCCGAGGCCCCGCCGCTAGGCGAGTCCGTCGAGTCGATCGAGCAGCTTCGCGCCGCGCTCCGCGAGCACCCCTTGGTGCAATCGCTGGCGCGGCAGGCCGAGTCCAGGCGCGAGGCCGCGCGCAGCGCTGCCGCCGAAGGGCTGCCCTCCTTTTTGGTGGGCGTCGACTACCTCGAGACGGGCGCGGGCGGCATGCCCGGGGTGGCCGACGACGGCAAGGATCCGGTCATGGTCAAGCTGGGCCTGAGCATCCCGCTGTGGCGCGCTGCCTACGACGGCAAGGAGCAGGAGGCCTTGGCCCAGAGCGCTGCGGCGCGCGCCCGCCAGGCCGCCGCCCTGGACGAGGCCGAGGCCGAGCTCGGCAAGACCCTCTCGCGGCTGCGCGACACCACCCGCCGCGTGCAGCTGTACCGCCATACCCTGATGCCGCAAGCCGAGACGGTCTACGGCTCGGTGCTCGGCAGCTACCAGAGCGGCAAGGCCACCATCGCCCAGGTGCTGCTGGCCCAGCGCGATCTGCTGGAGATCCAGCTCGCGCTCTATCGAGCGCAGGCCGAGCACGCCGTGGCCTGGGCCCAGCTCGAGCGGCTAGCCGGACGACCGGTTCGCTCGCGGGGGCTATCGTGATGGCCGAGCAACGAGCCGGACCGCCGCGGCCGCCGCCCGAGCGCGGGCGGGTGCGCCACTGGCTGCGTCGCTACCAGCTCGCCCTCGTCGCTCCGCTTTGCATGCTCGTCGGCGCCTTGCTTTTCGGCGCGACCACGGGGCGGCTTTCGACCTCGGCGGAGTGCGACGAGGGAGCCCACGCCACGGGCGACGATCAACAACGCGCAGAGCCCACGGCCTGGACCTGCGCGATGCATCCGCAGATCCAGCTCCCCGAGCCGGGCTCGTGCCCGATCTGCGGCATGGACCTGGTCGCCGTGGGCGGCGAGGGCCCGAGCGGCGCTGGATCGGCCGAGCGAGTGGTGCTGAGCGAGCGCGGCAAGGCCCTGGCCCAAGTGCAGACCGAACCGGTGCGCTGGGCTGACGCCGAGGTGGAGCTGCGGCTGCTCGGCAAGCTGGAGGTCGACGAGACCAAGGTGCGCACCATCACGCCCTGGGTGGGCGGGCGCATCGATCGGCTGTACGTCAGCTCGCTGGGCCAGCGCATTCGGCGCGGCCAGGCGATCGCCTCGCTCTACAGCCCCGAGATCTACGCCGCCCAGCAGGATCTGCTGGCGGCCAAGCGGCAGGTGGAGCGGCTCGATCGCGCGCTACCCGTGGCGCGCCGCGCGGGCGGGCGGGCGCTCGCTGCGGCGCGAACGCGGCTCGAGCTGCTGGGCGTCTCGTCGGGCGAGGTCGACAAGATGAGCGCGCGCACGAGCCCCGCGCGCAACGTGGCCGTGCTCAGCCACTACCGCGGCACGGTGGTCGAGCAGCTCGTCCACGAGGGCGCCCTGGTCGAGCCCGGCCAAGCGCTGTTCAAGATCGCCGAGCTCGACACCGTCTGGGCACAGCTCGACGCCTACGCCGACGACCTGGCGCGCATCGAGCCCGACCAGCGGGTCACGCTGCTGGTCTCCTCGCTGCCGGGCGAGACCTTCGAGGGCAAGGTGGCCTTCGTCGATCCGGTCGTGGACCCGCGACGCCGCACGGCCCGGGTTCGCGTGGAGGTGCCCAACGGCGATGGCCGCCTGCGACCTGGCATGTTCGTCGACGCCGTGGTGCACGCTCCCGAGGTCGAGCAAGCCGCCGCCTCGCTGGTCGTGCCCGCCTCGGCGCCGCTTTTCACGGGCACGCGTTCGCTGGTGTATGTCGAGCTCACGGGCAAAGAGCGCCCCAGCTACGAGGCGCGCGAGGTCGAGCTAGGCCCGCGCGCGGGCGACGTCTATCCCGTGCACTCCGGATTGGCCGAGGGCGAGCGCGTGGTTGTTCGCGGCGCCTTTGCGCTGGACTCGGACCTGCAGATCCGGGGTGGCCGGAGCATGATGAGCCGCCCCGACGATCGAGAGCGCGCTGCGCGCCAGCCCGTGGACGCTCCGCCGGCCTTCGTCGAAGGGCTGCGTCCCGTGCTGGAGCGCTACGTCGCGCTTTCCAAGGTGCTGTCCCAGGACGACCCGAGCGGGGCCCGCCAGCGCTTTGCCGCGCTCGAAAAGGCCGCCCTCGGCTTCGACCCCCGCGCCCCCGAGCAGGCTCGCTCGGCGTGGCGGCCGCTTTCGCGAAAGCTGGTGTCGGCAGCGCGAAGGGGGGCCCACGCCGAGGGGCTCGTCGCCCAGCGCCGCCAGCTCGATGCAGCGAGCCGGCTCGTCATCGAGCTTTTGCAGCGCTTCGGCAACCCGCTCGAAGTGCCGCTGCGGCTCGCCTTCTGTCCCATGGCCTTTGACGATCGCGGCGCGCTGTGGCTGCAGCAGGCCGAGCAGATCGAAAACCCCTACTTCGGCAGCGAGATGTTCCGCTGCGGCGAGATGCGAAAGACCGTCGCCCATAGCGAGCACCTCGGCCCCGGAGCCGGGCGCCTGAGGCTGCAGTAGCCGTGACCGCCCCTCACGAGCCCGACCGCGCAGCCGAGCCCCGCCCCGACGGGCTTTGGGAGCGCGCGCTCGGCTACTTCGTCGGCAACAAAGTGGTGGTGGTCGTGCTGACGGCCTTGCTGGTCGTGGCCGGGCTCGTGGTCGCGCCGTTTCGCTGGGACTTGGGCGGGCTGCCGCGCGATCCGGTCGCCGTCGATGCCATTCCCGACATCGGCGAAAACCAGCAGATCGTGTTCACCGAGTGGCCTGGGCGCTCCCCGCGGGACGTGGAAGATCAGCTGAGCTACCCCTTGACCACGGCGCTTCTGGGCATCGCGGGCGTGCGCACCGTGCGCAGCTTCAGCATGTTCGGCTTCTCGTCGATCTACGTGATCTTCGACGAGGACGTGGAGTTCTATTGGTCGCGGTCGCGCATCCTCGAAAAGCTCGCCTCGCTGCCGTCGGATACCCTGCCCGACGGCGTGGCGCCCGCACTGGGACCGGACGCCACCGCGCTCGGGCAGGTCTACTGGTACACCCTCGAGGGCCGCGACGAGAACGGCCAGCCCGCGGCAGGCTGGGATCTCGACGAGCTGCGCAGCATCCAGGACTGGACGGTTCGCTACGCGCTGCAGTCGGTCCCGGGCGTGTCCGAGGTGGCCTCGGTGGGAGGCTACGTAAGGGAGTACCAGGTCGACGTGGATCCCGAGGCCCTGCAGGCTTTCGGGGTCGGCATCGACGAGGTGGCCCGCGCAGTCGGCAGCGCCAACCTGGACGTCGGGGCCCGCACCATCGAGGTCAATCGCGTCGAGTACGTCGTGCGCGGCATCGGCTTCGTCCGCTCGCTCGAGGATCTCGAGCAGGTGGTGGTGGCGAGCCGCGAGCACACCCCCGTCAGGGTGCGCGACGTGGCCCGGGTCGGCTTTGGCCCGGCCGAGCGCCGCGGCGCGCTGGACCTGGACGGCGCTCCTGCAGTGGGCGGGGTGGTGGTCGTGCGTCACGGCGCCAACCCGCTCGAGGTCATCGAGCGGGTCAAAGCCCGGCTGGACGAGATCGCGCCCGGGCTGCCGCGGCGAACCCTGGAGGACGGGCGCGTGAGCCAGGTCACCGTCGTGCCCTTCTACGATCGCACAGGGCTCATCGGCGAGACCCTGGGCACGCTGTCTGGCGCGCTCGCGCAGCAGATCCTCATTACCATCATCGTGGTGCTGGTCATGCTGCGCAACCTGCGCAGCGCCCTGCTCGTCTCGAGCGTGCTGCCCTTGGGCATCCTTGGCGCCTTCGTGGCCATGAAGCTCGCCCGCGTGGATGCCAACGTGATGGCGCTGAGCGGCATTGCCATTGCCATCGGCACCATGGTGGACATGGGTATCGTATTCAGCGAGAGCATCATGGTTCGGCTGCGGCAAGCGCCCGCCGAGGCGAGCCGCCAGGCCGTGGTGCGTCGCGCTGCAGCCGAGGTGGCGCCCGCCGTGCTCACCGCCACCTTGACGACCGTGGTGGGCTTTTTGCCCATCTTCGGGCTGACCGAGGCCGAGGGAAAGCTGTTCAAGCCGCTCGCCTTCACCAAGACCTTTGCCATGGCGGCCGCGCTGCTCGTGGCCATGGTGGTGCTGCCCGCGGCAGCTCATCTGCTGCTCGGGCGCAAGCGGCCGGCCGTGCCCCCCCGTGAGCGCGGCCCCCGCGCGATCGCGCGAGCGCTAGGCCGACCCGCAGCCTGGGTCGACTGGGCCCTGGTGCTCGCTGGGCTGGTGCTGGCCATAGCCGTGCACGCCTTGCTCGGTCTGGTGGTGGTGCTGCTCGCCGCGGTCCGACTGGCCGAGCCCCTGCTGCCCCGCCGAGCGCGCAAGCTGCCCGGGCTCGGCGCGAGCCTCATCGCCGCCCTGGCCGTGGTGGTGGTGCTGGCCGACTACTGGCTGCCGCTCGGCGCCGAGCGAGGCTGGTGGCTGAACCGTCTTTTCGTGGCGGCCCTGGTGGCCTCGCTGCTGGGCTCCTTTCAGCTTTTTTTGCGCGCCTACCCGCGGCTTCTGGGCGGAGCGCTGGCCCACAAGGCCCTCGTTGTGGCCGTGCCCGGGGCCGTCATCGTGTTCGGCCTGACGGCCTGGCGCGGCCTCGGCGAGATCGTTTCGTGGTTGCCCGAGCCCGTGCGCACCTTGTCGCCCGTGCAAAAGCTCGCCCACGCCCTGCCTGGCTTCGGGCGCGAGTACATGCCGCCCTTTGACGAGGGCTCGTACCTATACATGCCCACCGTGATGCCGCACGCGTCGATCGGCCAGGCGCTCGAGCAGCTCGAGACCATGGACGCCGCCATTTCGGCCATCCCCGAGGTGGAGTCGGCCGTGGGCAAGCTGGGCCGCGCGGAGAGCCCGCTCGATCCCGCGCCCATATCGATGTTCGAGACGGTGGTGAGCTACCGCCCCGAGTACAAGCTGGACGATCAGGGCCGCCGCGCGACCTTCCGCTACGACGAGCAGCAAGAGCGCTTTGTCCGCGCCCCGAACGGCGAGCTCATCGCCGACCCGGACGGACGCCCCTTTCGTCAGTGGCGGCCTCACATTCGCAATGCCCAGGACATCTGGCACGAGATCCAGCGGGCCGCCGAGGCGCCCGGGCTGACCAGCGCGCCCGAGCTCATGCCCATCGCCGCCCGCATCGTCATGCTGCAGAGCGGCATGCGAGCGCCCCTGGGCGTCAAGGTGCGGGGGCCCAGCCTAGACGCGGTCGAGCGCGCGGCCACCGAGCTCGAGCGCCTGCTTCGGCAGGTGCCCGCGGTTCGGCCCGAGACGGTGGTGGCCGACCGCATCGTGGGCAAGCCCTATCTGGAGATCGACATCGATAGGCGACAGATCGCCCGCCACGGCATCTCCATGGCCCAGGTGCAGGAGACTATCCAGATCGCGCTAGGCGGCAAGACCCTGACGCGGACCGTGGAGGGCCGCGAGCGCTATCCCGTGCGCGTGCGCTACCCGCGCGAGCGCCGCGACTCGACCGAGGCGATTGGCAAGGTGCTGGTGCCGAGCCCGCTCGGCCACCCGATCCCGCTCGCCGAGCTCGCCCGTATTCGCTATGCCCGCGGTCCTCAGGTCATCAAGAGCGAGGACACCTTCCCGACCAGCTACGTGATCTTCGACAAGCAGTCAGGGTGGGCCGAGGTGGAGGTGGTCGAGCAGGCCCAGCGCTTCTTGCAGCAGAAGGTCGATCAGGGCGAGCTCGACCTGCCCGACGGCGTGAGCTTCGCCTTTGCGGGCAGCTACGAAAACCAGGTGCGCAGCGAAAAGCGCCTGATGGTGCTGCTGCCCGCGGCGCTGGCCATCATCTTGCTCCTCGTCTACTTCCAGTTCCGACGGCTGAGCACGGCGCTGCTCATCTTCTCGGGCGTGCTCCTCGCCTTTGCGGGCGGCTTTTCCCTCATCTGGCTCTACGACCAGCGCTGGTTTCTCGACCTTTCGCTTTGGGGAAGCGAGCTGCGCGACGTCTTCCAGGTCGGCACGGTCAATATGTCGGTGGCGGTGTGGGTGGGCTTTATCGCGCTGTTGGGCATCGCCACCGACGACGGCGTGGTGATGGCCACCTACCTCGGGCAGCGGTTCCGCGGTCGGCCTCCCAGCGATGCGGCGACCGTGCGGCGCTGGGTGCTCGAGGCGGGCGTGCGCCGCGCGAGGCCCTGTCTAATGACCAGCGCGACCACCATCCTGGCGCTGTTGCCCGTCATCACCTCGACGGGCCGCGGCGCGGACGTGATGCTGCCCATGGCCCTGCCCGTCCTGGGCGGCATGATGGTGGCCCTGCTCACGCTGTTCGTGGTGCCCGTCGGCTACGCGGCCATCGAGGAGCACAAGCTAGCCCGCTGAGAGGCTGTGAAGCGCCCGCTGAACGAGGCGCGTCACTGGTGCACGAAGATCACCGTTCCGGTCAGCGCCTTGCGAGCGCTGTGCCAGCGCGGCGGAAGCTCGGGCCCGGTCCACCAGAACAGCCGACGGGCATCTTCGGGCGCTAGGTTGATGCAGCCATGGCTCTTGGGACGGCCGAATTTATCGTGCCAGTAGGCGCCGTGCAGGGCATAGCCCTCTTTGAAGTACTGGACGTAGGGCACGTCGCGCAGCTCGAACTCCTCGCCCACCTCGTCCGAGTCCATGGTGGCGGCCACCAGCTTGGTGTGGATGCGATAGATGCCGCGAATGGTGGCGGTGCTCTTTTCGGGATCGCCGAGGCCGGC